>JAGZLW010000022.1 GCA_018364455.1 Streptococcus mitis | reverse complement strand
CTAGCACTTGTCAATCACGGACAGCTATCGCATGGGCGGAAGTAAATGCTAATCTTCGTCGTTTTACTCCTTGACTAGCAAACTTACCGCCTCAACATGGTCTGTCTTGGGAAACGGTGCTCAACAAACGTCAAGCTTTCCGAGAAGCATTTTATGGCTATCAAATTCACGCAGTCGCAGAGATGACCGACACCGAACTGGAAGACTTGCTGGAGAATCCAGCCATCATTCGAAATAGAGCCAAGATTTTTGCTACACGCGCTAACGCCCAAGCCTTTCTACGACTACAGACAGAGTACGGCTCTTTTGATGCCTATCTTTGGTCTTTTGTTGAGGGGAAAACGATCGTTAACGATGTTCCCGATTACCGCCAAGCCCCAGCTAAAACCGCTTTGTCTGAGAAATTAGCCAAAGATCTCAAAAAACGAGGCTTCAAGTTCACAGGCCCAGTTGCCGTCTTGTCTTTTCTACAGGCTGCAGGGTTAGTTGATGACCATGAGAATGATTGTGAGTGGAAAAGCGGAAGTTAGTGTGTACAGGTAACTAGCATATCTGAGAATATAGAAAAAAGCTGAGAAATTTTTCCCAGCTTTTTATATATACTAGTATATTTGTTAGAGTGAAGTCAGAAAAGTGATTCCACCTAAAATAACACCAGCTGAATTTGGAATGATTAGTATCCAATCCTTCTTAGGTTCCTTTGTCCATCCATAAATAACCCAGATTAAGCAAGATATTGCAGCTGATAAAGGTTGAAATGGTTGAGCTTTATTTCCTTGTAAATTAGCGATAATTTGAGGTATGTAGGCAATAAATACTATAATTCCAATAAAGGCACCAATAGAACCTACGATTCGATTAATTTTTTGTTTTGTCATATACACCTCCTTTAAAAGGATACCATAGAAATTAGCGAAATGCAATAAATTCAGATACAAATTGTAACGAAAACCAATACAAAAGCACAAAAATAGAGAAACTATTTATTTTTTGTTATAGTCAAAGCGAATGACTTGTTCCTGTACATCTACATGGGCATGGACTCCAAAGGGTACAATTGCTCTTGGAGTTGCGTGGCCGACATTGAGATTATAGACAATCGGGATATTGCTGTCAATAATATCCAATAGTGCCTCTTTATAGTCGTCATAGAAAGTTTCATCCATAGGTTTTCCGACCAGGAGTCCACTGATGACTTCGAATATACCAGTGTTTTTTAAAGTCCGCAACATCTTGTTGAAGTCTTCTGGCTCAGGCTTTTCTTCGCTTGTCTCTAGCAAGAGGATCTTTCCTTCCCAGTCTGACAAGTCAGGGAAAAGTTTGTATTTTTGACAGAGCTCCGTGCTATCTGCGTATCGAGAGTTGTCAAAGATATCGTAGAGGGATTCGAGGCAACCACCGAGGATTTTTCCCTCGAACTGGGCATTTCCTTGCAACAACTCAAAACCGGTATTTGCATGACTGACACGAGGTGTTCCCAAAGCCTTGGGACTGAAGTCAGTCCTTTCATCATACCAAACGTCACTAGGGTGGATTTCTGAGATTCTTCCCGTCTCAATCAATTTTTTAAAGTAGTGAAGGCTATAGGCTAGCATTTCTTTGTCCAATTCACAAATGTCTGCTAAGAAGGATTGACCATAAAAAGTCTTGATTCCTAGTTTATGCAACATGAGATGATTCATGGTTGTATCTGAGAAGCCAAGAAAAATCTTTTGTTTGATAACTTTTTGTAGTTGATTATTTTCAAAAAGATAAGGTAGTAAGCGATAGGTATCGTCTCCACCGATGGCACATAGGATTATGTCGATGCTATCATCAGAAAAGGCATGAATTAAATCCTCTGCACGAGCTTCAGGATGGTCCTTGATAAAGTCTAATCCTTTTAGCGAATGGGGCAAAAAGATAGGATTGACTCCCAAGTCCTTGAGACGTTGGACACCCAAGTCCACTTCGTGTTTGACAAAGTCCTCTCCGATAATGCCACTAGATAAACTAACAATACTAATAGTAGAAATCATATTTTATCCTCCTAGAAATAGATTGAGCCTATTTTATCACAAAGGATAAGAGAAAGCTATGTGGGATGTCAGAAGAATGCTTTAAAATCAAAAAAAGTAATTGAAAAAGCAACCGCACCTGCAGTTGCTTTTATGATTCTGCTTAATAACGTGTTGGTCCTGCACTTGCGCTGCGGATATTTAAGCGTTTCTTGAGATAGAAGCGAAGGGCTAGGAGAACTGCTCCGATAATAGCCAGTGGCACTGGAGCAAGTACTGGGTTAAGGCTAGCTGGTAGGAAGCTTGTTGCAAAGAAGACAAGTAACCAAAGGAACATAGAAGCTAGGATAACCAGTACAGATTTCCAGAAAGGTGGACGTTGACTGCGGTCCATATCTGGTCCATAGTATTGGTAAACAAAGTAGTACATCAAGTAAAAGGCAAATCCACCAACCAGTCCAACTAATAGAAGAGTAATCAATCCATAGCCGAAAGCTTGATCTGCCGCAAAGAAGGTTGTGAGGGCGCTGACGAGAGCAAAGAGGCTAGTGATGAAAAGGGCTGAATCCATAATCATGAGTTTTGGATCATCATTTTCTTTTGGATGCTCTTTTTCATATTGTTCCTTGACAGTGAAACTATGAGCCCAGTGGGTCGGTGCGCCATAGAGGGAACGAGCAGTCGTACCCTTGGCTTGCTCCTCAAGGATTTGGGGAATAACTTCCTCAAAAATAGCCTTGATTTCAGCATCTGTTTTTCCATCTTTGATGAATTGTTGGGTAGCGATGTGGACAAATTCTTGGTTTTTCTTAGTTAATTTTTGTAGATCAATCTGAGACATAGGAACTCCTCTTAGAACCATTTTTTATGGATGAGATAGAGAGTGAGCGAGACACTCATAGCAAAGGCGATAAAGACGATTAACCAGAAGGCATTTGGCTCTCCGTTTAGGGGGATTTCATTATCCTTAAAGTTCATCCCGTAGGCAGAAAAGACCATGGTGGGGATGGACATGACGATGGTCACAAGGGCCAAGGTTTTCATGATGTTGTTCTGGTTGTTAGAAATGATAGAGGCGAAGGTCTCTGTCATAGAGTGCAAGACGTTTCCATAAATGTCTGCCATCTCGATGGCCTGTTGGGTTTCAATCAGGGTATCTTCAAGCAGGTCCTCGTCCTCAAGGTATTTCTTGATATTGCTGGTTGAGCTGGTCAATTTCTTAATCACACGCTCATTTGTTTTGAGGGAAGCCTTGAAATAGACGATGGTTTTTTCCAATTCCATGAGCTCAATCAATTCTTCATTACGAGTTGATTGATGCAGTTGACTTTCGATTTGTTCACTCTTACGGTCAATCGAACGAAGGGCTGTTAGGTAAAGCTCTGCATTGCGATAGAGAATCTGGAAGATAAAACGCGAACGCATGAAAGTGTAGAAATTACGCAATCGACGGTTGATAAAGACATCAAGGACAGGTAGTGGTTCCAAACACGTAGTGATAATGGTTTCCTCGGTGATGATAATACCAAGCGGGATGGTTACGTAGTAGGTGCGGTTATTTCTTTCCTCTGTGACCGGCACGTCAACGATAATCAGGGTGTACTCGTCTTCAATGGTAATACGAGACATTTCTTCCGCATCGAGCGGTGCTCGAAGGTCCGCAATATCGATATCGAAGGCGTTAGCGATTTCGAGTGATTCATTTTGAGTCGGATTGACGAGATTGATCCAAGTACCCGGTTCAAGCGTATCGATCTCTTTAAATTCAGTTGTTGTAGAGAGAAAAACTTGTTTCATATCCCTTATCCTTTCTCATTTTTCAGATTTTTTCACACCGTACTATTATACTACAAAATCGGCCTTTTGGGTAATAGAATCTCACTTTTTTTGGTATAATGGTAAGCAATAATGGACTAGAAAGAACAAAAATGCAAGATAAAATTGTCATTCATGGGGCGCGTGCCCATAATTTAAAAAATATTGATGTGGAGATTCCGCGAGACAAGCTGGTTGTCGTGACCGGCTTGTCAGGTTCAGGGAAATCCAGTCTGGCCTTTGATACCCTCTATGCGGAGGGACAACGTCGCTATGTGGAGAGTTTGTCAGCCTACGCTCGTCAATTCTTGGGAAATATGGAGAAGCCTGATGTAGATGCTATTGATGGTCTCAGCCCAGCTATTTCCATCGACCAGAAAACGACTAGTAAAAATCCTCGCTCGACGGTGGGAACCACGACTGAAATCAATGACTATCTGCGTCTCCTCTATGCGCGTGTGGGGACGCCTTACTGTATCAACGGGCATGGAGCTATCAAGGCTTCTTCTGTGGAGCAAATCGTGGATAAGGTTTTGGAGTTACCTGAACGCCAGCGCTTGCAGATTTTGGCCCCTGTCATCCGCAAGAAAAAAGGCCAACATAAGAGTGTTATCGAGAAGGTTCAGAAAGATGGGTATGTTCGTGTCCGTGTGGATGGGGAAGTCTATGATGTGACCGAAGTGCCAGAGTTGTCTAAGAGCAGGCAACACAATATTGATGTCGTGGTTGACCGTATTGTCATCAAGGAGGGTATTCGTAGTCGTCTCTTTGATTCCATTGAGGCTGCCCTTCGTATTGCAGAAGGTTATGTCATTATCGACACCATGGACGACTCTGAGTTGCTCTTCTCTGAGCATTATGCCTGTCCAGTTTGTGGCTTTACTGTTCCAGAGTTAGAGCCACGTCTCTTCTCATTCAATGCTCCTTTTGGTTCTTGTAGTGAGTGTGATGGCTTGGGCATCAAGCTGGAGGTGGATACTGATTTGGTAGTGCCTGATGCCAGCAAAACCTTACGTGAGGGAGCCTTAGCTCCTTGGAATCCTATCTCATCCAACTACTATCCAAATATGCTAGAGCAGGCTATGACAGCCTTTAGAGTGGATATGGATAAGCCTTTTGAGGACTTGTCAGAAGAGGATAAGAACTTGATTCTCTATGGGTCAGATGGTAAGGAATTCCATTTCCACTATGAGAATGAATTTGGTGGCGTGCGCGATATTGACATTCCTTTTGAGGGAGTTGTCAATAATATCAAGCGTCGCTATCACGAGACAAACAGCGATTACACTCGCACCCAGATGCGTCTTTACATGAATGAGCTGACCTGCGGAACTTGTCACGGCTATCGTCTCAATGACCAGGCCTTGTCTGTCCGTGTGGGTGGTGAGCAAGGGCCACATATCGGAGAAATCTCAGACCTGTCTATCGCAGACCACTTGGACTTGGTAAGCCAGTTGACTCTATCTGAAAATGAAGCCATCATTGCTCGGCCAATTCTCAAGGAAATCAAGGATCGCTTGACCTTCCTTAATAACGTTGGTCTTAATTATCTGACCCTGTCGCGTTCAGCAGGAACCCTTTCAGGTGGGGAAAGTCAGCGTATTCGCTTGGCAACTCAGATTGGTTCTAACCTATCAGGTGTCCTTTATATCCTGGATGAGCCGTCAATCGGTCTCCACCAGAGGGACAATGACCGTTTGATTGCCAGTCTCAAAAAGATGCGTGATTTGGGTAATACTCTTATCGTGGTGGAACACGACGAAGATACCATGCGTGAGGCGGATTATCTGATTGACGTTGGTCCTGGTGCGGGAGTATTTGGTGGGGAAATCGTCGCTGCAGGGACACCCAAGCAGGTAGCTTGCAACAGTAAATCTATCACAGGTCAGTACTTGTCAGGCAAACGTGCCATTCCAGTACCAGAAGAGCGTCGTGTCGGTAATGGTCGTTTTATAGAAGTGACAGGAGCGCGTGAGAACAACCTGCAAAATGTCACGGCTCGCTTTCCACTAGGAAAATTCATCGCAGTGACAGGGGTGTCAGGTTCAGGAAAATCGACCCTAATCAACAGCATCCTCAAAAAAGCTATTGCTCAGAAGCTCAACCGTAATTCAGACAAACCTGGTAAGTTTAAAACGATTACGGGGATTGAGCATGTAGACCGCTTGATTGACATTGACCAAAGTCCTATCGGACGAACGCCTAGGTCCAACCCAGCTACCTATACAGGAGTTTTTGACGATATACGTGACCTTTTTGCCCAGACAAATGAGGCTAAGATTCGTGGTTACAAAAAGGGACGTTTTAGTTTCAATGTTAAGGGAGGTCGCTGTGAAGCCTGCTCAGGTGACGGGATTATCAAGATTGAGATGCACTTCTTGCCAGATGTTTATGTGGCTTGTGAAGTTTGCCACGGGACCCGTTACAACAGTGAAACCCTAGAAGTCCATTACAAGGAAAAAAATATCTCGCAGGTCTTGGATATGACTGTCAACGATGCGGTGGAATTCTTCCAACACATTCCGAAAATTCAACGCAAACTTCAGACCATCAAGGATGTGGGGCTAGGCTATGTAACGCTAGGGCAACCTGCTACCACCCTTTCTGGGGGAGAAGCCCAGCGTATGAAGCTGGCTAGTGAACTCCACAAACGATCGACAGGAAAATCTTTCTACATTCTGGACGAGCCGACGACAGGGCTTCATACCGAGGATATCGCTCGCTTGCTTAAGGTTTTAGCTCGCTTTGTCGATGATGGCAATACAGTTCTTGTCATTGAGCACAATCTGGATGTTATCAAGACGGCAGACCATATTATTGACTTGGGACCTGAGGGCGGTGTCGGTGGTGGAACCATCATCGCAACAGGAACTCCAGAAGAAGTAGCTGCTAACCAAGCCAGCTACACAGGACATTATTTGAAAGGAAAATTACATCATGAATAAACGCGTACAAGCATTTCTAGATAAAATGCAAGAAAAAGAACTAGATGGCATCATCATCAATAACCTTAAAAACGTCTATTATTTGACTGGTTTTTGGGGCTCAAACGGAACAGTCTTTATCAGCCGTGACCGTCAGGTCTTGGTGACAGACTCTCGCTATATCATTGCAGCCAAGCAAGAAACCAGTGGTTTTGAGATTGTGGCTGACCGTGATGAATTGGCTGTCATTGCAGGAATTGTCAAGGACATGGGCTTGTCTCGAATCGGTTTTGAAGATGAGATTTCAGTGTCTTATTATCACCGTATGCAGGCAACCTTTGAGGGAATTGATTTGCTTCCACAAACTCAGTTTGTCGAAGGTCTTCGAATGATTAAGGATGAAGTGGAGATTGCAGCTATTCGCAAGGCTTGTTCAATCTCAGACCAAGCTTTCCGCGACGCGCTTGACTTTATTAAGCCAGGAAAGACTGAAATTGAGATTGCCAACTTCCTTGACTTCCGTATGCGTGAGTTGGGAGCTTCAGGCCTATCATTTGATACTATTTTAGCAAGTGGCATCAACTCTTCCAAACCTCATGCCCATCCTATGCACAAACCAGTGGAGCTAGGAGAAGCCATTACAATGGACTTCGGTTGCCTTTATGACCACTATGTCAGTGATATGACACGGACTATCTATCTAGGGCATGTTAGCGACGAGCAGGCAGAAATTTACAATACGGTTTTGAAAGCCAACCAAGCCTTGATTGACCAGGCTAAGGCAGGATTAGGTTTCCGTGACTTTGACAAAATCCCTCGTGATATTATCATCGAGGCAGGCTATGGCGACTACTTTACCCACGGTATTGGCCACGGCATTGGTCTGGATATCCATGAGGAACCATACTTTAGCCAGACTTCTACAGAAACTATTAAGGCAGGTATGGCATTGACAGATGAGCCAGGTATCTATATCGAAGGCAAATACGGCGTTCGTATCGAGGATGATATTCTGATTACAGAGACAGGTTGTGAATTATTGACCCTAGCTCCAAAAGAGTTGATAGTTATTTAAGAGTTAAACAACTCAAATAATTGACTTTTAAATTTTAAAGGTTTATACTGAAAGACGAAAACGGTAGGTGAGGCTACCATAGGGATACGGATGACTACCGCAAAGCAGTGGAGACACTACTCGTTGGTCAACAGTCCTGGTCGCGAAGGCCAAGACTAAGCTCATTTCATTGCCCTATGGAGTTAAAGCTTGAACGAAAAACAGATAATTAGTTTTTTAATCCTGCCATTTTATGGTGGGATTTTCTACTGTTTAAAACAAAGAAAGGAGACAGACGATGCAAATTGACGACCATCCGGAACCGCACATACACAGCCAATCGCTGATTTGTGTCGTTCTGCCCTTATAAAGTGATTGGTCTCTGTGTATGAAACACATCATTCATACAGATAGGAGAAACCAATGAAAACAACAAAAGAAAGATTAGCAACAGCTATTCATACATCTTTAAACGAAACTCTATCTTTTTATAAGACAAGTCTAACAGGCTTGACTGAGGAGCAGGTGGAGAAAAATCGTGACCTATATGGTGAAAATACCATCACAAAGGGTCAAGAAGACAGTATCCTCAAAAAAATTTACGAATCCATTATCAATCCTTTTACGATCATCTTACTGGTCATCGCCGTGATTTCCTTGGTGACCAATGTCTGGTTGGCAAAACCAGGTCAAGAGGATCCGACGACTTCTATAATCATCGTTGTCCTAGTCCTCATTTCTGGTGGCATACGCTTTGTCCAAGAACTACGTAGTGATAAGGCTGCGACCAATCTATCAAAAATGATTGTCAACACAGCGACTGTCATTCGTCAAGGAGAAATTCAAGAAGTACCTATCGATGATTTGGTAGTGGGTGACGTGGTTAAATTAAGCGCTGGAGATATGATTCCAGCAGATCTTCTTTTATTTGAGTCGCGCGATTTCTTTGTCCAACAGTCTGGCTTGACAGGCGAAAGTGATTCTGTTGAAAAATTGGCCTTGACCAAGGCAACAGTTCAACAATCTGATAGTCTGCTCGGAGCCGCATCCTTGGCTTTTATGGGAACCAATGTCTTATCTGGTAGTGCCAAGGCCGTGGTTTTAGCAGTTGGTGATGATACCATGATGGGAGCCATTGAGCAGACTTTGAACACCTATGAAGAGCCTACTTCGTTTGAGCGGGAGATGAATAGTATTTCGTGGCTCTTGATTCGTTTGATGCTGGTCATGGTGCCCATCGTTTTCTTGTCCAATGGTTTAACAGATGGTGACTGGCTGGAAGCTGGCGTATTTGCTTTGAGTGTTGGTGTTGGATTGACACCTGAGATGCTTCCTATGATTATCACGGCCAGTCTAGCAAAAGGCTCCATCATTATGGCCAAGGAAAAAGTGGTTATCAAGAAACTCAATGCCATACAGGACTTAGGGGCGATTGATATTTTGTGTACAGATAAGACAGGAACTCTAACCCAAGACGAAATTGTCCTTGAATATCCCTTGGACATCCACGGACGCTTGGATTTGACCGTCTTGAGACGAGCTTATCTCAATTCTTATTTTCAAACGGGCTTGAAAAATTTGATGGACAGAGCCATCATCAAACGGACTGAAAAGGAAGCCAAAGAACACACCCTCTTACAAAATCTGGCTCAAACTTTTCAAAAAATAGATGAGCTTCCCTTTGATTTTGAACGTAGACGGATGAGTGTTATCGTTAAGGATGAACACGAAGTTGTTAGTTTGGTAACCAAGGGTGCCCTAGAGGAAATGTTGACGATTTCCAGTTATGCGGAATACCAAGGAGTGACTACTCCCTTGACAGATGTTATTAGAGAAGAAATTTTAACAGAAGTCAGACAACTAAATCAACAAGGTTTGCGTGTCTTAGGAGTGGCCTATAAGTCAGGTTTGAAGGAAGGTCATGCCTATACAGTTGATGATGAAGGGGATATGATTCTAACTGGTTATTTAGCCTTCCTAGATCCTCCTAAACCATCTGCTGCACCAGCAATTAAGGCTCTGTTAGAGCATGGGGTTCAAACAAAGATTTTGACGGGAGACAACGAAAAAGTTACCCAAGCAGTCTGTGAAAAGGTTGGTTTGGATATCAATCAGATGCTGTTAGGATCTGAAATTGATCAGATGAGTGATCAAGAATTGGCCCAAGCCGTAGAGGAGGTAACCGTCTTCGCCAAACTTTCTCCTGACCAAAAAGCAAGGATTATTTTGCAATTTAAGGCTAATGGTCATGCTGTAGGCTATATGGGGGATGGAATCAATGACGCTCCTTCTATGAAAGTTGCAGATGTGGGGATTTCTGTTGATACAGCAGTAGATATTGCCAAAGAAACGGCTGATGTTATCCTACTTGATAAGGATCTCATGGTGCTTGAAAAAGGACTTGTTGAAGGTCGTAAGGTCTATGCCAATATGACCAAATATATCAAAATGACAGTGAGTTCTAATTTTGGAAATATCTTATCCCTATTGGTCTCTGGAATCTTTTTGCCCTTTTTACCAATGGCACCAGTCCATTTGATTATCCTAAATCTAGTCTATGATTTGTCTTGTATTGCCTTGCCTTTTGACAAGGTGGATAAAGATTTTTTGAGAAATCCGCATACCTGGGAAGCCAAGTCCATCACACGTTTCATGGTTTGGATGGGGCCTATCTCTTCTGCCTTTGATATTTTGACCTTTATTTTGCTCTATTTTATCATTGTACCCATGACAACAGGTCAAGCCTATGTTCATGGGGCAGAGTCTGCCGTAGGATTTATTGTCTTGTTTCAGACAGGTTGGTTTATCGAGTCCATGTGGTCACAGACCATGGTTATCCATATGCTGCGTTCAGCCAAAATTCCCTTTTTACAAAGTCGTCCAGCTTGGCTAGTCCTTGTGACAACCTTATTGGCTGCAGCCTTTGTGACCTTCCTTCCCTACAGTCCACTAGCTAGCCTTCTCCATCTAACTCCTTTAAAACCGATTTATTTCATCTTTTTACTTTTCATCATTATTTTGTATATGATTAGCGTGACAACTGTGAAAAAAATCTATATCAAGAAATATCAAGAATGGCTGTGAATTTCATTTTGTCAAGAAAAAAGTACGAAAATGACGAAAAAAGTTAAAAAAATTTAAAAATAGGTCGCAAGTCGGATGTTTTTTATGGTATAATAGACTAAACTGATAGTAACATGTAGCGAAAGGGGTAGGTACATGATTAAAATTTATACAGTCTCAAGTTGTACTAGCTGTAAAAAAGCGAAAACCTGGCTCAATGCCCACCAGTTAAGTTATAAAGAACAAAACCTTGGTAAAGAAGGAATTACGAGAGAAGAATTACTGGATATTCTAACCAAAACAGATAACGGAATAGCCAGCATCGTTTCATCTAAAAATCGCTATGCCAAAGCCCTTGGAGTGGATATTGAAGATTTGAGTGTCAATGAAGTCCTCAATCTGATTATGGAAACACCGAGAATTTTAAAGAGCCCAATTCTTGTGGATGAAAAACGCCTACAAGTTGGCTACAAGGAAGACGATATTCGTGCCTTCCTACCACGCTCTGTCCGTAATGTAGAAAATGCAGAAGCACGTTTGCGTGCAGCTCTATAAACATCAAGGCTGGGAGCAACTCCCAGTCTTATTCTATTTTAATTTCAAAAAGAAAGAAGAAAGAAATGAAAAAAATAGTTCTTGTTAATCTAGCTTTCCTTTTTGTCCTGGTTGGTTGCGGACAGAAAAAAGAAACTGGACCAGCTACAAAAACAGAAAAGGATACGCTTCAGTCGGCATTGCCAGTTATTGAAAATGCTGAGAAGAATACAGTTGTGACCAAGACTTTGGTCTTGCCCAAGTCAGATGATGGTAGCCAGCAAACCCAAACCATTACATACAAGGACAAGACTTTTTTGAGCTTAACGATTCAACAAAAACGTCCAGTTTCTGATGAGTTGAAGACTTATATCGACCAACATGGGGTGGAAGAAACTCAAAAAGCTCTTCTCGAGGCAGAGGAGAAGGATGAGGCTATCATAGAAGCTCGTAAATTAGCAGGATTTAAGCTTGAAACTAAACTATTGAGTGCAACAGAACTTCAAACAACGACTAGTTATGATTTTCAAGTTTTGGACGTCAAAAAGGCTTCCCAGTTGGAATATTTGAAGAATATTGGCTTGGAAAATCTTTTGAAAAATGAACCAAGCAAATATATTTCAGACAGATTGGCAAATGGTGCGACAGAACAGTAGAAAATCCAAATAAATAGACTGCCTGAATTGTAGAACGTAAGGAATTATGCTATAATGGTACTATTCTAAGGAAAGAGGGTGTTAGAATGGGATTTACTGAAGAAACAGTACGTTTTAAATTGGACGATTCCAATAAAAAAGAAATTAGCGAAACTTTGACTGATGTCTATGCTTCGTTGAACGATAAGGGCTACAACCCAATTAACCAAATCGTAGGCTACGTATTGAGTGGAGACCCTGCCTACGTTCCTCGTTATAATAATGCACGAAATCAAATCCGTAAGTATGAGCGTGATGAAATCGTTGAGGAGTTGGTTCGCTACTACCTAAAAGGACAAGGAGTCGATCTGTAACCTATGAGAATTATGGGATTGGACGTCGGTTCAAAAACGGTAGGGGTGGCGATTAGCGATCCACTCGGTTTTACAGCTCAAGGACTTGAAATCATCCAAATCAATGAGGAGCAAGGCCAATTTGGTTTTGATCGCGTTAAGGAATTGGTTGATACTTACAAGGTGGAACGATTTGTAGTGGGCTTGCCTAAAAACATGAACAATACAAGCGGACCGCGCGTGGAAGCTAGTCAAGCATACGGAGCAAAGCTAGAAGAGCTTTTTGGTTTACCAGTAGACTATCAAGATGAACGCTTGACAACAGTGGCTGCTGAGCGCATGTTGATTGAACAAGCAGATATCAGTCGCAATAAGCGGAAGAAAGTCATTGATAAGTTAGCAGCTCAGCTGATTTTACAAAATTATTTAGATAGAAAATTTTAATATAAAGGAGAGGCTATGTCACACGATCATAACCACGACCACGAAGAACGTGAACTAATCACACTAGTAGATGAGCAAGGAAATGAAACCTTGTTTGAAATCCTTTTGACCATTGACGGAAAAGAAGAATTTGGTAAAAACTATGTTCTTCTAGTACCAGTTAACGCAGAAGAAGACGAAGACGGACAAGTTGAAATTCAAGCTTACTCATTCATCGAAAACGAAGATGGAACAGAAGGCGAATTGCAACCAATCCCAGAAGACTCAGAAGACGAATGGAATATGATTGAAGAAGTCTTCAACAGCTTTATGGAGGAGTAAAAACGTCTGGGGGACGTTTTTAGCCCTGCGCTAGAAAATAGAAACGCAGGTAGTCTGGGAGACTGTATCACCCCAACTCCTAGAAATTGGAAGAGTTGGAACGTCCAGTGGACGTGTTTAGCCCTGCGCTAGAAAATAGAAACGCAGGCACATCCAGTGAACATTTTTACCCCAGTTCCTTAAAATAAGAGAGAACTGGTAAGTCCGGGGGATGTTTTTAGCCCTGCTTTTAGAAAAAAGAAAGAGCAGGTAGTCTGGGAGACTGTATCACCCCAACTCCTAGAAATTGGAAGAGTTGGAACATCCAGTGGATGTTTTTAGCCCAAGTTAATATTCATAGTGGCTAGTTATTAGCTAACCAGGTAAGAGGTCGGGACGAAAATCCTGGCCTCGTTTTGTTATCTACGGAATTTTGCTAGGTAATTGATTAGACTTTTATAAAGGAGATGTGTATGTTTGAAGTAGAAGAATGGCTTCATAGTCGGATTGGTTTGAATTTTCGATCAGGTTTGGGCCGAATGCAACAAGCGGTGGATTTGTTAGGAAATCCTGAGCAGTCTTACCCTATTATCCACGTAACAGGGACTAATGGGAAAGGATCTACCATTGCTTTTATGAGGGAGTTATTTATGGGGCATGGCAAAAAAGTTGCGACCTTTACCTCCCCTCATATCATTTCCATCAATGACCGAATCTGCATTAGTGGGCAACCTATAGCAGACACAGACTTCATCCGTTTAGCTGAGCAGGTCAAGGAGATGGAAAAAACGCTTCTGCAAACCCATGATCAGTTGTCCTTTTTTGAATTGCTGACCTTGATTGCTTTTCTTTATTTTAGAGAGCAAGAGGTGGATTTGGTTTTATTAGAAGTGGGAATTGGAGGCTTACTTGACACGACTAATGTGGTAACTGGAGAGATTGCTGTCATCACCTCCATCGGGTTCGATCATCAAGAAACCTTGGGTGATAGTCTAGAAGCAATTGCAGAGCAGAAAGCTGGTATTTTCAAGGCTGGTAAAAAGGCAGTGATTGCGAAATTGCCTCCAGAAGCTAGGCTTGTCTGTCAGAAAAAAGCCGAATCTTTAGCTGTTGACCTTTATCAGGCAAGCCAAGATTTTTCAATGCTGAATGGGGATTTTTCAAGTTCTTTACTAAATATTTCGCAGTTGAAAATAGGCTTAGAAGGAGCTTATCAGCAGGAAAATGCAGCTTTGGCGTTGCAAACTTTTCTTCTTTTTATGGGAGAAAGAAAGGAATCTGTTGATGAGCAGGTTGTAAGAAAGGCTTTGGAGAAGACCCATTGGGCTGGTCGCTTGGAGCGTATTCGCCCTCAGATATACTTGGACGGTGCCCATAACCTCCCTGCCTTGACTCGCCTGGTGGAGTTTATCAAAGAAAAAGAGCAGGAAGGATATCGTCCTCAAATCCTCTTTGGAGCCTTGAAACGGAAGGATTATCAAGGAATGTTGGGTTATCTGACTGAAAATTTACCTCAGGTGGAACTCAAGGTGACTGGTTTTGACTATCAAGGTTCTTTAGATGAGACGGATGTAACAGGTTACGATATAGTTTCTTCTTACCGAAAATTTATTAGCGATTTTGAAGAAAGGGCAGATGCCCAGGATTTGTTGTTCATTACAGGATCTCTCTATTTTATTTCAGAAGTACGGAGCGACATACTGGGGCATGAGCAGATAAATTGACCTCTCTAGCAAGTCTTAGTCTCTTAGTAGCTTGTTCACAAAGAGTTCAACAGGTTCAACAACCAGCAGCTCAACCGCAAACACAACAAACTCAGCAATCACAATCTGCTGCTTCATCTTCCACAGAAAATACAAACCAGGTAACGACAAGTTCTTCACAAAATGCGCCCGAGGCTCAACCAACTAATATTGATGGAACTTATACTGGTCAGGACGAAGGAGACCGCATCATTTTAGTGGTAACTGAAACAACTGGCACCTGGACTCAGGTAGAAACTGACGGGGAACAAGAAATCAAGCAGGTTAGCTTTGACGCTGCTAATCAACGCATGATTATTGGTGATGATGTCAAGATTTATGCAATCAATGGCAACCAGATGATTATCGACGATATGGATAGAGAAGCGTTTGATTGCATCGTTTTATCAAAATAGACTAGGAGGAGACTGGAATTTTCGGTCTCTTTTGCTTTTGCTCAGAAAAATGATTATAAATACTTGCCTTCTACCGAATACCTGCGTTATACTAGTATTAATTACCTGTTTTTATCATTCAAACTATCAAGGAGGGGATATGAAATATAGAAAATTTCAATTATTGATGTCCAAGTATGGCTTTAGTCTTTCGATTATGCTACTTGAACTGTGTCTTGTTTTTGGTCTCTTTCTTTATTTAGGGCGTATGGCCCCTATTCTTTGGGTTATTCTCTTAATCTTTATGAGTATGGCGACTATCGTAGCGATTGTCAATCGTTCCATGGCGCCTGAAAGCAAGGTGATGTGGTTAGTGGTAACTTTTGTTCCTGTTATTGGTCCTTTGCTCTATCTGATGTTTGGTGAAAGGCGATTGTCCAAAAAAGAAATCAAACAGTTGGACAAACTTGGTTCTATGCATTTTCGGGAGGATAACAGTAAAGCTCTCCGCCAGAAATTGAAGGAAGATGATAAGGCGGCTTACGGAGTTATCAAATCTTTGTTAAGTATGGATAGTAACGCCGATGTCTATGATCGAACAGACTCACAATTCTTTTCTTCGGGTGAAAGCATGTGGCAATATATGTTGGAAGACCTCAAGAAAGCTGAAAAGTTTATCTTTCTAGAGTATTATATTGTCGAAGAAGGTTTGATGTGGAATAGCATACTAGAAATACTAGAGCAAAAGGCAGCTCAGGGTGTAGAGGTCAAGATGCTCTATGATGATATAGGCTGTATGGCGACTTTACCTGGAGACTATACTATTCAACTTCGTAGTCGAGGAATTGAAGCCCATAAATTTAACAAGGTGGTTCCTCGCTTGACGGTGGCTTACAACAATCGGGACCATCGGAAAATCCTTGTCATAGATGGTCAGGTAGCTTATACAGGAGGTATTAACTTAGCTGATGAGTACATCAACCATGTAGAACGCTTTGGCTACTGGAAGGACAGTGGGATTCGCTTAGATGGCCCTGGTGTCAAGGCTCTCACCCGTCTCTTTTTGATGACTTGGTACATCAATCGTGGGGAAATCAGCGATTTTGACCAGTATCACTTGGAAAATCAGCCTTGTTCTGGCCAAGGTCTCTGCATTCCTTACGGTAGTGGACCCAAGCCCATCTTCCGTACCCAGGTAGGGAAAAAAGTCTATCAAAGTTTGATTAATCAGGCCACTGATTCAGTCTATATCACAACGCCCTATTTGATTATTGACTATGACTTAACAGAGAGTATTAAAAATGCGGCCATGAGGGGTGTCGATGTCCGCATCGTGACTCCTTTCATTCCAGATAAGAAATTAATCCAACTCATCACAAGAGGGGCCTATCCGGATTTGTTGTCAGCAGGAGTAAGGATTTTTGAGTATAGTCCAGGCTTTATCCACAGTAAACAAATCCTAGTGGATAAGGACTTTGCTGCAGTTGGAACCATTAACTTAGATTATAGAAGTTTGCTTCACCACTATGAAAATGCAGTCTTGCTATATAAAACAGAATCAATCACTGAGATTCAAAAAGATTTTGAGGAGATTTTTTCAGTATCGCAAGAAATTTTTGCTCATACGATAAAAAATAGCTGGTACCAAAAATTGATTAAGGAAATTGCCCAGTTATTTGCCCCTATCTTATAAGAAATCTAGGACTGAGGACACAAACCAGTCCTATTTTTCTTGTCTTTTACGAATAAGAAGATGTAGGAGGAACGATGCTGACTCAGAAAGAATTGGATTATATCATGATATTTAAACAGACACATTTACACCGATTTCGAGAAATTGAAACCTTTGTGAAACTATGCAAAAAATCACTCAAACACCCATCGCAAGCTGACAATCCTAAGACTTTTTGATATACTAAGACAGATAAATTGAATAGGAGAAACGATATGAGTGTGTATGGTAGAGTAGAAGAAGTTCATCAGGAGAATCGTGAACCTCTAGAATACCAAATCGAACAAGAATCGCATCATCGTGAATCAAGTCGTCTTCCTTTGGTGAAAATTTTACTATGGAGTACGCTTGTAACGGTGATAACTCTAGGAGTACCGCTATTACTCGATTTAATGAGTGCACAGGAAGTGCAGGATTTTTATGCAGGTTGGGCCCTTCATCAGACAGGGAAAATTTACAGCGACTATTATGGAAGTCAAGGTTTGCTTTATTATTTGCTGACTTATGTGATTCAGGGCGGATTTTTCTTTGCCATTTTTGAGTGGTTAGCCTTGGTAGCAGGAGGATTTTTCCTCTTTCGATCGGCGGACATCTTGACAGAGCAAGGAGACCAAGCTGGACAACTGGTGACTATTTTTTACATGCTGGTTACAGGTCTTGCGTTTGGTGGAGGATATGCGACTCTTTTAGCGCTTCCTTTCTTATTCGCGGCCTTTAGTTTAGTTGCGGCTTACCTAAGCAATCCAAGCCAAGATAAGGGATTTGTACGGATTGGGCTGGCTTTGGCAGGCGGATTTTTCTTTGCTCCCTTGTCATCGCTCCTGTTTATTGCTGTAGTGAGTTTAGGCTTGTTGGTCTTTAACCTTGGGCATAGACGCTTTGCACATGGATTTTATCAGTTTCTTGCAGTGGCTTTAGGTTTTTCACTTGTCTTTTATCCAACTGCCTACTATAGTGTTGCAACAGGAAGTTTTGAGGATGCGATTAGTGGAATTTTGTATCCAATTCATTCCATTCGTTTGACTTCTGTTTCGGCATTGTTAGAAAATGTTTTGTTTTATGGGTTGTTGGCTCTTGGCATGGGAGTTTTGGTTTTTATCTTTTTAGGTCTCTTTCAATCTAAATCCTCTAAACTATATGTCATCTCAGTGCCTGCGAGTTTGTTCCTGATTTTAGGTTTGGTAGTGATTTTCTTTACACAGGATCCTCTACATGCATCCCGTTTGATGCTCATTTTCCCTGTCTTTCTTCTGCTTTTAGTGTCCAATATCAAGGGGCAACAGAGTGGTCGTAGCGTTAGAAGAAGACGCAGAGAAGAGCCTGTTAGTCTCTGGCATCGCTATACTAAAGGAAATCTTTACCTACCGATTTTAACTTTGTTATATCTTTTGGCTGTTCCTTTTTTGATGAGGTTTGTCCTTTATCCGGTACCTTATCAAGAACGTGATCGTCTTGCTGATTTGGTGAAAGAGGAGACAAGTACGGAAGATGCTATCTATGCATGGGATGATACTGCAACTCTTTATCGTAAGAGTGAGCGCTTGTCGCCATCGGCTATTTTGTCCCCGTTGCACTATACAGCAACTGAGGAAAATCGGAATAAGCTACTCAATGACTTGAAAGAAAAACAACCTAAGGTGATTGTGGTGAATGATAAGGTAGCAGTCTGGTCTGAAGTGGAAACAATTTTGAAAGAAAATTACCAACCAGTAAAGACAGATTACTCAGAGTTTAAAGTTTATAAAATTAAATAACTAAATCAATATCTTGTGTATTTTTAAAAATTTTAGGATTTTTAACACAAGATATTGATTTTTCTTTTTAGAGTGGTATAATACTTTTTAGAAAGAACATTTTAGAAAAGAGCATGCATATGATTGCACTAGAAGAAAAAATTACAACTCTACCAACCCTCTTCGTTGAAAAACGAGATGGGAGACGTGTTGTATTTGATGTGGACAAGATTGACAAGGCTCTCCACAAGGCGGCTGACAAGGTTATGGATGTGACACCCTTGGTTGAAAAGCGCCTAAATGCTCTGACCGAGCGAATTGTCACAGAAATTCATAGTCGCTTTCCAAAGGGAGTTAAGATTTATGAAATTCAAAATATCGTAGAACATGAACTCCTTGAAGCCAAAGAATATGCGTTGGCTGAGGAGTATATTACTTATCGGACACAGAGGGATTTTGAACGCTCGAAAGCGACAGATATCAACTTTAGTATCCATAAACTTCTCGACAAAGACCAGGCGGTTGTTAACGAAAATGCAAATAAAGACAGCGATGTTTTTAATACCCAGCGTGATTTGACGGCAGGGATTGTTGGAAAGTCAATCGGACTGCAAATGCTGCCTAAGCATGTAGCCAATGCTCACCAAAAGGGAGATATCCACTATCACGATTTGGACTACAGTCCCTATACACCTATGACCAACTGCTGTTTGATTGATTTCAAGGGGATGTTGGAAAATGGTTTTAAGATTGGAAATGCAGAGGTAGAAAGTCCCAAGTCTATTCAGACTGCGACAGCTCAGATTTCCCAAATCATCGCCAACGTTGCTTCTAGCCAGTATGGAGGCTGTTCAGCTGACCGTATCGATGAAGTCTTGGCGCCTTATGCAGAGAAGAATTACCAAAAACACCTCAAAGATGCGGAAGAATGGGTTTTGCCTGAAAAACGGGAAGATTACGCTTGGAAGAAAACGCAAAAGGACATTTATGATGCCATGCAATCTCTCGAGTATGAAATCAACACTCTCTTCACTTCAAATGGACAAACACCTTTTACTTCGCTAGGTTTTGGTCTAGGAACCAATCGTTTTGAGCGTGAAATTCAAAAGGCGATTTTAAACATTCGTATCAATGGGCTTGGTTCAGAACACCGCACAGCTATCTTCCCTAAACTTATCTTCACGCTTAAAAGAGGACTCAACTTAGAGGAAGGAACTCCAAACTACGACATCAAGCAGTTGGCTCTAGAGTGTGCAACCAAGCGGATGTATCCGGATGTTTTGTCCTATGATAAGATTATTGAGTTGACTGGTTCTTTCAAGGTTCCTATGGGCTGCCGTTCGTTCCTCCAAGGATGGAAGGATGAGAATGGTGTAGAAGTCAATTCAGGTCGGATGAACCTGGGTGTTGTGACAGTTAACTTACCTCGTATCGCCCTCGAGTCTGAGGGCGACATGAATAAGTTCTGGGAAATCTTCAACGAACGTATGAATATCGCAGAAGATGCTCTGGTTTACCGTGTCGAACGAACCAAGGAAGCGACACCGGCAAATGCTCCTATTCTTTATCAGTACGGTGCTTTTGGCCATCGTCTAGGTAAAGAAGAAAGTGTTGACCAGCTCTTTAAGAATCGTCGGGCAACAGTTTCGCTGGGCTATATCGGTTTGTATGAAGTGGCTACTGTCTTCTTTGGAAATAGCTGGGAACACAATCCAGAAGCCAAGGAATTCACGCTGGATATCATTCGCGATATGAAACGCCGTGTAGAAGAGTGGTCTGACCAATATGGCTACCATTTCTCTATCTACTCAACGCCGTCCGAAAGTTTGACAGACCGTTTCTGCCGACTAGATACAGAGAAGTTCGGCTCTATTCCTGATATCACAGACAAGGAATACTACACTAACTCTTTCCACTACGATGTTCGTAAAAATCCAACACCGTTTGAAAAATTGGACTTTGAGAAAGTCTATCCAGAAGCAGGTGCGTCAGGTGGTTTCATCCACTATTGTGAGTATCCAGTTCTTCAACAAAATCCAAAGGCCCTGGAAGCTGTCTGGGATTATGCTTATGACCGTGTGGGTTATTTGGGCACTAATACTCCAATTGACCGTTGCTATAAGTGTGACTTTGAAGGGGATTTTGAACCAACTGAGAGAGGATTTGCTTGTCCAAACTGTGGCAATAGCGACCCTAAAACAGTAGATGTGGTCAAACGAACTTGTGGCTACCTAGGTAATCCTCAAGCGCGTCCGATGGTTAATGGACGTCACAAGGAAATCGCTGCGCGTGTCAAACACATGAATGGTTCAACGATTAAAATAGCTGGACAAATTAGAAAGAAATGAAATGGGAAAATATCAATTAGATGATAAGGGGCGTGCACAAGTGACCCGTTATCACGAGAAACACTCTAAAGGTGGAGCTGGTAAAAAAGAACGCTTGCTCAACCTCAAAGAACAATTTTTAAACAAGAACAAGAAAAAATAAAAGTGATACTCAATGAAAATCAAAGAGCAAACTAGGAATTAGCCGCAGGTTGCTCAAAGCACTGCTTTGAGGTTGTAGATAAGACTGACGAAGTCAGTTACATATATCTACGGTAAGGCGACGCTGACGTGGTTTGAATTTGATTTTCGAAGAGTATGAGAGTCAGCTCTCGCTTTTCTCATAGTGGGAGGTAAGGATGGAACTACGCAGACCAAGATTAGCAGATAAAGAAACAGTTTTAGAGATGATGGCAGAGTTTGAAAAGAGTCAATCAGCCCATGATGGAGGATTTTGGGATACAGAGAACTTTGTGTATGAAGAGTGGTTGGAAACAAATATGAAAAAAGAGATGGGAATAAACTTGCCTGAAAATCGTGTTCCTTCTATTCAATTTGTATCATTTGATGATGTAGGTCGTGCTCTAGGATTTTTGAATCTGCGATTGAGACTGAATGAGGGGTTACTGAATTACGCTGGCCACATTGGCTACTCCATTCGTCCATCAGAAAGAGGTAAGGGTTATGCTAAGGAAACTCTCCGTCAGGGCTTGCAAGTTGCTAAGGAAAAGAACATCAAGAAAGTTCTGGTGACCTGTAGCGTGAATAATCCTGCTAGTCGAGCAGTCATTCTATCAAATGGAGGTCGTATTGAGGATGTTCGTAATGGAGTCGAGCGTTATTGGATAGAGGTAGCGAATGAATAATCCAAAACCACAAGAATGGAAAAGCGAGGAACTCAGTCAAGGGCGTATCATTGACTACAAGGCCTTTAACTTTGTGGACGGCGAAGGTGTGCGGAACTCTCTCTATGTATCAGGCTGTATGTTTCACTGCGAGGGATGTTATAATGTTGCCACTTGGTCTTTCAATGCTGGCATTCCCTATACAGCAGAATTAGAAGAACAAATCATGGCAGACCTTGCCCAGCCCTATGTTCAAGGATTGACCTTGCTGGGAGGGGAGCCCTTCCTCAATACGGGCATTCTCTTACCTCTCGTTAAACGCATTCGAAAGGAATTACCAGAAAAAGACATCTGGTCCTGGACGGGCTATACATGGGAAGAAATGATGTTGGAAACTCCAGATAAACTGGAACTCTTATCGCTAATTGACATCCTTGTAGATGGACGATACGATCGAACTAAGAGAAATCTTATGCTTCAGTTCCGCGGATCTTCAAACCAAAGAATTATCGATGTGCAAAAATCTCTCAAAAGTGGGCAAGTAGTGATTTGGGATAAGCTTAATGACGGAAAAGAAAGCTATGAACAGGTGAAGAGAGAGTAACTTTCTTCTATAGAGAATAGTTAAATAAATGACCTATAAAAAAAGAAAACAGTTTCATTGTAAAAAAACGAAAAAACAGCAACAAATCCCTTGCAATCGCAGGGGCTTTGTGTTATTCTATTATGGTGCTGTAAATTACAGCCTTAGCTTTGATGCAAGAGGTTGCGACACGCTCGGTTGCATTGCCACGCAACACCGCGTCGGTTTTCTTGTGGAGCTAGCCTATTATCTTAAATAGACGAAAAGGAGAAAAAGATGGCAAACAAAAAAATCCGTATCCGTTTGAAAGCTTACGAACACCGTACGCTTGACACAGCGGCTGCAAAAATCGTAGAATCAGCTACTCGTACAGGTGCACAAGTTGCGGGTCCAATCCCACTTCCAACTGAACGTAGCCTCTACACAATTATTCGTGCGACTCACAAATACAAAGACTCTCGCGAACAATTTGAAATGCGTACACACAAACGTTTGATCGATATCGTTAACCCAACTCAAAAAACAGTTGATGCCTTGATGAAATTGGATCTTCCAAGTGGTGTAAACGTAGAAATCAAACTTTAATCTAAAGCTTGATACCTTGAGCATAAAAAACGCTCGTTAAAAACTTTTTGAATAAAAAATATAGAAAAGGAACTATTTTCTCATGACAAAAGGAATCTTAGGGAAAAAAGTGGGAATGACTCAAATCTTCACTGAAGCTGGCGAATTGATCCCTGTAACAGTTATTGAAGCAACTCCAAACGTTGTTCTTCAAGTTAAAACTGTTGAGACAGACGGATACAACGCTATCCAAGTTGGTTTCGATGACAAACGCGAAGTATTGAGCAACAAACCTGCTAAAGGACATGTAGCGAAAGCTAACACGGCTCCTAAGCGCTTCATTCGTGAATTCAAAAACGTTGAAGGCTTGGAAGTTGGTGCTGAAATCACAGTTGAAACATTCGCAGCTGGAGACGTTGTTGACGTAACTGGTACTTCTAAAGGTAAAGGTTTCCAAGGTGTTATCAAACGCCACGGACAATCACGTGGACCAATGGCTCATGGTTCTCGTTACCATCGTCGTCCAGGTTCAATGGGACCTGTTGCACCTAACCGTGTATTCAAAGGTAAAAACCTTGCAGGACGTATGGGTGGCGACCGTGTAACAATTCAAAACCTTGAAGTTGTACAAGTTGTTCCAGAAAAGAACGTTATCCTTATCAAAGGTAACGTACCAGGTGCTAAGAAATCTCTTATCACTATCAAATCAGCAGTTAAAGCTGGTAAATAATAAGGAAAGGGGAAATCAGTCACAATGGCAAACGTAACATTATTTGACCAAACTGGTAAAGAAGCTGGCCAAGTTGTTCTTAACGATGCAGTATTTGGTATCGAACCAAATGAATCAGTTGTGTTTGATGTGATCATCAGCCAACGCGCAAGCCTTCGTCAAGGAACACACGCTGTTAAAAACCGCTCTGCAGTATCAGGTGGTGGACGCAAACCATGGCGTCAAAAAGGAACTGGACGTGCTCGTCAAGGTTCTATCCGCTCACCACAATGGCGTGGTGGTGGTATTGTCTTCGGACCAACTCCACGTTCATACGGCTACAAACTTCCACAAAAAGTTCGTCGCCTAGCTCTTAAATCAGTTTATTCTGAAAAAGTTGCTGAAAACAAATTCGTAGCTGTAGACGCTCTTTCATTTACAGCTCCAAAAACTGCTGAATTTGCAAAAGTTCTTGCAGCATTGAGCATCGATTCTAAAGTTCTTGTTATCCTTGAAGAAGGAAATGAATTCGCAGCTCTTTCAGCTCGTAACCTTCCAAACGTGAAAGTTGCAACTGCTACAACTGCAAGTGTTCTTGACATCGCAAATAGCGACAAACTTCTTGTCACACAAGCAGCTATCTCTAAAATCGAGGAGGTTCTTGCATAATGAATTTGTATGATGTTATCAAAAAACCTGTAATCACTGAAAGCTCAATGGCTCAACTTGAAGCAGGGAAATATGTATTTGAAGTTGACACTCGTGCACACAAACTTTTGATCAAGCAAGCTGTTGAAGCTGCTTTCGAAGGTGTTAAAGTTGCCAATGTTAACACAATCAACGTAAAACCAAAAGCTAAACGTGTTGGACGTTACACTGGTTTTACTAACAAAACTAAAAAAGCTATCATCACACTTACAGCTGATTCTAAAGCAATCGAGTTGTTTGCTGCTGAAGCTGAATAATCTAAGGAGGAAATATCGTGGGAATTCGTGTTTATAAACCAACAACAAACGGTCGCCGTAATATGACTTCTTTGGATTTCGCTGAAATCACAACAAGCACTCCTGAAAAATCATTGCTTGTTGCATTGAAGAGCAAGGCTGGTCGTAACAACAACGGTCGTATCACAGTTCGTCACCAAGGTGGTGGACACAAACGTTTCTACCGTTTGGTTGACTTCAAACGTAACAAAGACAACGTTGAAGCAGTTGTTAAAACAATCGAGTACGATCCAAACCGTTCTGCAAACATCGCTCTTGTACACTACACTGACGGTGTGAAAGCATACATCATCGCTCCAAAAGGTCTTGAAGTAGGTCAACGTATCGTTTCAGGTCCAGAAGCAGATATCAAAGTCGGAAACGCTCTTCCACTTGCTAACATCCCAGTTGGTACTTTGATCCACAACATCGAGTTGAAACCAGGTCGTGGTGGTGAATTGGTACGTGCTGCTGGTGCATCTGCTCAAGTATTGGGTTCTGAAGGTAAATACGTTCTTGTTCGTCTTCAATCAGGTGAAGTTCGTATGATTCTTGGAACTTGCCGTGCTACAGTTGGTGTTGTCGGAAACGAACAACACGGACTTGTAAACCTTGGTAAAGCAGGACGTAGCCGTTGGAAAGGTATCCGCCCAACAGTTCGTGGTTCTGTAATGAACCCTAACGATCACCCACACGGTGGTGGTGAAGGTAAAGCACCAGTTGGTCGTAAAGCACCATCTACTCCATGGGGCAAACCTGCTCTTGGTCTTAAAACTCGTAACAAGAAAGCGAAATCTGACAAACTTATCGTTCGTCGTCGCAACGAGAAATAATATTAAACTAGTCGCTTAAGCAACTAGTAAATCCGCCAGCTCGGTAGCGCTCCATAGGAGCGCAAGCCGCTGTGGTACAACATTTAAAGGAGAAAATATAAAAATGGGACGCAGTCTTAAAAAAGGACCTTTCGTCGATGAGCATTTGATGAAAAAAGTTGAAGCTCAAGCTAACGACGAAAAGAAAAAAGTTATTAAAACTTGGTCACGTCGTTCAACGATCTTCCCAAGTTTCATTGGTTACACTATTGCAGTTTATGACGGACGTAAACACGTACCTGTTTACATCCAAGAAGACATGGTAGGTCACAAACTTGGTGAATTTGCACCAACTCGTACTTACAAAGGTCACGCTGCAGACGACAAGAAAACACGTAGAAAATAAGGAGAACATAAATGGCAGAAATTACTTCAGCTAAAGCAATGGCTCGTACAGTACGTGTTTCACCTCGTAAATCACGTCTTGTTCTTGATAACATCCGTGGTAAAAGCGTAGCCGATGCAATCGCAATCTTGACATTCACTCCAAACAAAGCTGCTGAAATCATCTTGAAAGTTTTGAACTCAGCTGTAGCTAACGCTGAAAACAACTTTGGTTTGGATAAAGCTAACTTGGTAGTATCTGAAGCATTCGCAAACGAAGGACCAACTATGAAACGTTTCCGTCCACGTGCGAAAGGTTCAGCTTCACCAATCAACAAACGTACAGCTCACATCACTGTAGCTGTTGCAGAAAAATAAGGAGGTAAAATCGTGGGTCAAAAAGTACATCCAATTGGTATGCGTGTCGGCATCATCCGTGATTGGGATGCCAAATGGTATGCTGAAAAAGAATACGCGGATTACCTTCATGAAGATCTTGCAATCCGTAAATTCGTTCAAAAAGAACTTGCTGACGCAGCAGTTTCAACTATTGAAATCGAACGCGCAGTAAACAAAGTTAACGTTTCACTTCACACTGCTAAACCAGGTATGGTTATCGGTAAAGGTGGTGCTAACGTTGATGCACTCCGTGCAAAACTTAACAAATTGACTGGAAAACAAGTACACATCAACATCATCGAAATCAAACAACCTGATTTGGATGCTCACCTTGTAGGTGAAGGTATTGCTCGTCAATTGGAGCAACGTGTTGCTTTCCGTCGTGCACAAAAACAAGCAATCCAACGTGCAATGCGTGCTGGAGCTAAAGGAATCAAAACTCAAGTATCAGGTCGTTTGAACGGTGCAGATATCGCCCGTGCTGAAGGATACTCTGAAGGAACTGTTCCACTTCACACACTTCGTGCAGATATCGATTACGCTTGGGAAGAAGCAGATACTACATACGGTAAACTTGGTGTTAAAGTATGGATCTACCGTGGTGAAGTTCTTCCAGCTCGCAAAAACACTAAAGGAGGTAAATAACCAATGTTAGTACCTAAACGTGTTAAACACCGTCGTGAATTCCGTGGAAAAATGCGCGGTGAAGCAAAAGGTGGAAAAGAAGTAGCATTCGGTGAATACGGTCTTCAAGCTACAACTAGCCACTGGATCACTAACCGCCAAATCGAAGCTGCTCGTATCGCCATGACTCGTTACATGAAACGTGGTGGTAAAGTTTGGATTAAAATCTTCCCACACAAATCATACACTGCTAAAGCTATCGGTGTGCGTATGGGATCTGGTAAAGGGGCACCTGAAGGTTGGGTAGCACCAGTTAAACGTGGTAAAGTGATGTTCGAAATTGCTGGTGTATCTGAAGAGATTGCACGCGAAGCGCTTCGTCTTGCTAGCCACAAATTGCCAGTTAAATGTAAATTCGTAAAACGTGAAGCAGAATAAGGAGAAGGCATGAAACTTAATGAAGTAAAAGAATTTGTTAAAGAACTTCGTGGTCTTTCTCAAGAAGAACTCGCGAAGCGCGAAAACGAATTGAAAAAAGAATTGTTTGAACTTCGTTTCCAAGCTGCTACTGGTCAATTGGAACAAACAGCTCGCTTGAAAGAAGTTAAAAAACAAATCGCTCGTATCAAAACAGTTCAATCTGAAGCGAAATAATAGACTAGGGAAGGAGAAATTTCAATGGAACGCAATAATCGTAAAGTTCTTGTTGGACGTGTTGTATCTGACAAAATGGACAAGACAATCACAGTTGTAGTTGAAACAAAACGTAACCACCCAGTCTATGGTAAACGTATTAACTACTCTAAAAAATACAAAGCTCATGATGAAAACAATGTTGCCAAAGAAGGCGATATCGTACGTATCATGGAAACTCGTCCGCTTTCAGCTACAAAACGTTTCCGTCTTGTAGAAGTTGTTGAAGAAGCGGTCATCATCTAATCAAACCTGAAAGGAGAAAACTGAAATGATTCAAACAGAAACTCGTTTGAAAGTCGCAGACAACAGCGGTGCTCGCGAAATCTTGACTATCAAAGTTCTTGGTGGTTCAGGACGTAAATTTGCAAACATCGGTGATGTTATCGTGGCATCTGTAAAACAAGCTACTCCTGGTGGTGCGGTTAAAAAAGGTGACGTTGTTAAAGCAGTTATCGTTCGTACTAAATCAGGTGCTCGTCGTGCTGATGGTTCATACATCAAATTTGACGAAAACGCAGCAGTTATCATCCGTGAAGACAAAACTCCTCGCGGAACACGTATCTTTGGCCCAGTTGCACGTGAATTGCGTGAAGGTGGCTTCATGAAGATCGTGTCACTTGCTCCAGAAGTACTTTAAT
>JAGZLW010000076.1 GCA_018364455.1 Streptococcus mitis | reverse complement strand
AAAAAGCTCCTGATAGTTCTCAGGAGCAAATGAATGATTGGGCCAGTTGTGGAGAGGGCCATTCACAGCCTGATGCTGTAGGCAGTGCCAAACCTGATGCTGAATCATCAGCAACCTTTGAGCAAACTGTTACCAGTCACCCGACATCACCCTATCGTTACTTACATTTTAGCACAAATTTTGAGGAAGTGCAACGAAGACAATCGAAATACCATCCAATCACACCTGATGATTTGAAAAGAATGAATCAGTACGCTGCTTCTATTCAGAAATCATCTCAATGGTATTTAGAGGAATTAGCTAACAGTAAAATCTATTACTTCTATTCCAGTAATGGAGAGGTGAGTTTGCTAGATGTCAATTTTAAACGAGAGAACTTTTTACACTTAACAGGAATCAGGCCAGTTGTTCCAGGTAAAAATGCTGGAGATTTTGTAGTCGACTTTGCTGAGGGAAGGGGAGACTATAATCAAATCCTGGTTAGTAATAGTCTAAAAGAAAAATTACAAGTTATTCCTATGTTAGAGGATATTCTTGATCCTAAATCGTTTGTTTTGGACAACTTAGATGAAGTAAGAATTGCGCAACGACTTAACTTCTCAGAAGCTATTAAGAGTAAAGACGAGGATTTCTTGCTTCTTTTCAAAGATATAGGAGAAGATCGTGTCCCTGCATCTCTCATGAAAATCAAGAGAGAGCTAAGAGTTGATGTCGAGAAAACTAAGGAAAAAGTTATTCTTGGTGTTTTTCGTGACCGCGACGGTCGAATTGAACAGCTATCGATCAACGAGGACTACATCAAGAATGATGGTAAAGAATTGCAATCCATTATGGAAAATGGCTTGTTTGAGGCAATTCACCCAAATGAAATTGACAAAAATAACTACAATGTACGCCTTCAATGGGCAGAAAAGCATGATGGTGGGCCAATTTTACCTTTTAGTGAAACCGAGTTGATTGATTATCAATCTTTTGCAACTGAGCTATATAAGCAGAATAATATCTATTACGAAAAGCATCATGCGAGTGTAAGCGATCGAATGAACCAGATAGAAGGTGCTTCCTATACCCCTTTTACAAAGGTTCAATTTGCTTTATACAACCCTGACGGTGAACTGATTCAGGATGGTATCCGTTACGATATTGGGGATGAGATTAACCCAATCGCTCATAAAGAAAGACTTGGTACACGAGAAATGAGAGAGCATCCAGAGCTGATGAAGATAGATGGGGCATTATTCAATCAATATCATCTGGAGAGATTGGTGAGTGAACTAGATATTTCTCAGTTCAGTTACGCTTTGGAAGATACTCCTTATGCAGATCAACTTTTATCCCAACTTCCTTATGGAGATTTAAAAAACAGTCCCATCGGATTCACAGATAGTAGTCATGATGGTCGTCTTGGTTTTATCTCTTTTGATGGAATGGATAGTGTTGAGGTAGACAATTTATCTGCTTGGTTTGAGAAATTGGGAGTTAGAAATTCGCCTCAAGAACAAGTAGCTTTTGTAGAAAAATGGCAAAATGAAATTAAAGAATTATCGGAAAAAGTTGAACAAACCATTGTCAACGTTCGAGATGAATTTGAAAAAACACAAGTCAAGAATTCGCAAAATACACTAGATAATCCATACGAAAAAATTTATCAGTATAACCGAAAAGATGAGAGAGATCGTGATTTGGATGGTGATGGTATTTCCAATTCTGATGAGATGTTGCAGGGAACAGATCCATACAATGGTACTTCTAACCTTCATAAAAAACAGGAAGATAGAGAAAGAAGGATAGATGCTGAAGCAGAAACTGGAGCGATTATCACAGAAATGATTGCTGCTAAAAGTTCAGAACAAACCATTTCCCAGTTAGTCGCAAATAAAGATACAAAAGCTTTAGCTGAACACTTGAAAGAGGGAATGAAGAACTATTTGGATTCCGAACAGTTTAAATCATTCTTGGATACGATGAGTAAGTTTCACAACTACTCACTCAACAATATCCATTTGCTGAAGATGCAAAATCCTAATGTTTCCCAAGTTGCTAGTTTCAATAAATGGAAAACAGATTTTGACAGAACAGTTAAAAAGGGTTCAAAAGCTCTGAAGATTTGGGTTCCTTACCAAGTGAAAACAAGCATCCCTGTTCATCAAAAAGAGTTAGACTTTACTCCAGCTGAAAATGAAATGGAACAGAAGGAAATCACCGTTACTCGATTCAAGTTAGGAAATGTCTTTGATGTTTCTCAAACAGAAGGAAAAGAATTGCCAAAAGCAATTCATGAATTGACTGGTTCTGTCAAAGATTATGAAGATTTATATCGAGCAGCCAAAGCAGTTTCGATGGATAATCAGGTTTCTATCAGTTTTGAAGAAATTAAAAGAGAGAGCGCAAATGGCTATTACTCTCCAAATGAAAATCGAATAGTCATTTCAAAAGAATTAAAGGGGCAAGAACATATTCTAAAAACAATTTTTCATGAAATGGCTCACTCAGATTTACACAGAGGAACGAATGCACAATATGGGGACGACCAATATCGTAAGCAAGAATTACAAGCTGAAAGTGTAGCCTATGTCGTAGCTAATCATTTTGGTTTTGATACTAGTAGTTACAGTTTTGGATATTTAGCTATTTGGGCGAAGGATAAAAATGGTTTTGAAGATATGGTTGAACAACTGCAGATTGTTCAAAAGGAAGCAAAAAGTTTGATTGATCGGATGGATGCTAAGTTAGAACTGGTGAAAAATAAAACTGTGACGAAAGATAAGTTTGCTGATAAACTCCAACAGGCAAAAGAAAAATCTGAGCAGTTGGGGAATCAAAAGGCGGAGGCTGTAAAGCAGGTGGAAGAAAAAAAGTCCCTGAGCAGCCCTCAATAATGGAGGCATTAGTTCGTAGGAAGAAAAACAAAAAAGGAGAAACGGAAGATGATTGAACGTCTAAAACAAGAAACATTTGATCTTTTAATGGAGATATTTTTTGAGGGTGAGGCTACAGATTCGCCAAAAGTGAATGAAGTCAATCAGCACATTTCACGTAAAGAATGTCTCTACATTCTTCGTAGGGATATGCGAATTAAAACAACATATGAACTAGAAGAAGTGGAAATGTATCCTGTTGCACTTAAAGAAATCGAGGAAATGAGTGACGAAAGATTTGAGGCACTTAGAGATGAAATCTTAAAAATGAAATTAATTGATGGGATGGATTTTCTCTTGGGAACTTTAAAAGTTTAGTTAAACTTTTCCCTCGTGATAGGATAACATTCCTGCTTGCAGGGATTAGGGGATTGGGGATTTCCCCAAAGATTTAAAAAGTCAAGAATAGTCAGGGATGGTACCCTGACTATCTTTGACCTTTTTAAAAACAGCATTTGGGTACCCAAGTGCTAATCTTGCCAGAAGAAAAGGGCTCAGAGCCCCTCGAGCAAAATTGACAGAATAGAGGTGAAGATTTTTTGAAAAATAAAGAAAAACGAAAACGAATGATTCAGAAAAAAATTCGTTTAACGGAAGAAGAGGCACGGTTTATTTCAACAAAGATTGCAGAATCTGGAATGACAAATTTTAATGCCTTTGCCCGAATTATGTTGATTATGGGGGAGGTTAAAATTTTAAATTTTGAAGAGTTGAAAGAGTTACGTAAGGAAATAAATCGGATAGGGGTCAATATTAATCAGGTCGCAAAAAAGGTAAACGAAGATGACCAGGCTAGCCTAAATGAGTTGAGTCAGATTCTTGAATTGCAGAAACATCTGAAAGACACAATCAGCCAGTTTATCCAAAAACAAGAAAATCAAACAAAGGAACAAGAGCGATGGTTGTAACAAAAGTTCTTCAGATAAAAGGAGTGGCATCTCTAGGAAGATCTACAAAATATATTGAGGATGAAGCAAAGACGGTCGAGATGACAGACCTAAAAAGTCTGACAAATGCTTTGCGCTATATTGAGAATCCCTCAAAAACAAGTTTACTGGATAATGATGAAGTAGAGTTTCCAGCAGTGGTTAAAGATGGTCGAGTAGTCAAGCAACTGGTATCTACTTATGGAATTACAGATGCGAGTACAGCAACAGAAGAATTTCTTTTGACAAAAAAGAATGCGGCTCAACGGGCAGGAACAAAAGAATTGAATGATATTCAAAATCCGAATCGAGTTTTAGCACATCACATCATTCAATCATTTTCTCCTGAAGATGATTTAACTCCTCAAGAAATTCATGAGATTGGTCGTAAAACAATTTTAGAATTAACTGGAGGTCAACATGAATTTGTCATTGCTACACACATGGATAAGGGGCACATCCACAATCACATCATTTTCAATTCCACTAATTCTGTTACATTAAAAAAGTTTCGTTGGCAGAAAAATACTGCCAGAAGCTTATTCAATATTTCAAACAAGTATTCTGATTTGGCTGGAGCTAAAATTCTCAAAGAGAGATTATGGACTAATCGAAAAACCTATCATGCCTATCGCCAAAAAAACTCTTTTCGTTATGAGATCAAATCTCGTTTAGATTTTCTTTTGAAACACTCAACCTCTTTAGAGGATTTTAAGATCAAGGCACGAGCTTTAAATCTAGTAGTTGATACTTCAGGAAAGGAAATAAAGTATCGTTTGGCTGATCGAGATCAAACGAGAAATATTCGGGATCGCACATTATCAAAAAAAGGAAATTATTCTTTAGAGAAAATTTCTGAGAGAGTGGTTGCTAACGAGGTGACTTTCTCTGTCGATGAAATTAAATCCGAATATGAAAAAATGGTGGCAGAACGAGAAGAGGATTTTGAAATGAGAATCACAGTTGAAGAATGGCAGGTGATGGAAGAAACAAAAAACGGGATCTATCTTGAAATGGAATTTGGGATTAGAAATAAGGGAACCATTCTTATTCCAGCTCATCAAATTGAAAAAGCAGAAGATGGCTCTTATGAAATTTTTATCAGAAAAAATGACTTCTACTATTTTGTTAATCCTGAACACGCTGATAAGAATCGGTACATGAAGGGAGAAACAGTCGCTTCTCAGTTGTCGTATGATAACGGAGAAATGATTGTCCGGAAAAATCCGAAAATCTCCAGTTTGGATCAGCTTGTTCGTGAATATAATTATCTATCTGCTCATGGAGTGACAGAAGGACAACAATTTGATGAATTGTTAAATCGTTTTGAAGAGGAACTGGAAGAAGTAGATAACTTACTTGATAAATTAGATCAACGCTTGGGTGAGCTTAATAAAATTCAGTCTGCGTTTCTTGCATTGGAATCAAGCAATCCTCAGGAAGTGAAACTAGCTATTGATATTATGAAAGACTTGAGAGTAGATCCTAGCACTCGCAAAGCTGAGATTGATAAACTTGTTAAGGAGGCTACCTTTGAGCGCCAGGCTTTGTATCAACGAGTAGAATCAATTACAAAAGATTATAAGCTACATCAAGACATTGAGAAAAATGTGGAGCAGCGTAAGGATAGAGAAACTTCATTGTAAAAAAATAATTATAAATATAATTATAAACATATTGACAAATATAATTATAATGGTATAATAGAAATATAGAAAAATGGATGGAGAAATAGAATGAAAATTATTACTTTTGCGGCTATTAAAGGCGGTGTTGGGAAAACGACTTTAACTTTTAATTATGGGGAATGGTTGGCTAAGAAAGGTCATAAGGTTCTCTTTATAGACTTAGACCATCAGTGTAATTTGACTCAGTGTTACAATATCTATGAGAGCAAGAATACAATTGCCAATGCTTTTAAAGGAGGCGATGTGGATATTAAGCAAGTCAAGGAAAATATCAGTCTAATTCCAGGTTCAGTTCAGCTTGATACGGTGGAACGAGATCTGGAGAACAGCGATAAGAAAAATATGTTACTTTATCTTTGGCTAGAGGATAACTACGCAAAGAAAAAGTTGGATCAGTTTGACTATATCTTGATTGATTGTAGACCAGACTTTGCGACAGCTACTAAAAATGCTGTTGCGGTTAGTCATGCTATTATTAG
>JAGZLW010000021.1 GCA_018364455.1 Streptococcus mitis | reverse complement strand
AGAGACTCCAGCACCAAAAGTAGAGGAACCATCGACACCAGCACCAAAATCAGAAGAACCGGCTACACCGGCATCAGAAGTGGAAGAACCAGCGACACCAGCACCAAAAGTAGAGGAACCATCGACACCAGCGCCAAAATCAGACGAGCCAGTGGCACCAGCGCCAAAAGTGGAAGAACCATCGACACCAGCGCCGAAAGTAGAGGAACCATCGACACCAGCACCGGTAACCCCAAGCGAAGAAGCACCGGTCACATCAGGTGATACCAATTCCACTGCACAGCCAGCTGGAGAAACAGGTAACTCTGAAACAACTGCAGAACCTTCCAATACTCCATCTACAGATGCTACAAATGATTCAGGTAATGCAGCAACATCAAGTCCGGTAACAGATGATACTACTTCAAACACAGGGACTACAGAACAACCTGTAGCTTCAAATCCAAGTTCTGAAGTTCCAGCGCCAAAGGTGGATGAGCCAGTGGCACCAGCGCCAAAAGCAGAAGAACCAGCAGCGTCCGCACCGAAAGCAGATGAATCAGGTTCTTCAGTTGAATCTCCATCAACAGGCAATCATTCAGACGAGTCAGGAACACCATCTGAAACTCTTACAGGTGACTCAACAGCTACCCAACCAAGTGATTCAACATCGTCACCAGTAACCCCAAGCGAAGAAGCACCGGTCACATCAGGCGATACCAATTCCACTACACAGCCAGCTGAAGAAACAGGTAACTCTGAAACAACTGCAGAACCTTCCAATACTCCATCTGCAGGTGCTACAAATGAAGCAGGGAATTCAGAGTCATCAAGTTCAGTAACAGATGATACTACTTCAAATGTGGAAACTATAGATCAACCTGTAGCTTCAAATCCAAGTTCTGAATCACCGGCGACCCCAGCACCAAAATCAGACGAGCCAGCGACCCCCGCACCAAAAGTGGAAGAACCAGTGACACCGGCACCAAAAGACGGTGAATCAGGTTCTTCAGTTACATCTCCATCAACAGGTAATCATTCAGACGAGTCAGGAGCGCCATCTGAAACTCCTACAGGTGACTCAACAGCTACCCAACCAAGTGATTCAACATCGTCACCGGTAACCCCAAGTGAAGAAGCACCGGTCACATCAGGCGATACCAATTCCACTACACAGCCAGCTGGAGAATCAGGTAGCTCTGAAACAACGTCAGAACCTTCCAATACTCCATCTGAGGAAGCTACAAATGATTCAGGGAATGCAGCAACATCAACTCCAGAGCCAAAATCAGAAGAAGAACTTAAGAAGGAAGAAGCCTTGAAGTCAGCTAAAAAGGAGAGTATAGATGACAATATTGGTGAAGTTGTTAAAATAAAAGCAGATGCGATTGAAAAAGTTCCTGATGCAGATGAAAAGGCAAGATTAAAAGAAGCATTAAAGGCGTTACAAGATAAAGCGATAGAAGAAATTAACAAAGCAAAAGACGATGAAGAAGTAGCTACTGTTACAGAAAAATATCAAAATGAAATCAATGCATTGGATGTTCCAGGTGAAGAAGTTTCAAGTCCGAATTATGGTAGAGAAGGCTTGACCAATAATGGTCCTGGTGGAACTACTATTGACAATGGAAGCACAGCGATTGGTCATGGTGCAAGTGGGACTTCCAGATCAGCAACAGCATCTCCAACCCAACCTTCTTCAACTTCAGAAGGGGCTTCAAGTTTTAGAAATGCCCCATCGGTTCAAGCAAGAGCAAGAAGAGTGGCACGTTCAACATCAGAACCAGATGGAACTGTAAATATTAGCTATAACTTCGCTGGAATGCCAGATATTCATGGTTTCCTATCTGACCCGGGAGAAGATAACACTGTCACAATTCCTGCAGGAACGAGTGAAGCACAGGCAAAAGAGCTAGTAAAAGAAAAAATTCAAGCCAAGATAAAAGACCTAGCTGCTAGAGGGTATCATGTGAAAAATGACATTATTTTTGAACAAGATACTACTGTGAAAAATTATAACTACGTTGTCACATTCACTAAGGAGGCTACAGGAACTTCAGGTTTCAGAATGGCTCCAGCAGTTCAACCACGCGCTAGCAGAAATCGTAGAAGTCTAGAACAGCCAACTCCTCAAAAGGTCAAAGTCAATGTTTTTTATAACTTTGATCAAATGAAAGATATTGCAGGTTTTCTAGGAGATATCAATGGAACTTCTCTTGAAATTGCGGAAGGTTTATCAAATGAACAGGTTAAAGCAGCTGTCAAGAGCCAAGTTGATGCTAAGAAAGAAGAGTTGAGCAAACGCGGCTATACTTTCAAAGAGGACTATGTCTATCAAGCTAATGGGAAAGATTATAACTACGTTGTAACATTTTCAAAAGCAACCAAATAACGTTCATTCCACAGAGAGTGAAATGTGAGCAGAGAGAGCGATAGGCTCTCTTTGTTTTATCTAGTGGTCAGTTACTTACAGACAAAAGGCCAGTAAGAGGCTATAATAGAAAATAGAGTAGGTGTTTATTCTAATACTCTTCGAAAATCTCTTCAAACCACGTCAGCGTCGCCTTACCGTAGGTATGGTTACTGACTTCGTCAGTTCTATCCACAACCTCAAAACAGTGTTTTGAGCTGACTTTGTCAGTTCTATCTACAACCTCAAAGCAGTGCTTTGAGCAACCTGCGGCTAGCTTCCTAGTTTACTTTTTGATTTTCATTGAGTATAAGAAAAATAAAAAATAGAGAGCAGTTAAAGTATGAAAATTTTAATTGTAGAAGATGAAGAGATGATCCGTGAGGGGGTCAGTGATTATTTGACGGATTGTGGTTATGAAACCATTGAGGCGGCGGACGGACAAGAAGCCTTAGAAAAATTTTCCAGCTATGAAGTAGCCTTGGTTTTACTGGATATCCAGATGCCAAAGCTCAATGGCTTAGAAGTCCTAGCTGAGATTCGCAAAACCAGCCAGGTTCCTGTCTTGATGCTGACTGCCTTTCAGGATGAAGAATACAAGATGAGTGCCTTTGCCTCTCTGGCAGATGGCTATCTGGAAAAACCTTTCTCCCTCTCCCTCTTAAAAGTGAGGGTGGATGCGATTTTCAAGCGATACTACGATACGGGACGAATCTTCTCCTATAAGGATGCTAAGGTGGACTTTGAAAGCTACAGTGCCAGCCTAGCAGGTCAAGAAGTGGCCATCAATGCCAAAGAGTTGGAAATTCTGGACTATCTGGTGAAAAATGAAGGTCGGGCCTTGACCCGATCTCAGATAATCGATGCCGTATGGAAAGCGACAGATGAGGTTCCCTTTGACCGTGTCATTGATGTTTATATCAAGGAATTGCGGAAAAAGCTAGACTTGGACTGCATCCTCACTGTGCGCAATGTTGGTTATAAATTGGAGCGAAAATGAAACGAACAGGTTTATTTACAAAGATATTTATCTATACCTTCTCGATTTTTAGTGTTCTGGTCGTATGTCTTCATTTAGCCATTTATTTTCTCTTTCCCTCTACTTATCTGAGCCACCGTCAGGAAACCATTGGTCAGAAGGCAACAGCCATTGCTCAGTCACTAGAAGGAAAGGATAGGCAGAGTATCGAGCAAGTCTTAGACTTGTATTCCCAGACTAGTGATATCAAGGGGGCTGTCAAGGGTGAGATGACCGAGGACAAGTTAGAAGTCAAGGATAGTCTTCCTCTGGATACGGAACGTCAGACAACCTCTCTTTTTATCGAGGAGCGCGAGGTGACAACGCAGGACGGTGGTACCATGACTCTCCAGTTTTTAGCGTCCATGGATTTGCAAAAGGAAGCAGAGCAGATCAGTCTTCAATTTCTTCCCTATACCTTGCTAGCGTCCTTTCTGATTTCCCTCTTGGTAGCCTATATCTACGCTAGGACCATTGTTGCCCCGATATTGGAAATCAAGCGGGTGACCCGTCGGATGATGGATTTGGATACCCAAGTGAGATTATGTGTGGATTCTAAGGATGAGATTGGTGATCTCAAGGAACAAATCAATAGCCTCTACCAGCATCTTTTGACTGTCATTGCGGACTTGCATGATAAGAATGAAGCTATTCTCCAGCTGGAAAAGATGAAGGTCGAATTCCTACGAGGGGCTTCTCATGAATTGAAAACACCGCTGGCTAGTTTGAAAATCCTGATTGAAAACATGAAAGAAAATGTCGGTCGTTATAAAGATAGAGACCGCTATCTGGGAGTAGCCTTGGGGATTGTGGATGAGCTCAATCACCACGTTCTCCAGATACTTTCCCTCTCTTCTGTGCAGGAATTGCGAGATGATAAGGAACAAATTGACTTACACCAGATGACGCAAAGTCTGGTTAAGGATTATGCTTTGCTAGCCAAGGAAAGAGAGCTTCAGATAGACAATAGTTTGACCCATCAGCAAGCTTATCTAAATCCATCTGTCATGAAATTAATTCTTTCTAACCTTATCAGCAATGCCATCAAGCATTCTGCTCCAGGTAGTTTGGTTCGAATTGGCGAAAGAGAAGGGGAACTTTTTATCGAGAATAGCTGTAGTCCAGAAGAACAAGAAAAACTAGCCCAATCTTTTTCTGACAATGCTAGTCGCAAGGCCAAGGGTTCTGGGATGGGGCTCTTTGTGGTTAAGAGTCTATTAGAACATGAAAAATTACCTTATCGTTTTGAGATGAAGGAGAATCGTTTGACCTTCTTCATAGCTTTTCCAAAAGTTGCCCAAGACTAGGCAGAGAAAGGGTTTACATAGATGGAGTTAGAAGAAATTCAATCGAAACTACGGGAAAAACTAGATTTTTTTGTCAAAAAGTGATAAAATGAACAATGTAAATGGGATGACCCATAAAAATATACAGGAGGCCTGATAAAATGGCAATCGTTTCAGCAGAAAAATTTGTCCAAGCAGCTCGTGACAACGGTTATGCAGTTGGTGGATTTAACACAAACAACCTTGAGTGGACTCAAGCTATCTTGCGCGCAGCAGAAGCTAAAAAAGCTCCAGTTTTGATCCAAACTTCAATGGGTGCTGCTAAATACATGGGTGGTTACAAAGTTGCTCGCAACTTGATCGCTAACCTTGTTGAATCAATGGGTATCACTGTACCAGTAGCTATCCACCTTGACCACGGTCACTACGAAGATGCACTTGAGTGTATCCGAGTTGGTTATACTTCAGTTATGTTTGATGGTTCACACCTTCCAGTTGAAGAAAACCTTGAAAAAGCTCGTAAAGTTGTAGAATTTGCTCATGCAAATGGTGTATCAGTGGAAGCTGAAGTTGGTACTATCGGTGGTGAAGAAGACGGAATCATCGGTGATGGTGAATTGGCTCCAATCGAAGACGCTAAAGCAATGGTTGAAACTGGTATCGACTTCTTGGCAGCTGGTATCGGTAACATCCACGGTCCTTACCCAGAAAACTGGAAAGGTCTTCACCTTGATCACTTGCAAAAATTGACTGAAGCTGTTCCAGGATTCCCAATCGTATTGCACGGTGGTTCAGGTATTCCTGATGAGCAAATCCAAGCGGCTATCAAACTTGGTGTTGCCAAAGTTAACGTTAACACAGAATGCCAAATCGCATTTGCTAACGCAACTCGTAAATTTGCTCGTGACTACGAAGCAAACGAAGCAGAATATGACAAGAAAAAACTCTTCGACCCACGTAAATTCTTGGCTGACGGTGTAAAAGCTATCCAAGCATCAGTTGAAGAACGTATCGACGTATTCGGTTCAGAAGGTAAAGCATAATCTAGCTGAACAATACATACAGAACCTGCCCATTGGGTGGGTTTTTTGGTGTTTTAAGGAGACTATTAAACCAGAATTTTGGACTACTACTCTTCGAAAATCTCTTCAAACCACGTCATCTTCGCCTTGCCGTAGGTATGGTTACTGACTTCGTCAGTTCTATCCACAACCTCAAAACAGTGTTTTGAGCTGACTTCGTCAGTTCCATCTACAACCTCAAAGCAGTGTTTTGAGCAACCTACGGCTAGCTTCCTAGTTTGCTCTTTGATTTTCATTGAGTATAAAAATACCACTTTAAGAGAAAAATTTTCAATTTCACAAATTTTAGGCAAACGCTTGCATTCTAGTTTTTATTGGACTATAATAGGTTGGTATAAAGCCTTCTGTAATAATATTGAGAAGGTATAGAAAGTAAGGATTTAGAATACTTGTTGTCAAAAACACAATGTTGCTATTCCTTACATAGGGAGATAGATATGGCAATGATAGAAGTGGAACATCTTCAGAAAAATTTTGTGAAGACTGTTAAGGAACCGGGCTTGAAGGGGGCATTACGCTCCTTTATTCATCCTGAAAAGCAGACCTTTGAAGCGGTCAAGGATTTAACCTTTGAGGTACCCAAAGGGCAAATTTTAGGTTTTATCGGGGCCAATGGTGCTGGGAAGTCGACAACCATTAAAATGCTGACAGGGATTTTAAAACCGACATCTGGTTTTTGTCGAATTAACGGCAAGATTCCCCAGGACAATCGTCAAGATTATGTCAAAGATATTGGCGTCGTTTTCGGACAACGCACCCAGCTATGGTGGGATTTAGCCCTGCAAGAGACCTACACGGTCTTGAAGGAGATTTACGATGTGCCAGACTCGCTCTTTCATAAGCGTATGGATTTTTTGAATGAAGTCTTGGATTTGAAGGACTTTATCAAGGATCCCGTACGAACTCTTTCACTAGGGCAGCGCATGCGGGCGGACATTGCAGCCTCTTTGCTTCACAATCCCAAGGTTCTCTTTTTAGATGAGCCGACCATTGGTTTGGACGTTTCGGTCAAGGATAACATTCGTCGGGCTATTACTCAGATCAATCAGGAGGAAGAAACCACCATTCTCTTGACCACTCATGACTTGAGCGACATTGAGCAACTTTGTGATCGGATTTTTATGATAGACAAGGGACAGGAGATTTTTGATGGAACGGTTAGCCAGCTTAAGGAGACCTTTGGCAAGATGAAGACTCTCTCCTTTGAACTGCTACCAGGTCAAAATCACCTAGTTTCTCACTATGAAGGCTTTTCGGATATGACAATTGATAGACAAGGGAATAGTCTCAACATTGAATTCGATAGTTCTCGCTACCAGTCAGCTGACATTATCAAGCAAACCCTGTCTGATTTTGAAATCCGCGATTTGAAGATGGTGGATACGGATATCGAGGATATTATCCGTCGCTTCTATCGAAAGGAGCTCTAAGATGGTCAAATTGTGGAGACGTTATAAACCCTTTATCAATGCAGGTGTTCAGGAGTTGATTACCTATCGAGTCAACTTTATTCTTTATCGGATCGGCGATGTCATGGGGGCTTTTGTGGCCTTTTATCTCTGGAAGGCAGTCTTTGATTCCTCCCAGGAGTCTTTGATTCAGGGCTTTAGTATGGCAGATATCACCCTCTACATCATCATGAGTTTTGTGACCAATCTTCTGACTAGGTCAGATTCGTCCTTTATGATTGGGGAGGAGGTCAAGGATGGTTCTATCATCATGCGCTTGTTGAGACCGGTGCATTTTGCGGCTTCTTACCTCTTTACCGAGCTTGGTTCCAAGTGGTTGATTTTTATTAGCGTTGGCCTTCCATTTTTAAGTGTCATTGTTTTGATGAAAATCGTATCTGGTCAAGGGATTGTAGAAGTGCTGGGATTAACTGTCCTTTATCTCTTTAGTCTAACGCTAGCTTATCTGATTAACTTTTTCTTTAATATTTGCTTTGGATTTTCTGCATTTGTGTTTAAAAATCTTTGGGGATCCAATCTCCTCAAGACTTCCATAGTGGCCTTTATGTCGGGGAGTTTGATTCCCTTGGCATTCTTTCCAAAGATTGTTTCAGATATTCTGTCCTTCTTGCCTTTTTCATCCTTGATTTACACTCCGGTCATGATTATCGTTGGGAAATACGATGCTAGTCAGATGATTCAGGCGCTCGCTTTGCAGTTTTTCTGGCTCTTAGTGATGGTGGGCTTGTCTCAGTTGATTTGGAAACGAGTCCAGTCATTCATTACCATTCAGGGAGGTTAGTATGAAAAAATATCAACGCATGCATCTGATTTTTATCAGACAATACATCAAGCAAATCATGGAATACAAGGTGGATTTTGTAGTTGGTGTCCTGGGAGTTTTTCTGACCCAAGGCTTGAACCTCTTGTTTCTCAATGTCATCTTTCAACATATTCCATCCCTAGAAGGTTGGACCTTTCAAGAGATTGCCTTTATCTATGGCTTTTCCTTGATTCCTAAGGGACTGGACCATCTCTTTTTTGATAATCTCTGGGCGCTAGGGCAACGCTTGGTGAGAAAAGGTGAGTTTGACAAGTATTTGACTCGTCCTATCAATCCTCTTTTTCATATCCTAGTTGAGACTTTTCAGATTGATGCCTTGGGAGAACTCTTGGTCGGTGGAATTTTACTAGCGACAACAGTAACTAGCATTGCTTGGACTCTTCCAAAATTCCTGCTTTTCCTAGTTTGTATTCCTTTTGCGACCTTGATTTATACTTCTTTAAAAATTGCGACAGCTAGTATCGCTTTTTGGACCAAACAGTCAGGGGCTATGATTTACATTTTCTATATGTTTAATGATTTTGCCAAGTATCCGATTTCCATTTATAATTCATTTCTTCGTTGGTTAATCAGTTTTATTGTACCTTTTGCCTTTACGGCCTACTATCCTGCCAGCTATTTCTTGCAGGACAAGGATGTAATCTTTAACGTCGGAGGTTTGATGTTGATTTCTCTGGTTTTCTTTGTCATTTCCCTTAAACTTTGGGACAGGGGCTTGGATTCTTATGAAAGTGCTGGGTCCTAAGATGAAGAAACTTAAAGCCTTGTCTTATGACAGGCTTTTTTAAATAGAGATGAAAATTCCTTGACATCTATTCTCAGAGTGCTATACTTTAAGTGTAATAGCTGATTTAGCTCATACTCTTCGAAAATCTCTTCAAACCACGTCAGCTTCCATCTGCAACCTCAAAACAGTGTTTTGAGCTGACTTCGTCAGTTCTATCAACAACCTAAAAGCAGTGCTTTTAGCAACCTGCGGCTAGCTTCCTAGTTTGTTTTTTGATTTTCATTGAGTATTAGTTGCTAGAGCAAGACACTCATAAAGCCTAGGTTATAGGTAGATAAACGACTGAAGATTTGAAAAATTAGATATGTAGAAAAATAACCGTTAAGCCAAGTTCTTAGCGGTTTTTTATATTATTTAATAGCGCTGATATTTCATCAATGATGTTTGACTTTGTGATTTTGGTAGTGGTTCAACTTGATTCCTACTATTTTTGATTATGTGAATGTGCTTATAATGTATCCCAGTTAACTACGAATTTTTTTGACTTAACCTTATTTTTAATACCTATTAAAAAATAAATTAATGCATGTTAATTTTTCTTGACTTAAATTTTTTTAATTGATATACTATTTTCAGAGAGTTAACAATTATATATAAATGCACTACTCTATGTCCTAGATAATACTTAGTAAAACTTTTTATAACAAAGGCTAGCAAAGTTAAAGTTTTCTATCTATTGGAAGTTAAATAAATATGTAAGGAATTAAAATGAAAAAAAGTACAGTATTGTCATTAACCACAGCTGCAGTTATTTTAGCAGCATATGTCCCTAATGAGGTAGTTTTAGCAGACACATCTAGCTCTGAAGATGCTTTAAATATCTCTGATAAAGAAAAAGTAGTAGTAGATAAGGAAACAGAGAATAAAGAGAAACATGAAGATATTCATAATGCTATAGAAACTTCAAAGGATACTGAAGATAAGAAAACAACAGTTATTGAGGAAAAAGAAGTTGTTAGTAAAGAATCTGTGATAGATAATAAAGCTAACAACGAAAAAGCAACAAGCAAAAAAGAAGATTCCAATCAATCTCAAGGAGATAATGCAGACTCGTCTGCAAGTAAAGCCCCAGAAAGTCCCAAAAAAGAGGATAAACTTGTCTATATTGCTGAATTTAAAGATAAAGAATCTGGAGAAAAAGCAATCAAGGAATTATCCAATCTTAAGGATACAAAAGTTTTATATACTTATGATACAGTTTTTAATGGTGTTGCAATAGAAACAACTCCAGATAATCTGGACAAAATTAAACTAATAGAAGGTATCTCATCGGTTGAACGATCACAAAAAGTCCAGCCAATGATGAATCATGCCAGAAAGGAAATTGGAGTTGAAGAGGCTATAGATTACCTAAAATCTATCAATGCTCCATTTGGGAAAAACTTTGATGGTCGGGGTATGGTCATTTCAAACATCGATACTGGGACAGATTATAGGCATAAGGCTATGAGAATCGATGATGATGCCAAAGACTCAATGAGATTTAAAAAAGAAGACTTAAAAGGTACTGATAAAAATTTCTGGTTGAGTGATAAAATCCCTCATGCTTTCAATTATTATAATGGTGGTAAAATCACTGTAGAAAAAGCTGATGATGGAAGCGATTATTTTGATCCACATGGAATGCATATTGCAGGGATTCTTGCGGGAAATGATACTGAAAAAGATATTAAAAACTTTAACGGAATAGATGGAATTGCTCCTAATGCACAGATCTTCTCTTATAAAATGTACTCTGACGCAGGATCTGGCTTCGCAGGAGATGAAACAATGTTTCATGCGATTGAAGATTCGATCAAACACAATGTCGATGTTGTTTCGGTATCATCTGGCTTTACAGGAACAGGTCTTGTAGGTGAGAAATATTGGGAAGCTATTAGAGCGTTAAGAAAAGCAGGCATTCCAATGGTTGTAGCTACGGGTAACTATGCGACTTCTGCTTCAAGTTCTTCATGGGATTTAGTGGCAAATAATAATCTGAAAATGACCGACACTGGAAATGTAACACGAACTGCAGCACATGAAGATGCGATAGCAGTCGCATCTGCTAAAAATCAAACAGTTGAGTTTGATAAAGTTAACATAGGTGGAGAAAATTTTAAATACAGAAATATAGGGGCCTTTTTCGATAAGAATAAAATCACAACAAATGAAGATGGATCAAAAGCTCCTGATAAATTGAAATTTGTATATATAGGCAAGGGTCAAGACCAAGATTTGATAGGATTGGATCTTAGAGGCAAAATTGCAGTAATGGATCGAATTTATACCAAGGATTTAAAAAATTCTTTTAAAAGAGCTACGGATAAGGGCGCACGTGGCATTATGGTTGTAAATACTGTAAATTACTACAATAGAGATAATTGGACAGAGCTCCCAGCTATGGGATATGAGGAGGATGAAGGAACTACTAGTCAAGTATTTTCAATTTCAGGAGATGATGGTGTAAAGTTATGGAACATGATTAACCCTGATAAAAAAACTGAGATTAAAAGGAATAATAAAGAAGATTTTAAAGATAAATTGGAGCAATACTATCCAATTGATATGGCAAGCTATAATTCTAATAAACCGAATGTAGGTGACGAAAAAGAGATTGACTTTAAGTTTGCACCTGACACAGACAAAGAATTGTATAAAGAAGATATCATAGTTCCAGCAGGATCCACATCTTGGGGACCGAGAACAGATTTGCTTTTAAAGCCTGATGTCTCAGCACCAGGTAAAAATATTAAATCTACTCTCAATGTCATTAATGGGAAATCAACTTATGGTTATATGTCAGGGACTAGTATGGCAACTCCAATCGTGGCAGCTTCTACTGTTTTGATTAGACCAAAGTTAAAGGAAATGCTTGAAAGACCTGCCTTGAAAAATCTTAAGGGAGATGACAAAATAGACCTTACAAGTCTTACAAAAATTGCCCTACAAAATACTGCACGGCCTATGATGGACGCAACGTCTTGGAAAGAAAAAAGTCAATACTTTGCATCACCTAGACAACAGGGAGCAGGGCTAATTAATGTGGCCAATGCTTTGAGAAATGAGGTTGTAGCTACTTTTAAAAACACGGATTCTAAAGGTTTGGTAAACTCTTATGGTTCTGTTTCTCTTAAAGAAATAAAAGGAGATAAAAAATACTTTACAATTAAGCTTCACAATACATCAAACAGACCTTTAACCTTTAAAGTTTCAGCATCAGCGGTAACTACAGATGCTCTAACTGATAGACTAAAACTGGATGAAACATACAAAGATGAAAAATCTCCAGATGGTAAGCAAATTGTTCCAGAAATCCACCCAGAAAAAATCAAAGGAGCAAATATCACATTTGAGCATGACACCTTCACTATAAGCCCAAATTCTAGCTTTGATTTGAATGCGGTTATAAATGTTGGAGAGGCTAAAAACAAAAATAAATTTGTAGAATCATTTATTCATTTTGAATCAGTGGAAGAAATGGAAGCTCTAAACTCTAACGGGAAGAAAATAAACTTCCAACCTTCTTTATCGATGCCTCTAATGGGATTTGCTGGGGATTGGAATAAGGAACCAATCCTTGATAAATGGGCCTGGGAAGAGGGTTCAAAATCAAAAACAATGGAAGGTTATGATGATGATGGTAAACCAAAAATTCCAGGAACCTTAAATAAGGGAATTGGTGGAGAGCATGGTATAGATAAATTTAATCCAGCAGGAGTTATACAAAATAGAAAAGATAAAAATACAACATCCCTAGATCAAAATCCAGAATTATTTGCTTTCAATAACGAAGGGATCAACGCACCATCATCAAGTGGTTCTAATATTGCTAAAATTTATCCCTTAGATTCAAATGGAAATCCTCAAGATGCTCAACTTGAGAGAGGATTAACACCTTCTCCACTTGTATTAAGAAGTGCAGAAGAAGGAATGATTTCAATAGTAAATACAAATAAAGAGGGAGAAAATCAAAAAGACTTAAAAGTCATTTCGAGAGAACACTTTATTAAAGGAATTTTAAACTCTAAGAGAAATGATGCAAAGGGAATCAAATCTTCTAAGCTAAAAGTTTGGGGTGACTTGAAATGGGATGGACTCATCTATAACCCTAGAGGTAGAGAAGAAAATGCACCAGAAAGCAAGGATACCAAAGATCCTGCTACTAAGATAAGAGGTCAATTTGAACCAATTGCAGAAGGTCAATATTTCTATAAATTTAAATATAGATTAACTAAAGATTATCCATGGCAGGTTTCCTATATTCCTGTAAAAATTGATAACACAGCCCCTAAGATTGTTTCGGTTGATTTTTCAAATCCTGAAAAAATTAAGTTGATTACAAAGGATACTTATCATAAGGTAAAAGATCAGTATAAGAATGAAACGCTATTTGCGAGAGATCAAAAAGAACATCCTGAAAAATTTGATGAGATTGCAAACGAAGTTTGGTATGCTGGCGCCGCTCTGGTTAATGAAGATGGAGAAGTTGAGAAAAATCTTGAAGTAACTTACGCAGGTGAGGGTCAAGGAAGAAATAGGAAACTAGACAAAGACGGAAATACCATTTATGAAATTAATGGTGCGGGAGATTTAAGAGGAAAAATCATTGAAGTCATTGCATTAGATGGATCTAGCAATTTTACAAAGATTCATAGAATTAAATTTGCTGATCATGCTGATGAAAAGGGGATGATTTCCTATTATCTAGTAGATCCTGATCAAGATTCATCTAAATACCAAAAGCTTGGCGAGATTTCCGAATCTAAATTTAAAAATTTAGAAAATAGAAAAGAGGATAGTCTTAAAAAAGATACAACTGAGGAAGAAAATCATCAAGACAATGAAGAGTCTATCGAAGAAAAATCTAGCTTGACTATTCATAAAACTATTTCAACAATTAGAGAGTTTGAAAGTAAAGACTTGAAGAAGCTCATTAAAAAGAAATTTAGAGAAGTTGATGACTTTACAAGTGAAACTGGTAAGAGGACAGAAGAATACGATTATAAATACGATGATAAGGGAAATATCATTGCTTATGACGATGGTAGTGCCTTAGAATATGAAACTGAAAAACTTGACGAAATAAAATCAAAAATTTATGGTGTTCTAAGCCCGTCTAAAAATGGACACTTTGAAATTCTTGGAAAGATAAGTAATGTTTCTAAAAATGCCAAGGTATATTATGGAAATAATTATAAATCTATAGAAATCAAAACGACCAAGTATGATTCCCACTCAAAAACGATGACATTTGATTTATACGCTAATATTAATGATATTGTGGATGGATTAGCTTTTGCAGGAGATATGAGATTCTTTGTTAAAGATGATGATCAGATAAAAGCTGAAACTAAAATTAGAATGCCTGAAAAAAATAAGGAAACTAAGACAGAATATCCGTATGCATCAAGTTATGGGAATGTAATAGAATTAGGAGAAGGCGATCTTTCAAAAAACAAACCAAACAATTTAACGGACATGGAATCTGGTAAAATCTATTCTGATTCAGAAAAACAACAATATCTATTAAAGGATAATATCATTCTGAGAAAAGGCTATGCACTAAAAGTGACTACCTATAATCCTGGAAAAACGGATATGTTAGAAGGAAATGGAGTCTATAGCAAGGAAGATATAGCAAAAATACAAAAGGCCAATCCTAATCTAAGAGTCCTTTCAGAAAAAATAATTTATGCTGATAGTAGAAATGTTGAAGATGGAAGAAGTACTCAATCAGTATTAATGTCGGCTTTGGACGGCTTTAACATTGTAAGGTATCAAGTGTTTAGATTTAAAATGAACGATAAAGGGGAGGCAATCGATAAAGATGGAAATCTTGTAACAGATCCTTCTAAACTTGTATTATTTGGTAAGGATGGTAAAGAGTACACAGGAGAGGATAAGTCCAATGTAGAAGCTATAAAAGAAGATGGCTCTACGTTATTTATTGATGCAAAACCAGTAAACCTTTCAATGGACAAGAACTACTTTAATCCATCTAAATCTAATAAAATTTATGTACGAAATCCAGAATTTTATTTAAGAGGTAAGATTTCTGATAAGGGTGGTTTTAACTGGGAGTTGAGAGTTAATGAATCTGTTGTAGATAATTATTTAATCTACGGAGATTTACACATTGATAACACTAGAGATTTTAACGTTAAGCTTAATGTTAAAGACGGTGACATCATGGACTGGGGAATGAAAGACTATAAAGCAAACGGATTCCCAGATAAGGTAACAGATATGGATGGAAATGTTTATCTTAAAACTGGCTATAGCGATTTGAATGCGAAAGCGGTTGGAGTACACTATCAATTTTTATATGATAATGTCAAACCCGAAGTAAACATTGATCCTAAGGGAAATACTAGTATTGAATATGCTGATGGCAAATCTGTAGTCTTTAACATCAATGATAAAAGAAATAATGGATTCGATGGTGAGATTCAAGACAAACATATTTATGTAAATGGAAAAGAATATAAATCATTTGATGATATTAAACAACTAACAGATAAGACACTAAACATTAAGATTGTTGTAAAAGATTTTGCAAGAAATACAACCGTAAAAGAATTCATTTTAAACAAAGATACGGGAGAGGTGAGCGAACTAAAACCTCAGATGGTAACTGTGACCATTCAAAATGGAAAAGAAATAAGTTCAACGATAGTGTCGGAAGAAGATTTCATTTTACCTGTCTATGAGGGTGAATTAGAAAAAGGATATCAATTTGATGGCTGGGAAATTTCTGGTGTCGAAGGGAAAAAAGATGCTGGCTATGTTATTAATCTATCAAAAGATACCGTTATAAAACCTGTATTCAAGAAAATAGAGGAGAAAAAGGAGGAGGAAAATAAACCTACTTTTGATGTATCCAAAAAGAAAGATAACACACAGGCAAATCCTAGTCAATTAAATCAAAGTCATAGAAAAGAGGACTTACAAAGAGCAAATCATTCACAAAAACCTGATTCAACTAAGGATGTCAAAACTACAGTTCCTGTACAAGTAAATTATAGTCAATTAGATGAAAGTCAAAGATCTGATTCAACTAAGGATGTTACAGCTACAGTTCCTGATAAAAATGATAAAAACTTTGAAAATAAGAAGGAAGTTTATCTTAATGAACCAGAGAACATAGATAATAAACATACCAATATTGATAGTAAATCAACTACTAACAATGATAGGTTGCCAAAAACCGGAACAGTTAGCGAAGTCTTCACGTCATTGGTTGCCGGAATAATGTTTACTGTAGGTGCATTTCTTGGATTAAAGAAAAAAGATCAAGATTAAGAAAAAGCTATAGAAAAATGGTTTGTGTACTGAGATTAGATAGTGTGATGATGAAACAATTTTGTGAAAATAGCCATCTATACCTCAATTATTTAGTTTACTTTGATATTGATACCCTTTTTGGATTTATTAATGGATTTAGTTTCTATAACTAATAAATTGATTGAAAGGGTTAGTATTGACAATATTGGTCACATTGATTAGAAAATAGAGTCTATCAAAATTTAAAGGCTAATAGAGGTGATGAGACAATTTCAAGGAATTAAGTAGCGTTTGGTTGCTTAATTCCTTTTTATTTGGAAGGAAGTTTTTCACCTGATTCCTTATTTTATCGCTATTATTCAACCACTTAGACCGATATAGAGACCAGATAGGCAAAAGAACTTGTTCTTGAAACTGACCTCTGCTATAATGATTTGTGTAAAGGACGTGAGGGGGGCAGTATTAGGCAACTCAAGTTCCTAAAAAAGAAATTGGAGATAAACAAATGAAAAAATTATTGGGGCTTGTATTTTTACTAGCAGCAGCGACAGTAGTGTATTTTGGTTCTGTTGGCTGGCCAAGTTTGGACATTAACCTCTGGTCATTGATTCCGGTAGGCTTGTTCCTCTTTTTCACTCTAGAGAATCTTTTGAAAAAGGATTACAAGGCTAGTCTGATGTGTTTGATTATTGCCTTTATTATTGCGAATGCAATTTTGGATCTGTTGCCAATTTCAAGTGGCTTGGTGATTGGAGCAGGTGTGCTAGCTTGTGTAGGTATTGGTTATCTATTTCCTGATAAAAAAAATAGGAATTGATGAAAAAGTATATAAAGAAAAAAACACTTCAATCACTGTATTTCAGTTTGATTGAGGTGTTTTCGATTTCATTTTTTATTTCTGAGCCATCAATTCAACAATCATCTCAATATACATGACAAGGGTTAATAAGAATCCAGCACGCCAGAAGAATTTGATGAATTTAGGATAGTAAAAGCTACGTTTTTTCAAAAGAAAGAAAAAAACGAGAATAATGGCTAGGAGTGAGAGGGCTAGGCCCAGTCTAGGGAGGAAATTATGGGTAAAGGTTTTAGCTGTGATTAGGTAATACTCAAATACCAAGACTGGAAAAGCCAGATCCGCAAAGTTTCGTCCTAGTTTTTTTAATCTAAAAAGTTTGGTTATGATAATGCAGACTACTAAAGTCAGTATCAATAATAAAATAGATGCTAATTTCATTAAAATCATATCCATATTGTATCATAAAAAATGGCTAATGGAAATGAGAAACAGAGGAATTTATAGGAAAGTCAGGCTTTTGAGATTGTGGGTGTTTTTTGTTATAATGAAAGTTATGAAATCTTATAATACCTTGAATGATTATTATCGAAAACTCTTTGGAGAAAAGACATTTAAAGTCCCTATTGATGCGGGATTTGACTGTCCCAATCGTGATGGAACTGTGGCTCATGGGGGCTGTACTTTTTGTACGGTTTCTGGTTCTGGGGATGCTATCGTAGCACCGGATGCACCTATCCGTGAGCAATTTTATAAGGAAATTGACTTTATGCACCGTAAGTGGCCAGATGTTCAGAAGTATTTAGTTTATTTTCAAAATTTTACCAACACCCACGAAAAGGTGGAAGTCATCCGAGAGCGCTATGAGCAGGCTATCAACGAGCCAGGTGTAGTAGGAATCAATATCGGAACACGGCCAGACTGTTTACCAGACGAAACTATCGAATATTTGGCTGAGTTATCGGAGCGCATGCATGTGACGGTTGAATTGGGCTTGCAGACTACTTATGAAGCAACCTCTGACCTGATTAACCGTGCCCATTCCTATGAATTGTACGTAGAAACGGTCAAGCGTTTGAGAAAGTATCCTAAGATTGAGATTGTTTCCCATTTGATTAACGGACTTCCTGGTGAAACCCATGAGATGATGATTGAAAATGTCCGCCGCTGTGTTACGGATAACGATATTCAAGGAATTAAACTGCATTTGCTTCACCTGATGACCAATACACGTATGCAGCGGGATTACCATGAGGGACGTTTGCAATTGATGAGCCAGGACGAATATGTTAAGGTTATCTGTGACCAATTGGAAATCATTCCCAAGCATATCGTCATTCATCGAATCACAGGAGATGCACCTAGAGATATGCTGATTGGTCCTATGTGGAGCCTCAATAAATGGGAAGTCCTCAACAGCATTGAGATGGAGATGCGACGTCGTGGAAGCGTTCAGGGATGCAAGGCTGTAAAACAGGAGTTTTGATATGAAAAGACCACTTGAGATGGCACATGATTTTTTGTCTGAGGTAGTGACAAAAGAGGATATCGTAGTGGATGCGACCATGGGAAATGGTCATGATACCCTTTTTCTAGCCAAGCTAGCCAAGAAAGTCTATGCCTTTGATATTCAGGAACAAGCCTTGGAAAAGACTCAGGAGCGTTTGAACCAGGCTGGAATGACAAATGCCCAATTAATCTTGCAAGGTCATGAGACACTGGACCAGTTTGTGACAGAAGCCAAGGCAGGAATTTTCAATCTGGGCTATCTGCCGTCAGCTGATAAGTCTGTTATCACCCGACCTCAGACAACGATTGAAGCATTAGAAAAGCTGTGTGCCTTACTTGTCAAAGGTGGACGGATTGCTATCATGATCTACTATGGTCATGAAGGAGGCGACCTCGAGAGGGATGCTGTCTTGGATTTTGTCAGTCAGTTGAACCAACAAGAGTACACAGCTGCCATTTACCGAACTTTAAACCAAGTCAACAACCCACCATTTTTAGTGATGATTGAAAAATTAGAGAGATATAGACATGGATAAACAATACCTACGTGAAAAGCTGGATGCCATGCGCCAGAATTTTGTCGAATCAACCCACCACGAACGAGCGGTGGGTGTGTTAGACCAAGCACACATGAGCAAAAAAATGCTTAAAATCAAGAAAAAATTAGTTGCTCTTGAAATGGAACGGTGCCAGAGAAAAATTGAGCACAAAGACTGTTCCAAGATTGACCAAAAAATCAAAGAGCAGAAGGAGATATTTGAATCCTGTTGTAAAAAAGACTAAGGAGGAATTGCGTGGAATTACTGATTTACCTCATCCTATTTTTACTGGTCTTGATTGTCTCGAGTACAACCAATAAGTTCCTGCCCTTTTTGCCTCTCCCTTTGGTGCAAATTCTTTTGGGAATTGTGATTGGTCTCTTTTTACCCAATACCGACTTTCACCTCAATACAGAGTTGTTTTTGGCACTGGTTATCGGGCCCTTACTTTTCAGAGAGTCGGAAGAAGCGGACATTACAGCTATTTTAAAACACTGGCGAATCATTGTTTACCTCATATTTCCAGTGATTTTCATCTCGACCCTGAGTTTGGGTAGCTTGGCCCATCTTCTTTGGCTCAGCCTTCCCTTGGCAGCTTGCTTGGCTGTTGGGGCGGCACTTGGCCCTACGGATTTGGTGGCCTTTGCCTCTCTTTCGGAGCGGTTTAGCTTTCCAAAGCGCGTGTCCAATATTCTTAAGGGCGAAGGACTCTTGAATGATGCATCAGGTTTGGTGGCTTTTCAGGTAGCTTTGACAGCTTGGACAACTGGAGCCTTTTCCCTTGGGCAAGCGAGTAGTTCGCTCATCTTTTCAATCCTAGGCGGTTTTTTAATTGGATTTTTAACAGCCATGACCAACCGTTTCCTCCATAGTTTCTTGCTAAGTGTGAGAGCAACGGATATTGCTAGTGAGCTTTTATTAGAATTGAGTTTACCTCTGGTAACCTTCTTCCTGGCAGAAGAAGTCCATGTTTCAGGGATTATTGCCGTTGTAGTTGCTGGGATTTTAAAGGCAAGCCGTTTTAAGAAAATTACGCTCCTCGAAGCCCAAGTGGATACGGTGACCGAGACGGTCTGGCACACAGTGAACTTTATGCTCAACGGTTCTGTTTTTGTGATTTTAGGGATGGAGTTGGAAATGATAGCAGAGCCTATCTTGACCAACTCAATCTATAATCCCTTACTGTTATTGGTATCTCTTATAGCCCTTACCTTTGTCCTCTTTGCTATTCGTTTTGTCATGATTTATGGCTATTATGCCTATAGGACTAGACGTCTCAAGAAAAAGCTAAATAAGTATATGAAAGACATGCTTCTTTTGACCTTCTCAGGTGTCAAGGGAACAGTGTCGATTGCTACGATCCTTCTGATACCAAGTAATCTAGAACAAGAGTATCCTCTCTTGCTTTTCCTTGTCGCAGGTGTGACGCTTGTAAGCTTTTTAACAGGCCTCGTGGTCTTGCCTCATCTTTCGGATGAACAGGAAGAAAGCAAGGACTATCTCATGCATATCGCCATTTTGAATGAAGTGACGATTGAGTTGGAAAAAGAGTTGGAAGACACCAAAAATAAACTTCCCCTCTATGCGGCTATTGATAATTATCATGGACGAATAGAGAACCTTATCCTGAATCAAGAAAACAAGGGGGCTCAAGAAGACTGGGAGGCCTTGAAACTTCTTATCCTCAGTATTGAGAGTGATGGTCTGGAACAGGCTTACGAAGAGGAAAAGATGAGTGAGCGTGCCTATCGAGTTTACCAACGTTATTTGAAAAACATGGAACAAAGTATCAATCGTAAGTTTGCGTCACGATTGACCTATTATTTCCTTGTTTCCTTGCGGATTTTACGTTTTCTCCTTCATGAAGTCTTTACCTTAGGTAAGACCTTCCGCAGTTGGAAAAATGAAGAATCGCAGAAACTCAGAGCTCTTGACTATGATCAAATTGCAGAGCTCTATCTGGAAAATACAGAGATGATTATCGAAAGTCTGGAGAACCTTAAAGGGGTTTATAAGAGTTCTTTAATCAGCTTCATGCAGGATTCTCGTCTCCGAGAAACAGCTATTATCACCAGTGGTGCCTTTGTCGAACGGGTTATCAATCGCGTCAAGCCCAACAATATCGATGAAATGCTGAGAGGCTATTATCTGGAGCGCAAGTTGATTTTCGAATACGAAGAAAAACGATTGATTACGACCAAGTATGCCAAGAAGTTACGACAAAATGTCAATAACTTAGAGAACTATTCCTTGAAGGAAGCTGCCAATACCCTGCCTTATGATATGATGGAATTGGTAAGAAGAAATTAATCAAGATTATAAGTGAAGGAGTGTGACATGAAGAAGTGGTGGAAAGAGCTGATAGATAAGCCTTTAGTAAAAGCTTTTTTGCATTATTATCAAGCATCAGATAGTGAGTTGACCAGTGTCGCAGTAGCCTACTATTGGTTGATTTCGATTTTTCCACTTCTTTTGGTGGTGGTCAATATCCTCCCTTATTTTCAGATTCCAGTTTCCAATTTTTTAAAGGTTGTCAATGAGTTTTTACCGGAAACTATGTATGATGTGGTCGCAAATATTATTACAGAAGTGCTGACCCAACCGTCAACTGGCTTATTGAGTTTTGCTATTTTATCAGCCCTCTGGACCTTTTCAAAATCCATGAATTTCCTACAGAAAGCCTTTAATAAAGCTTACGGAGTAGCAAAAAATCGTGGGATGATTTCTCATCAACTCATGAGTTTGTTTGTCAGTTTTGGTCTGCAGATTCTCTTTGCCTTAGCTCTTTTTCTGAGTGTCTTTGGCCGTATGCTCCTCAACCTTGTCAAAAGCTATTGGAATTCGGATAGTCCTCTCTTTGATTATCTGCAAGACCTAACAGGTCCCTTGATCTATGCCTTGATTTTTGCTATCTTGGTCATGCTTTATTATTTTCTGCCTAATGTCAAAGTCCGACGGATTCGTTCGGTATTACCAGGTAGTGCCTTTGTCTTGTTGACTCTGGCCTTACTGCTCAATATCTTTTCAGTCTATGTCAACAATTATGTCAATCACCTAGTGGACGTCCGTTTTTTCAGTTCCGTCGTCGTGGTGGTCATGATGTTCTGGTTTATTCTCATCGCTAAGATTTTGATTGTCGGAGCGGTGATCAATGCCAGTGTGCAGAGTTTGAAAGATCCGAGCTTGAGAACAGACTAATTCTTTATCCATAACAAAACGCATACTATCAAGGTTTTATTGCCTGATAATATGCGTTTTTTGATTTTGGAAATTAATAGATGAACATGGCATCGCCAAAACTAAAGAAGCGGTAGTGTTCTTGAATGGCATGGTGGTAGGCATCTAAGACTAATTCGCGACCTGCAAAGGCAGAAACCAACATGACCAGAGTTGATTTTGGCAGGTGGAAGTTGGTTGAAAAGGCATCCACAACCTTCCATTGGTAACCAGGTTTGATAAAGATATTGGTCCAGCCAGAATCTGCTTGGATTTGTCCATCAAACTTGGAACCAATAGTTTCCAAGGTGCGGATAGAAGTGGTTCCGACAGCGATGACACGACCACCATTTTCCTTAACAGAGCGAAGGGTGGCAGCTGCTTCCTCAGAAAGTTGGTAAAATTCTGAGTGCATTTCGTGTTCGTCTAGATTGTCCACAGAAACAGGTCTAAAGGTTCCGAGTCCGACATGAAGAGTCAGATAGACTAGATGAACACCTTTAGCTTGGATTTCTGCCAGCAGTTCTTTGGTGAAGTGAAGACCAGCAGTAGGTGCTGCAGCAGAGCCACTTTCCTTGGCGTAAACGGTTTGATAGCGTTCACGGTCATCCAGTTTTTCATGGATATAAGGTGGTAATGGCATTTCTCCCAGACTTTCCAAAACTTCTAGGAAAATTCCTTGGTATTCAAAGCGGACAATGCGGCCTCCGTGGGTCAATTCTTCCGTAACGACAGCGCTGAGGCGACCATCACCAAAGCTGACACGAGTACCAACCTTGAGGCGTTTGGCAGGTTTAGCCAGAACTTCCCACTCGTCTCCACTAGTGTTCTTAAGGAGGAGAAGTTCCACATGGCCTCCTGTCTCTACTTTTTGACCATAGAGGCGGGCAGGGAGAACTCGGGTGTCGTTCATGACAAGGGCATCACCAGGTTCCAGCATATCAATAATAGAGTGGAAGTGTTTATCCTGCATTTCTCCCGTCTCACGGTTGACAATGAGGAGTTTAGAGGCATCTCGTTTTTCAAGGGGCGTTTGGGCAATCAATTCCTCAGGCAAGTGGAAATCAAAATCAGCTGTATTCATATATCTGTTCATTCTTTCTAAGTTCTAATCTTATCCATTATAACATGTTTCAAGTATAGTCGCTCTTTTTTTAGAAATTAAATCGTTTTCACTTGACAAAAATTGGTCTATACCATATAATAAATATATACAGAAATGGAGGATGAAAAGGTGAAAGTTATTAAAGTTGAAAACCAAATCGAAGGTGGAAAAGTTGCTTTTGAGATTTTGAAGGAAAAATTGGACAACGGCGCTCAAACTCTAGGACTTGCTACAGGAAGCAGTCCACTTGAATTTTACAAGGAAATTGTTGAAAGTGACCTTGATTTTTCAAATCTAACAAGTGTTAACCTTGATGAGTATGTAGGCCTTGATGGCGACAATCCTCAGTCTTACCGTCACTTCATGCAAGAAAACTTGTTCAACCAAAAATCGTTTAAAGAAAGTTTCTTGCCTCGTGGTGTTAAGGATCATGCTGAAGCTGAAGTTGAACGCTACAACCAAATTTTGGCTGACCATCCAGTTGATCTGCAAATCTTGGGAATCGGTCGCAATGGACATATCGGATTTAATGAACCAGGAACACCATTTGATAGCCAAACACATCTAGTCGAACTTGATCAGTCTACTATCGAAGCCAACGCACGTTTCTTTGACAAGATTGAAGACGTTCCAACCCAAGCCATTTCAATGGGGATTAAAAACATTTTGGATGCCAAGTCAATCCTTCTCTTTGCTTACGGTGAGTCGAAAGCAGAAGCCATTGCCGGCACCGTGTCTGGTCCAGTGACTGAGAACCTACCAGCAAGTAGCCTGCAAAATCACCCTGATGTGACCATTATTGCAGATGCTGAAGCGCTCAGCTTACTTGAAAAATAAAAAACGAACCCCTTCAGTTTCTTCTATCTGAGTGCTTTAAGCTCTTGTATAAATGAAAGAAAAAATCAAAATTAAACCGCATTTTTTCTTGACAATTATTCCTTTTACGTGTAAAATAGAATAGATCTTGAACTTGAAGGGAGTGAAAAAAATGTCTAAAACAGTAGTACGTAAGAATGAATCTCTTGACGACGCACTTCGTCGTTTCAAACGTGCGGTTACTAAAGCTGGTACTCTTCAAGAAACACGCAAACGTGAATTCTATGAAAAACCTTCTGTAAAACGTAAACGTAAATCAGAAGCAGCTCGTAAACGTAAAAAATTCTAATTAGAAATGAAAGGCTAGAGAAATCTAGTCCTTTTTATTTTAAATAAATACTACAAAGCCTGCAAAAATCTGAAACTTCCTCCCACAATTTGATATAATAGTAAAAAGAACTCGATTAAAGGAGGAAATGATGTCGGTTTTAGTAAAAGAAGTGATTGAAAAGCTTAGACTAGACATTGTCTATGGCGAATCAGAATTGCTTGAAAAGGAAATCAATACAGCGGATATTACGCGACCTGGTCTTGAAATGACAGGCTATTTTGACTACTATACGCCAGAGCGAATCCAGCTCTTGGGAATGAAGGAGTGGTCTTATCTGATCAGCATGCCTTCCAACAGTCGTTATGAAGTTTTGAAAAAAATGTTTCTACCTGAGACACCAGCGGTCATTGTTGCCCGTGGTTTGGTGGTTCCAGAGGAGATGTTAAAGGCAGCCAGAGAATGTAAGATTGCCATTTTAACCAGCCGTACGGCTACTAGTCGTTTGTCTGGAGAGTTATCTAGCTATCTGGATTCTCGTTTGGCAGAACGTACCAGTGTGCACGGTGTCTTGATGGATATCTATGGGATGGGTGTCTTGATTCAGGGAGATAGTGGAATCGGTAAGAGTGAGACAGGTCTAGAGCTTGTCAAACGTGGTCACCGCTTGGTAGCTGATGACCGGGTTGATATCTTTGCCAAGGATGAGATTACTCTTTGGGGTGAACCGGCTGAAATCTTGAGACACCTGATTGAAATTCGTGGGGTTGGGATTATCGATGTTATGAGCCTCTACGGTGCCAGTGCCGTCAAGGATTCTTCACAGGTTCAACTTGCTGTTTATTTGGAAAACTATGATACACATAAGACTTTTGATCGTCTTGGAAACAATGCAGAGGAAATAGAAATTTCTGGCGTAGCCATTCCTCGTATTCGTATTCCAGTTAAAACAGGTCGTAATATCTCTGTCGTGATTGAGGCTGCTGCTATGAATTATCGTGCCAAGGAAATGGGCTTTGATGCGACGCGTTTGTTCGAAGAACGTTTGACAAATCTCATTGCTCAAAACGAGGTGCCTAATGCTTGATCCAATTGCTATTCATCTAGGTCCTCTAGCCATTCGTTGGTATGCCTTGTGTATTGTGACAGGTTTGATTCTTGCGGTTTATTTGACCATGAAAGAAGCGCCTAGAAAGAAGATCATACCAGACGATATTTTAGATTTTATCTTGATAGCCTTTCCCTTGGCTATTTTAGGAGCTCGTCTCTACTATGTCATTTTCCGTTTTGATTACTATAGTCAGAATTTGGGAGAGATTTTTGCCATTTGGAATGGTGGTTTGGCCATTTATGGTGGTTTGATAACTGGGGCTCTTGTGCTTTACATCTTTGCTGATCGTAAACTCATTAACACTTGGGATTTTCTAGATATTGCGGCGCCTAGCGTCATGATTGCCCAAAGTTTGGGTCGCTGGGGCAATTTCTTTAACCAAGAAGCTTATGGTGCAGCGGTGGATAATCTGAATTATCTACCTGCCTTTATCCGTGACCAGATGTATATTGATGGGAGCTACCGTCAACCGACCTTCCTTTATGAGTCTCTATGGAATCTACTTGGCTTTGCCTTGATTTTGATATTCAGACGAAAATGGAAAAGTCTCAGACGAGGTCATATCACTGCTTTCTACTTGATTTGGTATGGTTTCGGTCGTATGGTTATTGAAGGCATGCGGACAGATAGTCTCATGTTATTTGGACTTCGAGTGTCTCAATGGCTTTCAGTTGTCCTTATCGGTCTCGGTATTTTTATCATTCTTTATCAAAATCGAAAGAAGGCCCCTTACTATGTTACAGAGGAGGAAAACTAAATGTTAGAAGTTGCATATATTCTTGTTGCCCTAGCTTTGATTGTCTTTTTAGTCTATCTAATCATTACTGTACAAAAGCTTGGCCGTGTTATCGATGAAACAGAGAAGACGATTAAAACCTTAACTTCAGATGTGGATGTGACCTTGCATCATACCAATGAATTGCTGGCTAAGGTTAATGTCTTGGCAGATGATATCAATGTCAAGGTGGCAACAATTGATCCACTCTTTAATGCTGTTGCAGATTTATCTCTATCTGTTTCAGACCTTAATGACCATGCGCGTGTCTTGAGCAAGAAAGCTTCCTCAGCTGGTTCAAAAACACTCAAGACCGGTGCAAGTTTGTCAGCTCTTCGTCTTGCAAGTAAATTTTTCAAAAAATAAAAAAGGAGAATCCTTATGGGTAAACTATCCTCAATCCTTTTAGGAACCGTTTCAGGTGCAGCTCTTGCCTTGTTTTTAACAAGCGATAAGGGCAAACAAATTTGCAGTCAGGCTCAAGATTTTCTAGATGATTTGAGAGAAGATCCTGAGTATGCCAAGGATCAGGTCTGTGAAAAACTGACAGAAGTTAAGGAGCAGGCTACAGATTTTGTTCTGAAAACCAAAGAACAGGTTGAGTCAGGTGAAATCACTGTGGACAGTGTCCTTGCTCAAGCCAAATCATGTGCTCGCCAAGCGACAGAAGCATCAAAAAATCAATTCAATAATCTCAAGGAGCAATGGCAAGAAAAGGCCGAAACTCTTGACCAATCAGAAGAAATTGTGATTGATATCAAAGAAGAAAAAATCTAGATTTGATGAGACTGGGCAAAAACTCAATTCTCGGAGAAAATGAAGTAGATTTTCCCACAATAAAACGCATAGTATCAAGGTTTTCAAGACCTGATATTATGCGTTTTTTGATTTTGAAAACTTTTTGACAAACCTTTTTTAAAACACATGAGTGTTATGATTTTTTATGGTATAATGGCAGTGTTGAAAGTAAAATATTTACATTTTTTTATATTTTACTGATATTTTAGTAATATTAAGCAATCCATTTTTCTATGATTAGAAATCAATGTAGTAGCTTATAATCAAGTAGAGGAAAAGCTCTAAAATTTTAGTCAAGAAATGATCTAGTTTTCTGTCAAGGAAAAATATTAGAACCCTCTATTTTGTAAAAAATAGTTAGAAAGAAAGTTGGTAAAATGAAAGATATTTTTAATAAACGTCAACGTTTTTCGATTCGAAAGTTTTCTGTTGGAGTGGCTTCTGTATTAATAGGAATTGCCTTGTTTATACCATCTCAGGGAGTGCTTGCTTCTACGGAAAATTCTCTACCTTCTGTGGAGAAAAGAGAAGAAGTGCAACCTATACCAGGTAATCAAAATAATACTTCTTCTGAGTTAGATACCAGAGATGTTCCAATAGGATCTACAAGGACTACAGAACCCGTCACATCTGGGGATAAGGAAAATAATAGCTTGACCACAAGGGCTTCCGTGGCGGGTGAAGACAGATCAAGCACTCCAGCGGTGAGAACAGCATCAAATCCTTCCGAGGTTAAAAAGTATGAATTAACTGATGAGTATGCTAAGCAAATAAAAGCAGGAGTAATCGGTTCAGAAGGTAATAAGCTTGATAGTTTATTGTTAAACGGCCCTCAATTAAGTCCAGAAGCTTATACAGATAATGACTACTTGAAGGATAAAGAAGAACTTTATATTTATGAAAAAGACGGGAAAAAGTATGTAGGCTATAATAGTCATCCTATGTTAGAAGATACTGATGGTGATGGTATTATTGATAGTGACGAAAAGTCAGATGAAAAATTAAAATGGAATGTAAGTGAGCGCGATATGATTATGTTCATGGAATTGTCCTACCGTGATGATAATTATATTGATAGAGTACTGAATCATAAGAAACCCTTAACAGAATCAGAGTTATATAAAAAGAATGGTGACAGTAAACCACGTTACGAATATATGATGATGAATAAGGAATTGGGACCTTATTGGGAAAGGAAGAAAAGTTATCATACATCTAGCGGACTAGATGCTGTCTTGTATGAAACTAAGAGTGATTTCTCATATTTACCAAATGGGACTGCACAAGTGTTAGCCTTTCGTGGAACAAGTGATGTGAAAGATATTAAAGCAGATATCACTCTGGGAACAGGAAGAAATCCTCAACAGGGGATAGATGCAGAAAATATCATGCGCGAACTAGCTAAAGATAAGAGCATTACCAATCTTTATTTAACAGGTCATTCTTTAGGAGGATATTTAGTACAACGGGCAATGGTTGAAGCCTATGAGTTGGCATATTCTGACAGCAGAGTCATGTCTCCTAAAGAACAGTTGGCTTATAGAAATTTTTATAATAATGTATTAAAAAAAGGAACAACATTTAATGCCCCAAAAGTAGTGACGAGTTTGGTTTCTGGTCGTGAATTTTGGCAAAAAGGTTTAGATAGCAAAAAAATAGCTAAGTCTGGGAAAATGACTCATTATATTGTTGATAATGATTCGACGATAAGAAAAGGTGTCAGCAATGATAGTGATGTTGTTATAAATGTTGGACGAACCAGTGGAGGTCATAGTTCACGTTCTTATTTTGAAGCCGATATGATTAATAGACGATCAGAGTTTATATCTGGGAAACGAATTTCTTTAGATGGGACAGGTTATCAAGATAAAAAAATAACAACAGTTAAATCTGTAGAAAAAGTTGGAGAAACTGCTGTATATAGTAAACGCGGAGATGACATCATTAAGTCAACAACTGTGAGTATGAAAAATCCTGATACAGGACAGATTACTAAAAATACACTTGAGGAAGTTTTCAAGAAAGATGGTGCCAAATCTACAGTTGTCGTTACACCAATACAACCAAGTATTCGTTACGAGAAAGACACTACAAGAGCCAAAGATGAATCTAAAATCACAGAAGCTGGTACTCCAGGAACTAGAACAGTAACC
>JAGZLW010000075.1 GCA_018364455.1 Streptococcus mitis | reverse complement strand
CTTGGTAGCTAAGAAAATCTTTAGCAATCCAGAAATCACTTGTCAATTTATTCGCGATATGTTGGATTTACCAGCCAAAAATGTAACCATTTTGGAGGGAAGTAACATTCACGTCTTGCCTTCCGTACCTTACTCGGCCCAGGATTTCTATACTAGTATAGACGTCTTGGCGGAGCTAGATAATGGAACGCAAGTAATTATTGAAATCCAAGTTCATCATCAGAATTTTTTCATCAATCGCCTGTGGGCTTACTTATGCAGTCAGGTCAATCAAAACCTAGAAAAAATTCGTCAGCGTGAAGGTGATACTCACCAGAGCTACAAACACATTGCACCAGTATACGCTATTGCTATTGTCGATAGTAATTACTTCTCAGATGACTTGGCTTTCCATAGCTTTAGTATGCGCGAGGACACGACAGGTGAAGTCTTAACCATCACAAACAATGGACAGGAAAACCATCTAGTCAAGATGGCGTTCTTGGAACTAAAAAAATACAGAGAAACCAGCAAAGACGAGGTTCGCAAGCCGTGGTTGGAGTTTTTCGGGAACAAACCCTTTACCCAGCGCCCCGAGCGAGCCATCAGCCAGGCAGACCAACTGCTGGACTACAAGAGCTGGTCCGAGGAGGACAGGGAAATGTTTAGTCAACTACGTATGCGTGAAGAACAAGCTTTGTTAGCGCAGGACTATGCCTTGGAAACTGCTAGGGCGGAGGGTATCGAAGAGGGATTAAAAGTAGGTCTAGTAAATCTCGTTCGTCAAGGTCTTTTGACTTCCGAGGTTGCTAGCCAGCAGTTAGGTATGACCGTCGCTGAGTTTGAAGAACTATTGAAAGAGTATCACAAATAAGAACTTAAAAAATACAGAGAAACCAGCAAAGATAGCATTCGCAAGCCGTGGTTGGAGTTTTTTGGTAATAAACCCTTTACTCAGCAACCCGAGCGAGCTATCAGCCAAGCAGATCAACTGCTGGACTACAAGAGCTGGTCCGAGGAGGACAGGAAAATGTTTAGTCAACTACGTATGCGAGAAGAACAAGCATTATTGGCTCATGATTATGCCTTGGAACAAGCTGAAGAACAAGGTCTGAAAAAAGGTTTAGTAAATCTTGTTCGCCAACATCTTTTAATCGCTGAGATTGCCAGCCAGCAATTGGGCATGAGCGTCGCGGAGTTTGAGGAGCTCTTGTAAGACCATACAATCACTAATAACATAAAAGTGAACAGGACTAAAATACTATCCTGTTCACTTTTTATTTTCTACTATCCAACAAAGCACTCACAGAATTCTATACGACAAAAAAGAAGGCAAAGTGTCCCTCTCTTTCATATTTTTAACTAATTAAATTTTACATTTCACAAATGGAAGAACACCTAGAGATACTAATTATTTAACTGCAGTATTATCTTAGCAAGTATCTGCTATAAAAAACTAAGCTAAAAATCTCCTAGTGACATAAACAAATTCAAACTACACCCACTCACCGTTGGCGTTTACTGTGTAACCATTGATTGTAGTGCTGACAGCCAGGGCACCTGAGCTATAAGCATAGTACCACTTACCATCTACTTTGAACCAGCCTGTCTTCATAGCGCCTGAACCATCTAGATAATACCATGTACCACCTTGTTTCAACCAGCCAGTTTTCATAGCACCTGAATCATTAAGATAATACCACTTACCATCTACAAGTTTCCAACCTGTCTGCATAGCACCTGAGCCATCTAGATAATACCATGTACCATTTTCTTTTATCCATCTAGTACTCATTTTACCTAAACTGTCGAGATGGTACCAACTACCATTTATAAGTTTCCAACCAGTTTGCATGGCACCTAAATCGTTTAAATAATACCAATTGCCATCAACTTGTTTCCAACCAGTTCTCATCACACCAGTTTCATCCAAGTAATACCATGAACCATCTTTCAGCCAACCTGTCTTCATTCCATCTTCTTTAGAGAAATAATACCAGTCACCGTCAATTTTCTTCCATCCAACAGAGCGATTTCCCTCATTATCAATAAAGAATTTTTTACCATCAATTACAGCAATATTGGGTGTCAGAACACCATCTTTTAGATAGTAAGTTTTTTCATCTATTTTGATAAATCCAGTTTTCTTCTCACCATTTTCAACGAAATAATAAGTCTTGTCAGCAACTTTTACCAATCCCAACTGTTTGAAGCCATCTTTTTCATTCAGATAGTATTGTTTATCCCCTAAGATTAGTAGACCTTTTTTCATTACTCCATCAGTTTCAAAGTAGTAAGTCTTACCATCAATCTTTTGCCATCCAGTAACTTTTTTACCATCCTTGATATAGTAGACTTTACCACCCTCTGCTTTAAACTGACCGCTACTTGTGCTATTGTTAGTAGTAGCACTATTGTTCTGATTGGTATTAGCTCCGTTATTAGCTACATTTCCATTAGTCTGGTTGCTACTTCCTCCATTATTAGCACTACCATTATTTTGATTGGCATTACTTCCATTAGTTTGGTTATTATCTCTACGATATGGGTTTGTTTGAGAGGTATTGCTAGTATTACCTGAGGTACTAGTAGGTGCATACATATGGTAAAGAATACCATCTTCTACTCTGCTAGTAGTATACATATAGTTATCAATAGCTGGATGACTTGTATCAGATGTTGCTGCCCCTGTAACCGCTGCTTTGATATCAACTGGTCTACCATTTTGGAATGTCACAAAATGAATTTCCTTAAATGATGAAGTCGATTGAGCACCTGTAGACGATGTACCAGTTTCCGTACTTTCAGCACTTACTGGCTGAACTGTAGCTATAGCTAGCACTGAAGTTGCTAGCAAGATACCTGTAAGTGTTTTCTTCATAAGAAAACCTCCTTTGTTAACCTATTAAATTTATTTCATTATATCCCTTTTCTATAATTAGTGCAATAAAAAACATAAAAAGTGTAGAAAAATTTAAAAGTAAAAAAATAGAAATATTCAGAGTATTTAATTTATTATTTTATTTCCAAAACTCAGTATACTACAGTTGACAAAGAGCCAACAAAAAAAGCAGGAGATTCATCTCCTGCGATATTAAATAATTAATTATTTAACCCATTCACCGTTTCCGTTTACAGTGTAACCATCTACAGTAGTGTTAACTGCAAGGGCACCTGAACCGTTTACGTAGTACCATTTACCACCAACTTCAAACCATTGGCTAGCTTTCATAGCACCTGAGTTTTCAAGGTAGTACCAAGTTCCGTTGTCTTTAACCCAACCAGTTGCCATCCAACCAGCTTGGTCGAAGTAGTACCAAGTTCCGTTGATTTTTTCCCAACCGTTAGTTGTGTAAGAACCATCAGCGTGTTTGTACCACCAGCGAGAACCTGATTGAATCCATTCTGCTTTTTTAGCAGGTGTTTCAGTTGATTGACCAGCAGCAGATTGTCCTTGGAATGTTACATCTGTACGAGTAGCAACAACGATATTTGCATTAGTATACAAATCTCCAGAGACTTTGAATTCACCTACAAATGCTACATCTTTACCATCTGTAGCAAGAGATTTCACTAGACGATATTTCACAACTGTTCCTTCAGGGAAACTTACTGGGAGTTCAACAACTGCTTTAGTTCCAGCTGCATCAACTTTTACTTCAGCTTTTTTTGTAATGATAGCTGATCCGTCTTTTCCTGTAACAGCTGGTACATACTGAACACCTTCAGAAGTAGAAACTGCAAAATCAATTTCAACACCTGATAATGGGTTTCCTTTACCATCTACAACATTTACACGAACATAGTGTTCACCTTGTTTTTTAGCTTCAGAAGCTGGAGTAATTGATGCTTTTTTAATATCAAAAGCACCAAAACGTGAATATGCTGGAAGATTGTTTACATCCAATTTACCATTTACGAATGCATCATTGTATGCATCACTAACAGTACCTGCTGTACCTGCTACAGTAACCACTTTACCTGTTTTTGGGTCTACCATACCAGGTTTAAGAACTAGGTTTTCAGCTGAAACAGCTTGTACAGCACCAAATGCTGCAAGAGCGACTGCGCTTGTCAATAAAACTTTTTTCATCGTTTTATCTCCTTTATTTTTCATTATATTATTTTTCGTAAGACTATCTTACTACCATACAGTATATAAATATTTGCAGGATTTGTCAAGAGTTTTCTTATGTTTTTTAAACTTTTTACCTATTTCTTCGAAAAAAGGAGAAGAAAACTAACTCGCGAAAAATTCCCCCTGAAATACTCTAGCCTCCAAGTTGACATTTCACAAATACTCATCCCTCAGATGATATCTTTTATATCTAAACTATATAGATAGTTAGACAGAACTTACTTCCTTGGTATTATCTTACAAACCCTTGTAAAAGTCAAGTAAAAACGGCAAGTATTTTGATAACACTTGCCCTTTCATCAACTTCCTACTATTAGATTAGATGAAAGATCGAACTCACAGTAAAGCCTCAAACTCAGCAACGGTCATACCCAATTGCTGGCTTGCTATCTCGGAAGTCAGAAGACCTTGTCGAACGAGATTTACTAAACCTACTTTTAATCCCTCTTCGATACCCTCTGGCCCTAGCAGTTTCCAAGGCATAGTCCTGTGCCAACAAGGCTTGTTCTTCTCGCATACGTAGTTGACTAAACATCTTCCTGTCCTCCTCAGACCAGTTCTTGTAGTCTAGCAGTTGGTCTGCCTGGCTGATGGCTCGCTCGGGTTCTTGGGTAAAGGGTTTGTTCCCGAAAAACTCCAACCACGGCTTGCGAATACTATCCTTGCTGGTTTCTCTGTATTTTTTTAATTCTTATTTGTGATGCTCTTTCAATAGTGACTCAAATTCAGCAACGGTCATGCCCAATTGTTCACTCGCAAATTCGGAAGTTAAAACATGTTGGCGAACCATATCTAGAAAAGCAAAAACTCTTCCTTCAACTTTACCACGTTCAAGACCACGCTCTAAGCCCTTTTCCTCAGCTTGTTCCAAGGCATAGTCATGCGCTAATAAGGCTTGTTCTTCTCGCATACGTAGTTGGCTAAACATCTTCCTGTCCTCCTCGGACCAGCTCTTGTAGTCTAGCAGTTGGTCTGCTTGGCTGATGGCTCGCTCGGGTTGCTGGGTAAAGGGCTTATTCCCGAAAAACTCCAACCACGGTTTGCGAACCTTATCTTTGCTGGTTTCTCTGTATTTTTTTAGTTCCAAGAATGCCATCTTGACTATTAGTGCTAGTCTTACAACAACGCCTCAAACTCAGCGACTGTCATGCCCAATTGCTGGCTAGCTACCTCAGATGTCAGAAGACCTTGGCGGACTAGATTTGCTAACATAACAAAACCACCTTCCGCCCTAGCTGTTTCCAAGGCATAGTCCTGTGCTAACAAGGCTTGTTCTTCGCGCATACGTAGTTGACTAAACATTTTCCTATCCTCCTCGGACCAGCTCTTGTAGTCTAGCAGTTGATCTGCCTGACTGATAGCTCGCTGGGGATTCTGGGTAAAGGGTTTATTCCCGAAAAACTCCAACCATGGTTTGCGAATCCTATCTTTGCTGGTTTCTCTGTATTTTTTTAATTCCAAGAACGCCATCTTGACTAGGTGGTTTTCTTGTCCATTGTTTGTGATAGTTAAGACCTCACCTGTCGTGTCCTCACGCATACTAAAGCTATGAAAAGCCAAATCATCTTGGAAATAATTGCTGTCCACAATTGCGATTGCGTATACTGGTGCGATGTGTTTGTAACTCTGGTGTGTATCACCTTCACGTTGGCGAATTTTTTCTAGATTTTGATTGACCTGACTGCATAAGTAAGCCCACAAGCGATTGATGAAAAAATTCTGATGATGTACCTGAATTTCAATGATAACTTGGGTGCCATTGTCCAACTCCGCCAAAACATCTATACTGGTATAGAAATCCTGAGCCGAGTAAGGCAGGGATGGCAAGACATGAATATTGCTCCCCTCCAAAATGGTTACATTTTTGGCTGGTAAATCCAACATATCGCGAATAAATTGACAAGTGATTTCTGGATTGCTAAAGATTTTCTTAGCTACCAAG
>JAGZLW010000074.1 GCA_018364455.1 Streptococcus mitis | reverse complement strand
TTCGCTTTGACCTTATCTTCCACTTGTTTTTTCTCTTCTGGAGTTAAGTGGGATTTGTCTTGAACAACAACCTTCTCATCTGGTTTCACTGGTGTGAAGCCTTCGTTAACTAGGTCTTTTCCTGCGATTGGATGACTGATCTTAGTGCTTGGATCGGTGACAGTGGCGGTTCCATCTTCACCTACAGTGACAGTCTTACCTGGGTTCTTCGCTTTGACCTTATCTTCCACTTGTTTTTTCTCTTCTGGAGTTAAGTGGGATTTATCTTGAACAACAACCTTCTCATCTGGTTTCACTGGGGTGAAGTCTTTTGCTTGTGCCGTCACAGTAGTTGGTTCTGATGGATGACTGTCACCTTTCGTAGCTGTTGCTGTTACCTGACTTTTATCTTTTACACCTTCAGCTGGAATAAGGAGTTGCCCTGTACTTGAATCTACTGTTACACCTACTGGCTTATCTGATGATGACCATGTTCCATTTTTATCTTTGACTACTGTTACAGTTTTATTTTGTTCTTTCTCATCAGTGTAATTAACCGTGACTTTATCTGCATCCCCTGTTGGCGTTACTGTAACTGTTCCATCACTTGGTGCTGTTGCTGTTGGTGGTGTTGGTTTAGAATCACGTACTTTGAAAACTTTAGAAGCGTCTAATCGATCTGTACTATCGTCTTTATAGGTCACAATCACATTATTGCCATTAACTGTTACAGACTTAATTTTATCGCTAAAGGTTGGATTAGCTTGTTTTACAGCATTCTCAATTTGAGTCGCATCTGCATTGTCTAATAGTACTGGTGTTCCCGGAGCTTGCGCATCATATTTTGATGTTTGTGATTTCCACACAAATTTAACGCGTCCTAATGCTCCTGTATCATCTGTGCGACCTACGTGATCATAGTTTGTATTTCCACTTGGATCTTCAGCAAATACATAACGAGTAATTGATTTTTCACCTGTAAATGGCTGATTATTAAGATTCCCACTTACTGTAATTGTTGCTGGTTGGTTTTCTGAAGTTGGTGTATCTGAATGTATTTTAGTCGCTGTTAGATACAATCCGTTGCTACTTCCACCACCCAAGTAACTGTTATCCTCTGCTCCTAAACCTCTTCTATCATTAGCCGCAAACACAAGATATGATTTAGATATTTTTCCAGAGTTATCTTTTACTTTGATTGTAATGTTATTTGTTTCTCCAGAATAAACATAAATTTCTTGTCTAGCTGGATTATCATAAGGAATTTCAACTGTTGGTTTAATCTTATCGTTTGATTCAACCAACTTATCTCCAGATATTTGATGACTAATATTTGTCTTCGGATCTGTTAATGTTGCAGTACCATCTGTTGAGATGCTAATGTTTTTACCAGGGTTGCGATTTTGAACTTTAGCTTTTACTTTTTCTCTTTCTTCAGGTGTCAAGTTTGTTACTTTTGTAACAGGTGTCTTATCTGGAACTACTGGTACAAAATCTCTTTGTTGCGCTGTAACTATTTTTGGATCTGATGGTCTACTATCACCTTTTGTTGCCGTCGCTGTTACTTGGCTTCTGTCTCTAACTCCGTCTTCTGGAATTAATAAAGCTCCTGTTCTTGGATCAACAGTTACTCCTGCTGGTTTATCTGATGATGACCATGTTCCATTCTTAGCCTTAACTACGGTTACTGTTTTTTGAGCATTTTTCTCATCTGTGTAATTAACAATTACTTTATCAGCATCTCCTGTTGGTGTCACTGTTACTGTTCCATCACTTGGTGCAGTTGCTGTTGGTGGTGTTGGTTTATCTTCCCTAACTTTAACCGTTAATTGTATTTCTCCTGATTCTTTACCTTGACTATCAATTGCTTTGTATTTGACAATATATGTGCCTGGTTTTCTAGAATTGATATCTTTCACATTATTTTGTCCATTTACTGATACAATCTCTGTTCGTACTTTAGTACCACGTGTTGCATCTTTATCATCTTCATAGTCAGCTTTTGTAACTAAAGTCTTAAGATCTATATTTTCTCCAAACTCTACTATTTTTTCATTGCCTGAAACCGCGGATGTAACGGTTGGGGCTTGGTTTGTAACTTGGATTGTTTTCCAATCTACAGCACTTGAATACTTACCTTCTGAAATATTAGCTATTGCCTTAGCAGTTCCTTCTGCAATAGATTCTTTCATCTCAATAGTGATTGTATTCGTAAATGCATCTTTTGTTGTATTCTTAACCTCCCCTAGAGTTGGTTTATTTGAAACCCATGGACTATTAATATTTTCACGTTTTAGGCCTATCTCATGTGCCTTACCTGTTGCTTTATCTGTATAAGATACATAAACCATACCTGCATCGTGCGGAGCTTTAACTACGATATTCTTCGTTCCTGCTACGAGACTAGCTCCATCTTTAGAAGCTACTGATGGTTGAATCGTTGTTTCTCCTAATGATACAGCTACATTCACTGGATCACTTTCTACGCCACCTACACTTTGAGTAATAGTCACTTGATCTTGAGGAACCAGCTGTTTTTGATTTAATTGATTACTATTTAGACCTTTGGGAAGACTTACTCTCCATTTTCCGTTATCTCCTACTGTAACTTCATTAATTGTTACACCTGGTACTGTTACTTTTATCTTAGCTCCTGGAGCACCTGTACCTGTTAATTCTCTATCTGTTGATGCAACTGTTGGAACTTTTATATTACCATTTGCTTTTATTGTTGTATTGTATGTTGGCACATCCGGTTTTACATTGACTGTCACATCTATTATCTTAGATGGTCTTTTTTGTGTTGCGTCCGGCTGATTCGCCCCTGTTTGAGACATTGGTAATGTAACTTTTACTCTGTAATTTTGTACACCTGGAGTGTTGGCTACTGGATTTTGTTTATTTCCATGATTATCAACCCATTCATAGGTTGTTCCAGTCGGTAAGTCCTCTGAGCCAGCTACCTTAGCTACTGCATCTTTTGCATTTTGTTCAGTTAAAGTTACTCCTTTTGAAACAGTGACTCTTGTTCTATTTGCTTCTACATCAAACACTTTATGTTCAAATGTTCCTGTATGTGCTAATTTTTGAGCATCGTTAGGAGTATTGGTAAATCTTCCATGATTGTACTTACCACTGAATGTATATGTTTTTGTGCCTACTGGATCTGCCTTAAGCATCTCTCTTAATTTTGATGCGCTTTGTTCCTGCTCACCATTTCGTTTAGCAACCCAAACCATTCCGCTTGGAAGGTTTCCTGGATTCACATAATAGCCTGATTCATCATTACCATGGTCCATACCTTTGAAATCATAAACCGTACGGGCTATCGGGAACGTCGGTAATACTTTATAAGTTACCTCAACTTGTTGTGCTGGTGCATCTGGAAATGTTACAGTAACTGTTGTTCTCTTATCACCAACACTTGAAGTATCAAAGTTTCCTGTAACTTGTACATTACTTGGTAGGTTAGTTGTTCCAGCCCCATTTTGTAATAGAACGGTTTGTTTAATTTCCTCAGGAGTTAGTCTTTCCCCTTGCTTAATATTAATAATCGGTTGTTTTACTAACGGATAAGTAGCAACCTTAGCATCACTTGGTTGTGAGATATTTCCTGCTTCATCTGTTGCTTTTGCTGTGACATTTCCTGCTACTAGATTTTCTGTTGGTTCAATGGTCACTCTACCTTGATTGTCAGCTACTTTTTCTCCAATCTTATGATTTTTCGCATCAAAAAGTTCTACCTTAGCACCTGCTTCAGTTTGAACTGTGATAGGTGTTCTTGTTCCTGCTTTCCCTAATAATGGTGTTTCAATCGTTGGTTTACCTGGAGCTACATTATCTCGATTAACATTATCTGTTAATCGCATTTCTCGCTTGCTACCTGAACCCTCACCGCGATGATTATAGGTTACATCACCATTTTGAGCAATTGTTAGATCGGCAACTTCAATACCTGGATTAGCTTTTAAAACGGCTACTTTTACACGTTCTTTATCAGTCGGAGATAAATTGCTTGGATCTTTCACAGGAACTTTGTCACTTCGTTTTAATTGACCGTAGCCTTCTACTTCTCCGGAAGCACGGGTGCCTGTATTCGACGTTATATCGCTATTCTCAGCACGTGTCACTACCCGATCACCGGCCTTAAACTGCTTACCTGCGGGCAAGGTGATAGTGATACTGCCATCTCCTTTTGGTGTGAAGGTTATTTTAGCGTCATTAGTTATTTGTTTATACTGATTATTAGCTTGTTTTTCAAACTTAATCGCTTTACCTTGAATAGATGCATAAACAATATCTGTCTTACCATTCGGTCTTAAGGTAACACTGGTATCTCCATGTGTAAATGGGCTAACTGTAATTGGGTTTGGTACTGGAGCAGTTGCAACTTGAGGATTACTTGGGTCAGAAACATTTCCTGCTTTATCTCTAGCCTTGGCTGTCACATTCCCACTCGGAATGTCTTTGCTTGGAGTGATAAACGCTTTACCACTTGCGTTCGCTTCACCTCGACCTAGCTCTTTACCTCCATGGTCATATACAACAACTGATACGCCTGCTTCTGCATCTACCTCTATTTGAGTTCTAGTGCCAGCTTTACCCGTCAAGTTTGTTGGAATCCTTGGAGTTGCTGGCTTACTTACCAACCTTGTTCCAGTAGCAGCATATACATATGCCTGAGAGGCCTCGATAGCAGATCCCGCTTTAGTGGTTACAGCTATTGTCCCCGCTGTTTTGGCTTGGTCAGCCGTAACATCATCTTTCAAACGCATCTTAACGTGATATTTATAAGCATAATTTTGTTTAGGTGATACGTTTAATATATGAGAATAAGAGGCATTAGGAAGATTCCCATTTGGATTATTACCTAATCTAATGATACTATTTAATTCTTTATTATTTTTTAAATTTTTTAACATTGATTGTATCTGACTAGAATTTCTTCCAGCAGGACCACCATCAAACTGAAAAAGACCACCTGCGGCGCCCCATAAGCTTCGTGAACTGTCATCCTGAGTTTTCCCTGCGCCTAGAGAGACCGTATATCTTCCTTTCACTTGAGTAAAATCATCCGGATTCTGAGAAAGTATCCCTGTTCTTCCTGCCTTTTTTTCATAAAGTTCATAATAAGCTTCAGAAACAACTCCTATTGGATAATTGCCACCAACATTATATAAAAGATCACGAGGTGGGTAGAACCAAAATGCATTTCCAGTATTCCCATCCAAAGCTCGACCATCATTTTGGAAGTAAACTTCATAAGTAATATATTTCTTATTACCCTCCGTACTATATTTTGCCGTCATGAATGTTTTCTCAATTGTTCGGACACGTTGACCAGTAGTTGTTCCACCACCATTATATTTATCCTGTGATATATACTCTTTTACGTTACTTAACGCACCTTCCACGAGTTCACCATTTTCTCTAAAACCTGTACCTTGATCCATGCTTTTCCCATTACGAGGATCATGAGAACCTGAAGTCAAACGCGTTGTAGCATTTTTAACAGAAATAAACATTCTCTTCACAAGTTTGTTCATTTGTTCAACATCGGTTAGAGAAACTGTAGTATTCTGAAGAACGCCTTGAGCTAATACCATGACTTCATTGGCTTTTTTAAGAACTTCTTTCGTAGTATCATGTTCAGGAACTTCTGAAATTGCTACTTTCAATTGATCAACAGATACTTTCAAAGAATCTTTTTTAGCTGATACAGTTTGATTCTCTTCGCTTGCTCTTACTTCAGAAGAAGGTTGGCTCGCTGGTTTTTCAGCCTCAGTTCCAGTATTACTTTCTCGAACCTCACTTGATTCTTTTACCGCATTAGATAAAGTAGCTAAATCAGTAGACAAAAGTTCTTTTAGTTCATTAATATCTTTTTGAACTGCATCAGCTTTATCTAGTAATGCCTGAGCTATCTGAACTCTTTCTTTTACAGAAGAAAGCACTGAGTCGTCAAGGTTTAATTTAGTTGAAAGAAGAGAATTTAATTCTTCAACTACTGTTCTTAACTGACTTTTATCAACCGTATTACTACTATTTTCAACAAGTGCAGTTTCTTTATTTTCTAAAGAACTATTGACTACTTCTGATTTATTTTCAGTAGGTTCCTTAATACCCACAGGCGAGTTGCCCTTATCGTTAGGTTGTACTACACCCGCCGTAGATTGTGAATTGCTTCCGCTTACGGTATCTGCGCTAACAACGCGCGCACCTAAAAACATCAGTGCTGCAACAGCAACTGAAGCGGCACCGAAACTATATTTACGAATAGAAAAGCGCAACACCTTTTCACGTTGATGACGCTTTATTCTATTGAGTGAATTTGATTTATTTTCCATTGTCCCTCCTGATGTTAAAACACAAAATCAAATTTAAAAGCAATATTCCCACTAGGAATAAAACAATAAAAACTACTATGATGGATATTTGACATCACAGCTATTACAGCTATTACAGCTATTACAGCTATTACAGCTATTACAGCTATTACAGCTATTACAGCTATTACAGCTATTACAGCTATTACAGCTATT
>JAGZLW010000073.1 GCA_018364455.1 Streptococcus mitis | reverse complement strand
TACTCTGATTTTCTTCCTGCGCTTTATAAGTATCTCCAACAGGATCGGAAGGTTTTTCAAAGGTTACTGTTTTATCTGAATCAATGAACATTTGTTTTTTAGGTTCTACTGAGAAGTTAATATTATGCCAGTTCTGCTTCAGCCATTCCGCATCTTCTGGAGATAAATTGCTAGTATCTATGTTCAATACAGAACTCTGATCATCTTCTAGAACTACTTCATCTTGCTTTTTTTGTTTGGACAGTAACTTATTTACCACCTCTTTTTCCTCATCCGTATTAGGGAGATATTGAGATGATTGCTCAAATTTTCCTTCTTCTGTCAGTTCTAAAGCTACTTGACGTAGCCCTTTTACGAAGTAGATATGGGGATGTTTAGCCCATTGTTTGACCTCTCCAGAATCAATTATAGCCTGTGTTTCCGGTTGAACAGGGATTCTATCAGCTTGTTGAGGATTGTTTACTAAATCATCTTCATGATCACTGCTATTCTCATGCAATTTCGACATACTATTTTTTCTTCCTCTCTCTTGATTAATAATTGTTTGATATTCTTGATGGACTTCTTCCCTTGTCAATTGCCTATCTGACACAAAAGCTTTTACATCATCTGTAGTTAGCTCTTGCGCTTTTGCAAGAGCTAGTTCCTTCTCAAAAAAGCCCTGGTAATGCCAGGACTTTTCATCTGCTGTATAAACATGTGCTAACTCTTTAGGAGTGTTATTCCCTCCCTTCAGAAAGTCATTCCAATCTTCCTTCTCCTGCCCTCTCTGAAAGATAGGTGGAATCGCAATCTGTACTGGAATCCCCTTTTCCTGCAGACTAGTTATAAATTTATGGCCAGCCATATCATTATCTACAGCCAAGGTAATCATATCCTGATGCTGACCATCTTTAAAATAGTTCGTTGTTCTAGCGACTACTTCTAGAGCTTTCCCAGTATTCTGATTGACTTGGTAGGATTTATCATTTGTCTCTGCATACAATTCCATAAACCGTCTACTAATGATTCCTTCTTTTACTCCATCCATAGCTATTAAGCGGACATCCTGAAGCCTATCTTTATGAAGCTCATAGTAGCTCATTAGATCGATTGGAGCTTCCGCAAATACTAAACGTTTAGGATTCCCAATATCAATTGAAAAGCCTAGTTGTCCGTCTGAATTTCTCATAATTTGTTTTAGGCGTCCGCGTTCAGGATAGTGCTCCCGATTCTCTACTATTCCCTGAAGACTCGCTCCAGCTAAAAAGCCTATGTTGTCCTTATACTTAAAGACGATCACAGGCTCAAAATAGTCTCCTTTTTTTCGGATTGCTTCCGCTATACTGCCTTGGCTAATAAAGAAGTTAATCGTATCATCTGAAAGGCCTCTCTGTGCTTTCAAATAGCGTCTAGAGGCGCTGAAGTCCTGACGCTCATATCTTTCCAAGTGATAGCTAAAAAGCTCTTTTGAGGCTGTCTGAGCTTCTAGATCGACTTCCTTAAATTCTCCAGTTTCTAAAAAATGCATCGCCTCCTTGTAAGAAACACCTCGTATGGTTTGAACTAACTGAATGACATCTCCAAATTCAGTTCTTGAATTCCAGTGAAATTCATTTTTCTTTGTGTCTATTACAAATGAATCGTGCTCTGTCCAAGTATAGCTATAGCTTCCTGTACGCTTTAACTCTATGCCTAGTTGTTCTGCAACAGAAATAATAGATAATCTTTTGGCTTCTTCTTTGCTTAATGCCATCTGTTACCTCCCTACAATGAAAATTCTGGCTCTTCTTTTTCTGCTACTATATCTTGTGTCTGTTCTTTCTCAAGTTCTTCGGCTACTACAAAACGGTTTAAATCAGGAATATGGAGTTGAACTTGTTTTAGCTTATCATGAACTAACAAGTCTTCATCAATATGATAGACCGCTTCCTGATGACCATTAAATCCTTTCTCTAGATCAATATCATCAAAGCGGATAACAGCCAACTCTGTCAAACTTCCCTTATACCAAGCTCCAATCTCACTTTCAAGATAGAATCGAACGGATTCTCTATCTTCCGTCTTTGTATCCCGTAAATAAGCTAGTTCCCAGCTTTCACCTTGAGAATAACCAACGACCTCTTGAATGATTAACTCCTGATTATTAGTGTCTAAAATCTGGTTAATATCTCCTAAACGTGGTACTAGAATTTCCTGAGCTAATGAAACGGCTTCTGTACGATAGTTGAAAAACTCATATTGTTCCCTATCTTCTACATAGTTCCTAACAAAGTCTGAATAATGAGGGAAATGTTCCTGAAAACTAGGTGAAATCATTCCATAGATATAGGCTTGTTTTACTGTTTCAAACTGGGCTATTTGATAATATGAGGGGTCAAGCTTGCCCTCTTGATTCAATAGTTCCTTGATATTTTCTGGAAGTTGAATCGGTTCTGAATCTGGCCAAGTTTTCTTAGAATAGTTGATTACTTCTTCGTAAAGAATGGTATCGATCTCTGGATTCTCCATTTCAAGCAAAGTATCTACAATTTGAGCTGATTCTGAAAGATTGGAACGATAATCAGTAATCAAGCCATCTTTACGAACCTCCCACTCCTCAACCTGAGCATTTTCTGGAGTTCGTAGTAACAATACCTCCTCAGCTTTCGGATCAACTCCAATGACCTGATCGCCATTGGGTAGCTGATCCATCTCCAATTCTTTAATCTTAGCATCTAATTGATTATTAACCTGAAGCAAGTCTTGTTTCAAGTGAAATAATTCTTCTGCATTGGCTTGTAATTCCTCAAAATACTCTCTGGAGATTTTCACTGGTTGAACCAATAAATCTTTGTCTCGTTGCTCTCGAGGGTAAGAAAACAAGTAGGGAGCAACGTCTTTGAAGTCCTGATAGTTCATCCATTTTATAGATTCAGTAACAATCATATTCTGGACATCGATGACATCTGTATGAGGAGTAATCCAGCCAGATAAAGCCAACTCTTTTACGGCTTCAGATAGGGGGTAAGGAGGGATATGTTCTAAAATCCCCTCAAAATAACCAATCCCTCGAGCAGTTTCTTCCTCAACTTCACGCTTCATTCGTTTAAATTGTTTTTGTGGTAATGTATTCATTCTTGATCCTTTCTAACTCACTTTGAGAGGAACTTCCTCAACTTCCTTAATCCCAATATGAATAACATTTTCTTCCCCAACCTGGTCTTTCCACTCATCAATATCGCTTAGATAGCGCTTGTATCGATACCAGTTATCATCGTTCGGGCCATTACTTAAGAGGTAAGCTCTTGGATGCGTGTCCAGGTTAAATTTTTGATCTCGAAAAACATTTTGTTTGGATAGGAAGAGCAGGGCTTCTGTTGTTCCTATCGTAGCAACCTCATGTGGTGTCAACAGTTCTCGACCAATTTTGGAGTTCTGCTTAGAACTGCTGGCATTTCTTCCTCTGCTCTCACTATAATTCTGATCATTCAAAGTTTGCTTCCCTGATCGCTCAGATAGATACTTAAGCGTATCTAAGTCATTAGAACCTAAATAAAGAATAGCACCACAGTTATTGATAATCGTCTTCGTATTTTCTTTACCATATAACACTTCAATCTGACTTTGAGATTGTACCATCATCTTGATAGAAATCTCTCGAGAACGAATAACAGAGATAATTGACGGTAAATTAGGAATCTTCCCAATCTGACCAAACTCATCTGCCCATACTTGTAAATGCAATAAGTCTTCCCTGGTCTTTTTTGGATGCTCACCTAATATAACTGCATCTGCAGTCTTTATTAGCACATCAAAAATGGTACTAAAAAGAAGGGCAGATAAGAACTGGTAAGCCGGATCCACTTCTGGAATATGAATGAAAACTGCTGTTTTTTCAATATTCCATTTTTCAATTTCCAGCGTATCTTTTTCAATAATCTTTCTCAGCTGTTCATGATCAAATACTGAGAATGTAGTCGCAAAAATGGCGTAGACAGAAGCACGTGTCTGTCCATCAAAGTTTTTATTGAATAGATCCCATTGCCTGCAGGCATAATTCCCTGGGCTCCTTCTCTCCAGGTCTTCAAACATCAATTCAACTGGGCTTTCCGCTTCCGGATGATTCCGTCTCAATTCTCGAATCATATCTGTAACCTGCCCTAAATTAGGCAGATAGTGATCGATCTGACCATCAAAATAAAGATAGCCAATTAGAGAACGCATCAAGAGTTTATTGGCTGCTGGCCAAAAAGGATCTCCCTCATGACCATTTTTATTAAGAGATTCCGTGATCGCTTCAGCTACCCGGTCTATATCCATTTCATTATGAATATATTTAAAAACGTTGAAGCCATCTGAATTCAAAAAAGTAATCAGATCAAAAATTTTCATCTTGTAACCTTTTTCTACAAGTGATTTCCCTGTCTCATGAATCAAAATCCCTTTAGTATCTGTGGTTACAAAACTAGAATTGGCTTGTAATATATTCGGTTTTACAGCACTACGTGTCTTTGAATCCCCTGTACCTCCATACACCAGAATATTTTTATTAATCTGATTATCAAAGCTCAAGCGGTTATTAAATAGCCCCATCTGACTGTTCTGGGTAAAGATCATATTCTTTTCAGGTTCTTCGTCTCGGAATCTCATCAACTCTTCTCTTGTCGCAAAACGAGCTGATCCATGTTCTTCTCCATAACGGTAAGTTCCCGTATCAGATACTCTCAAATACAGTAGAAAAGCAATCAAAAATCCGCCCATACCAAGCAATAAAGAAGTTGGAGTAAATTGAAAATCAAACCAAGACTTGTCACTTAGATGGTCGTTCATCCAGTTAAACTTCCCAAAACCAAATACATCTGTTACTGAATCGGTATCTGGTGCTAACAACCATAATTTAAAGAGCCAATGAAAGAGATAAAACAAGCCTAATCCTAACAACAAATACGGTCTAAGTCTCCGTTTCTTCTTTTCTGTAATCACTTCATTTTCCCTCCAATCTGTGGTTCGATATTTTGCGGAAGAACAAATTCCTTGGTATGAATATTTACCTGTAGGGAAGCAATTTTCTCTTGTTCAACTGCTTTGAAATGTTGTAATTTCTCCTCAAAAGAAGTTGTTTTCCCATTTTTAAGATTTCGCTCATTGAATCCTTTCGGATCTCTTGTGATGCCTTCTAGGACATCCTTAAAGGCTTGTTCGACAACACCTTTATCTTTTGCATTAAAAGCAAGAGTTGTCTTTCCATCTGGATGAGTATAAAAAGAAAAGCCAATCCCGTATTGGCCCAGTTCTTTTCGAACTGCCTCGAGATTGACTTCATTATGTAGTAATTGCTGGACTTCTTTAGCATCTGCTGTTGCCATGAATTTATTCCAGTCCGACTCACCAGTAAAGACTACATTCTCCCCTCTGGCTTGATACATTTCAACTGCTTTAGAGCTCACCAAGAAGAGTCCCTTTAAGATGACTTCTCCTGTCACAAGAGTTGCCCGTCCTAATTGGGCTACCACTTGTTCTTGTTCCATTCTAGCTCACCTCTTCAATTTTGAAATAAAGATCCTTCAATTGAGTCGCTTGAGAGTCTTTCTCAAGAATCTGTTGTTTCAACTCATCGATCCTATTTTGGCACTGAGCAATTTCCTCATTTGCTTCCTTGATAAAATCTTCGTTAGATTTGATTTTATTTTTAATAGATTGCTTATAAGTAATCGTCTGAGCCTCAAAGCTATCAATAACCTCTGAAGGTAAATTTACTGTAGTCGCATGAGAAAGGTAGAAAGAAGATTCATCCTTTTGATCAGGAATCGATTTATTTTCCTTCTGAGTAAATGCTTCAACAACCGGTGCTACAGCTTCTGTAGTTGTAGCTTCTGTAGATGTATCCTGCGTATTTTCATCTTGTGAAGCTTCTACTCGTTCTTCCTCATTTTCATCTAATCTACTGAAGTCTTCTGTAGTCCATTCACTAGAAGAATAGGTCATTTCATCTTCCAAAGGTACTTCCTCTCTAGCCTCATCTTGAGGCTTCTGAGAAACTAGCTCAGCAATTCTTTGACGAGCCATATTCGCCTCTTTCTTTACCGTTAGATCTTCCGGTTCAGGATCTGGTTCTGATTGGAATTCGGGTTGGAGTTGGATTTCTGGTGTGCCCAGTGAGGAATTCTTTTCTTTATGTTTTGCCAAAAAATGAAGAAAACCTTTCTTTTTCTTTCCAGCACTCATACCAAAATTTTCCAACAACTGATCAATGATACCAACAAAAGGTATTTCAAGTCTTTCTTCTTGTAGGAATTCACCTTCAGAATTGAGAGAATAAAGCCAATAGCTTCCGGTTATTCTATTACTCTTCATTCTCTCGTTGATAATTTCTAGCCTTGATAACAACTCATCTCGGTGCTCAAATGTTTCCTCCTGATTAGTCAGTTGATTGATAATTTTATACATGGTTCACTCCTTGGTTACTTGATTGCGCTGGAAGAATTAGTTCCTTCATTTCCTGGTAGGATAAGCCACTTTCTTCTGATAGAGCAACAAAAAGCTGCGCTTCAAAATCTTTTTCTTGATTTATGTAATTCTTGATTTTTTTATCTACTTCTTCTTTTTGTCGTTGCGCTTTTTCTTTATCTTTCCTAACTTTTTCAAGCTTGCCTTCAAGTTGTTCAATTTTTTTATTCATTCCATTCCCCTTATTGGTTACTACTAGTTGCGGTTGTTGGTTCAGAAGA
>JAGZLW010000004.1 GCA_018364455.1 Streptococcus mitis | reverse complement strand
GTTGCTTTCGCTGTTACGTCTCCTGCTGGAAGCTCTTTCGTTGGTGTGATTGTAGCTTTTCCGTTTTCGTCAGCTGTACCTTCACCAATCTTATTGCCGTCTTTATCGAACAACTCAACCTTAGATCCTGCTTCTGCTGTCACTTTAACTGGTGTCTTAGTGCCGGCTTTACCTGTTAGATCTGTTTCTACAACTGGTTTAGCTGGAGCTTCTGTATCTTTGGTTACAAATTCTGATAATGGTCTTGTATCTTTTGAACCATCTGCGTATGTTACTACAAGATTTCCTTGGTCATCTTTTGTTACTGAAGCAATTTTAGCATCTTTATCTGTAACTGGAGCATTTTTTGAGATATTTGCATCGTCATTATTCTTATTGTGCTCAAGTTGTAGTTTTTCTTTGATTTTAGCTAATTCTGCTTCTGTAACGTTAGCTGGATCAGTTACAGCAACTTTTTCTGTCGGTGCCTTGATATCGTACTTATCTGTTTGAGATTTAACAACGAATTGAACGTATCCTGGTTTTTGTTGACGTGCTGCGTCATCAGTTTCAGCATTATAGTTTGCGCCTGTCATTGATTTTGCATCATTGCTATCTTTAGATTCAATGAAACTTGTCCATTGTTGGCCAGCTTTAAGGTTTGTAGTTCCAGTCATCTTGATAGTAGCTGTTCTCTTATCAGCAGTGACTGTTCCATCGCCAGTTACCACACCATTTTCAACTTTACCTGTTGTAAAACCAAATCCTGTAGTGTTATTCCAAGTTACATCTCCTGGTCCACGTAGGTATAAGTCTTTAACTTCAGTTTCGTCCTTACCTGTGAATGTTAAGTCAGTATTTTCACCAGTGTAAACATAGATTTGACGTTTGTCAGCATTTGAGTATGGAACTTCTACTGTTGGTGCTACTCCGACAAACTCTGATAATGGTTTTTTATCTGTAGAACCATCTGTATATGTTACTACAAGATTTCCATCAGCATCTTTTGTTAATGACTTGATCTTAGCATCTTTATCTGTAACTTGAGCATTTTTTGAGATATTCGCATCGTCATTATTTTGATTGTACTCAAGTTGTAATTTTTCTTTGATTTTAGCTAAATCATCTTCTGTTACGTTTGCTGGATCTGCTACGGCAACTTTTTCTGTTGGTGCTTTGATATCGTACTTATCTGTTTGAGATTTAACAACAAATTGAATGTATCCTGGTTTTTGTTGACGTACTGCATCATCAGTTGAAGCATTGTAGTCTGCACCTGTCATTGATTTTAAATCATCATTATCTTTAGCTTCAATGAAACTTGTCCATTGGTTTGGAGCTTTAAGAGTTGTAACACCTGTCATCTTAATAGTTGCCGTTCTCTTATCAGCAGATACTGTTCCTTCTCCATTTGTAACAGCACCGTTATCAATCTTACCTGTTGTGAATCCGTACGCTGCAGCGTTATCATTTGTAACACCACCTGGTCCACGTAAGTATAAGTCTTTAACTGTTGTTTCATCTTTACCTGTGAATGTTAAGTCAGTATTTTCACCTGTGTAAACATAGATTTGACGTTTGTCTGCATTTGAGTATGGGATTTCTACAGTCGGAGCTACTGCTGGAGCTGCTGGGGTTGTTGGATTAACTAGATATGCTGCTGCAATCTTATCTTTTGATCCATCAGGATAAGTGATAGTAAGGTTACCCTTTTCATCTACACTGTATTGTGAATCTGCTGGAAGACTTGGGTTAGCAGCTTTAACAGCGGCGATGACCTTGTTCTTGTCATCTTCACTAAGATTATTAGAATCCGAAACATCTAGTTTTGTACCTGCAACTGGCTCATATTTCTTAGCAGTCTCAAGAACATTTACTATAAGTTCTCTGTATATCGTTGTTGGTTTATCTCGATTCTTCGCATGAAAAATAACACTTGTACTTCCTGCTGGCTGGTCCATTGCAACAGTACCACTATATTTAGCATCACGTTGTCTAATCGTAGCTCCGTTTGAAGATCCTAGGTATCCCCCTGATGGCAATACGCCTTTTATAGCTGTCGCATTTTTCTCAACCGAAAATTTCTCTAAAGCTGTAGCTTGAGCTACAACATCAACATCAATTTTATCACCAGGATATACTGTAATTTCTGACCTACTTACCAATAGTCTAGTATCATCATTACCAGTCACGCCACCATCCTTAACAGTCACTGGTGAGGCTGTAACCGTAATCGGTGCACTCTTAGCTGACTCTTTACCACCTACTGGTGTTGAAGTCGCTGTAATCTCTCCTGCTGGAAGACTGTTTGTAGGGTGAACAGTTGCTACACCTTGGGCATTAGCTACAGCTTCACCGATTACGACACCATCTGTGTTGTAAAGCTTAACAGTTGAACCTGCTGGTGCTTTAACTGTCACATCAGCTGGAGTACTTGCTTTGCCTGCCAAATCATTGACAATTTCTGGACCTCTAGTCTCTGCCTCTGCTGCTGGTTTGTTAGTCGCTGCACCTGCCGCTGGTTTGTTAGTCGCTGCACCTGCCGCTGGCGTGCTTGGTTTTGGTGCTTCTGGTTTTGGAGTAACTGGCTTAGCTGGTGCTACTGCTTCTTTTTCAACAATTACTTTTACAGGAACTTCTTTTGTAGATGTATCCGGGTAAGTTACAACTACTGTTGCTGGTTTTTCACCTGGAGTTTTTGTATCAACTGTATCCTTGTACTTAACTGTTGTTCCTTGTGGAAGAGTGTCAAAGTTTCCAATTGATTTTGTCGCATCTGGTTGTTGTCCAGCTTTTACAGTTTGATTTTTCGCTGTTGGTTCAGGGGAAACATCAGACTGCCACATTTTCACAGGGTTAGTTGCAATGTTGGCGAAACCTGCATTGGCACCAGCAGTGGCGCTACGCATCATACCAAACACAACCTTCATATCTTTTAACTGTTCGTTAGTTGTTGTTTCAGGAACTGCAGTTCTAAAACTCCATACATAGCCATCATACCCTGAACCACCCGTAGTCGAACGATCCACAATCAAACGTTTGTCATTCAAGGCAGCACCGTATACTAACTGTTTAGTTCTCGGAGAAGAATCAGACGACGCACTCTTGAAATATCTGTCCTCCTGACCGGCAAGTTTTTCGATGGAACGGCCATAGAGAGTACTTTCCCAACCAGATGCCAGAGCAAAGGTATCTTTTTTGTCTAATGGTAATCCAGCAGCTGTAGCTGGTGCTGGATTTTCAAACGTTACAGAATTACTCAACGCTGAACCATCAGGTTTTATACGTTGAACTTTTCCATTTATAAATTTAGGGTTGATTGGAGAGTTATATTTTGCACGTGTAATGCTAGTTGGCATATTAACTTCTGCAGGAATTTGGATGAAATTTCGATATACATCTCCTCCATCTGTATTATACGTATTAGCTAGATTTTCTGCATGATCATTATAAAAGACAAGCCAATCTAATGAAGTAATCTTCCCACTATTGTCTTTATTATATTTAACTTTATAATTTGTAACTCTAGAAACTACATTAACAGCGTCATCTGTAGACGTGTATCTATTAACATCATTAAGGATATAGGCATCACTATGACCATTTGCGGCTGCATTTGTACCTTCTGAATAGGCAACTTCCGCTCTAAAAGCATTATTTTTATCTAATGCTTTACCATTACGTGGGTCGTTAGATCCTGTGTTTTCGATTGAGTTAGATTCTGATTTTTTCTCAGTATTTTCTGCTTTTTTACCTACAGTTTCTTTTCCGTTAGTAGTGTCTACTGCTGGTGTTTCTTTTTTCTCTACAGGTTTATTTTTTAATTTAGTGTTAGCTGTAGTTACAAGTTTATTGTAAGCTTTTGTGATTTCATCTTGAGTTGTTGCGTTTGCTAATGTAGCTTTTGCAGCTTCTAAGTCAGCTTTTAATACCGCAACACTCTCTTCTGTTTTGTTATCATACGTTCCGTTAGCTAATTTTGCTTCGATTTCTGCAATGTAGTTTTCAAGTTTAGTTTTATCTAAAGCTTTAACTTCTTTTGCAGTTTCTCCATCAAGTTTTGCAGCTACTGCTGGTGTTCCAGCAACTTCTGGCTTGTTTTCTGCTACAGCAGGTGCCTCATAAGTTCCTGCTTCTCCACCGTACCCAGGCTTAGCCTCCTCAGCTTTTGAACCACTCTCTACAGTCGTTTCCTCTGCCGTGTTTGCATGGACCATTTGAGTAGCTAAGCTAGCTCCGACCGCAAAAACAAGAGAACAACCGAATAGGAAATGCTTTCCTTTTTTGATCATTCTCCAGTTCTTTTGCTCTGCATTTTTACGATTAAAATACATTACATTTTCTCCTTTTGATTTCTAAAAAATAGCATGTAATACACATACACATACACATACACATACACATACACATACACATACACATACACTCAACATTATAATTTATATAAGCAGATTTGTCAATTATATTAATTATTATTTATAATTTTCCATTATTTTCAGAATATTCCAGGATTTAAAGCATTTATTATATTATAATGTTTCAATAAAAATGAAATACCTCTTTTCTTCAAAACTATGATAAATTCCATTTTTTGAATACTTATAAAGAATATATTGATTTCACCTACAGCTAACTCATCTCTTTTGAGTGTCAAAAAGTAGAGAACTATGAAAGTAAAGCTTATCAGATACCAATACTCTTCGAAAATATCTTCAAATCACGTCAGCTTCCATCTGCAACCTCAAAACTAGTGTTTTGAGCAACCTGCAGCTAGCTTCCTAGTTTGCTCTTTCATTTTCATTGAGTATAAACTATGGTCAATAAGAAATCATTCTCTCTGACCATCTCTTTGAAGCATTACAAGCCGTCTAGGGACCTGCATTTTTGCCTCATCAAAAAAAGCCCCATACTATCTGTTATTCAGGAATTCCCACTACAGATAGTATAGAGCTCAAGCAGCAGTTACAAAAACTGCAACTGCTTTTCTATTCTTGCATGGTGTAACCAACACCACGCACTGTTTTAATGTAGCTTTTTTGACCTTTTACATCAAGCTTGCTACGTAGATAACGGATATAGACATCCACGATATTGGTTTCGGTCGCACTTTCATACTTCCAGACACTTTCCAACAACTGCTCACGAGTCAGAACTTTCTTGCTTCCCATAAGAGTAGCCAAAAGGTCATACTCACGACGAGTCAGAGCAATCATCTCCTCGCCACGATAAACGGTATGATGTTCTACATCCATACGCAGATTGCGGTAAGACGTTGGAACCTTCATCTGACTACAGTGTTGGTCGATAAAGTCCCGACCTCGGAAAATCGCTGAAATACGAGCTACCAGATTCTCAATAATAACTGGCTTATAGATGTAAGAAACGGCAAAGTGTTGGATTGTTTCAATCTGATCTTGCAATTCTTCACGATGGTCCAAGACCATTATCACTGAAGCTGGCTTAGTCCGACTCAGCTTCTCTGCAAAATCCTGGGCTGTCATATCCCCCAGACGAGCATTCAATAAAATCAAGTCATAGTCTGTCTGAAGAGCCGTGGAGAGGGCTTTTTGCCCCTCCTCAACCTGATCAACTCGGTATTGCTCTTTTTGGAGTTCCAAACTTAAAAAATGAGCTAGATTTCGTTCTTTCTCAAGTAATAAAATCCGTTTCCCCATGGCAGACCTACTTATTTTTCGTCATACCAAGAGTAGTGGAATGTTCCTTCTTTGTCTTTACGTTGGTAAGTGTGGGCACCAAAGTAGTCACGTTGCGCTTGGATCAAGTTAGCCGGAAGGTCAGCTGAACGGTAGCTATCAAAGTAAGTAATAGCTGCTGAGAAAGTTGGCACTGGCACACCAGCTTGAACAGCAAGAGCTACGATATCACGCACTGCTTGTTGGTACTTAGCAGTAACATCCAAGAAGTACTCATCCAAAAGAAGGTTAGCAAGGTCTGCATCACGGTTGTAAGCATCTGTAATCTTTTGCAAGAAACGAGAACGGATGATACAGCCATCACGCCATATAGATGCGATGTCTGCAAATGGCAAATTCCAGTTGTTTTCTTTAGAAGCTACACGCAATTGCGCAAAACCTTGTGCGTATGAAATGATTTTTGAGAAGTAAAGGGCTTGACGAATCTTTTCGATCAACTCAGCCTTGTCTCCTTCAAATTTGAAGTCAGCTGGTTTTGGAAGAACCTTGCTAGCATGTACACGTTCTTCTTTATAAGTAGAGATGTAACGTGCAAATACTGACTCAGTAATTAGTGACAATGGCACACCAAGGTCAAGTGATGATTGGCTAGTCCATTTACCAGTTCCCTTGTTACCTGCAGCATCAAGGATGTAGTCTACGATTGGTCCATCTTGGCCTTCATCGTCTTTACGGCTCAAGATATCAGCTGTGATTTCAATCAAGTAGCTGTCCAATTCACCCTTGTTCCACTCAGTAAAGATTTCAGCCATATCTTCTGCTGAAAGACCTAGCAAGTGTTGCATCAAATCATAGCTTTCTGCGATCAATTGCATATCACCATACTCGATACCGTTGTGAACCATTTTCACATAGTGACCAGCTCCATCAGGACCGATGTAAGTCACACATGGTTTACCATCTTCTGGTGCTTTAGCTGAGATTTCTTCGAGAACATCCGCAACCAATTCATAGGCTTCTTTTTGTCCACCAGGCATGATAGAAGGACCTTCAAGAGCTCCTTTTTCACCACCAGAAACCCCAGTACCGATAAAGTTGATACCTGAGTTTGCCAATTCTTCATTACGACGGATGGTATCTTTGTAGAAAGTGTTTCCTCCGTCTATCAAGATATCACCCTTGTCAAGGTGTGGAAGAAGGGCTTGGATAGTAGCATCTGTACCAGGTCCAGCTTGAACCATGAGCATGATACGACGAGGTTTTTCGATTGAGTTTACAAAACTTTCAACGTCATAGCTTGGTACAAAGTTCTTTTCAGGATGGCAAGCAATTACATCTTCAGTTTTTTCTTTACTACGGTTGTAGATAGCAACTGTGTAACCACGAGATTCAATATTAAGGGCAAGGTTACGACCCATTACGGCCATACCTACGACACCAAAGTTAGCTTTTGTCATTTGACACTCCTCTTGTTTAATTTGTTTTATTTTATCATTTTTACTTTTGAAAAGAAAGAATTTTGTAACGGCTACTTAGAAGTCCAAGGCATCCGCATGTCCTGAACCATTTCCAACAAAGTATCCTGTCTTACAGTTAAGGGTAAAGAGATAGGTTCCATCTGGCTTGTAGAGATTGTAATAACCATTGCCATTAACGATATTAACACGTTCAAGGATATATTGGTTGCCAGTGATATAGCCACGCGAACGTGAAGTCTCTAAAATTTGTTCTAAGACACCATCCGCAAAATCCCAGGCAGAGTTATTACTATCATCAATAGCAGATTGATTGTAGGCAACACGACTAGCACTTCTTTGAACAGCAACTCCTGCACTTGATAGACCCATATTGACTTCACTGCGACTACTTCTAGTCTCATTTGAACTACTTGGTTTTGTCTCACTAGTCGCATTTGAACTTGCTTGACTTGAACTGCTAGTTTGACTTGAACTTGAGCTAGAAGTACTTGTTTGCTGACTCTTACCAAGACTGATAGCCTTATCTAGCACTTTATCAATCTCTGTATTTCCAGTTTTAATATCTGTAAATTTAGCATCTGATTTAGCTTTAGCGTTAGTATCCAAGACACCATCCACAATAGCTGGCTTCTCAAATTGAGCATTGACATCTTGAATGGCCTTGATTTGCGTTGCTAGGCTATCATACTTAGATTTTGCAAGCGCATATTCGCGACTACCTTCCAGCTTATCAAGCAAGGTCTTCAGTTGACTCAGTTTATCAAACTGGCTATTTTTCAAAGCCGTTTTATTGCTATCTGTATAAAAGGCATCGTATTGGCTATTGAAATCTTCTAAAATCGGCTGAATATTCTGCTCACTGGACGTTGATTGAGAAGTTTGGATTTCCTGTGTTGAGCGATTCACTTGACGGTAAACATAATAAGCAGTTCCAAGAATAAGAATCACTAGCGCTGCTAGGATCCCGTAAATCAACCATTTCTTCTTACTTTCTCCATCTTCACTATCCGTAACTCGAGAAAGTATTGGAACTTCTTCTCCTTCAAACAATTGTACTTCTTCAGTCTCAAATTCTTCGACAGGGTGAACTTCTGAATCGCGTATGAATTCTAAATCATCGAACTGATTCAAGTCATCTTCTGGTACTGAGGACTCAACTTCTGTCTCCTCACGAATCTCTTGAAGCAAATCATCAAGAGTCGAGGTAACAGATTCTTCTTTTTCGACTAACTCCTCTTTTTTGTATTGACGAGTCGCAAACTTATCTGCTTCGATTTCATCTTTATGTTGTTTAACATACTTGTCCAAAATGGAATCCTCAGGCAAGACCCCTGCTTCCACTTCTTCATTTTTACGAATAGCTTGACCAACTGTTAGCTCTTTTGCTTCATCAAAATCAAATCGCGGTTCTTGGACTTCTTTTTTATGACGATTCCGTCTTTTCTTACTCATGGGTATTCCTTTCTATTTTAACTCTTGGCGTTTAACACGCTGACCAAAATATTGATACAGATCCACTTTCAAGGTTCCGTTGTATAACTTACGTTTCTTATCCGCCTGACTACCATACTTACTTTCAAATGCTTCATCACTAGTTAGGATAAACTTACTCCAAGTTTTCAGTGGTGTAAATACTTGCCCCATCTCAGCATAGAGCTTGGTCACCCCTGCATCATCTGATAAACGTTCTCCATAAGGCGGATTTGAGATAATCACGCCATTGATTTTATCAGAACGTAAATCCTGAACGCGCATCTGCTTAAAAGTAATGTCTCCTGCAACACCAGCTGCCTGAGCATTAGCTTTAGCAATTTCCACCATGCGAGCATCAATATCACAGCCCATAATGTCCAGTTCCAGCTCACGGTCCACTTTTTTAGCCGCCTCTGTGCGCACTTCTTGAATCAAGCGATCGCTAATCCAGTTCCATTCTTCAAAAGCAAAAGAGCGACGAAGTCCTGGTGCCATCTTTCGAGCAATCATGACTGCCTCAATACAGAAAGTCCCCGAACCACAGGTCGGATCAATCAAAGGCTTGTCTGGATACCAGTTAGAAAGTTGTAAAATAGCTGCCGCCATGTTTTCCTTGATAGGAGCGCCACCCTTTTCCGTACGATAACCACGTTTAAAGAGGCTAGACCCGGTCGTATCAATCATGACAGTTGCCACATCTTTGAGAATAGAGACCTCAATCTTAAACTCTGGGCCATTCTCCATCAGAGGAACACCTTCTGGGCGAGCATAGTGTTTCTGCAATTTCTTGACAACAGCTTTCTTAGAAATAGCCTGTACACTCGGCTCATTGTGAAGTTTAGATTTAACACATTTGGCCTTGGAAATCGGGAACCGAGCTCCGAGTGGTAAATAATTTTCCCAATCTAGAGCGAAAACTCCCTGAAACAGCTCTTCAAAAGTCTTAGCTGGGAACGTTCCTACGATAATCTTGATACGGTCTGCTGCCCGAAGCCAGAGGTTGGTTTCGATAATGGCTCTCACGTCTCCTTGAAAACGAACACGTCCATTTTCAACCTGACAATCGTAGCCCAACTCTCGCACTTCACGACCAACGACAGCCTCAAGACCCGCTGCAGCAGTAGCGATTAAATTAAATTCTTTTTTCATGTTACAGTCTTGCAAGACCTTTCTATATGTCCACTTTAAAAAATGAGGTTGAGAAAATTTCTCAGCCCCAACCTATATGCAATTTTCTATAAGCCATGTTTTGTTCCAGAAGTGACTAGGACCACTTCCTTCGATAATCATCTGTCTACCACTAACAGCTCTAGCTGATAGCAGTCAGAATACTACGTTCGTTTCCGCGTACTCCATGCCCCGACCAAAATTTGGGTTGCTAGCTTGAGGGGTTTACCGCGTTCCACTCTCTCCGTTTCCAGAAAGACTCCGTCACTGTGGCACTTTCAAGCCTACTCTGGCTTATCCAAGGACTTAGCCATTTCAACTGCCGTAACGATTTCTCGTCCCTAGGCTTATGGTTTCGCCTAGCACAAACACTACAGGCATCACAGCCTGTGCTAGCATGGACTTTCCTCATGAGAAGCAACTCTCCTCACGCGATTATCCAAAAATTGCACATCTCAAATAACTACTTAGAAATCTGAGTTATCTAAAATTTGTTTACCAAAAACTTCTTTTTCCAATCTATTCAGGCGTTTCAAAATATCAAAATTCGTCATAGAACTTGTAGTTGCCGCTTCCATAGGCTCTGCTTGAACTGGTGAAGGTTTCGGTTTACGAGCCAGTTCTTCCTTCAAATCCGCAATTTCCTGACGAAGTGACTTGACCAAGGCAGCATAGGTTTCATAATCCTTAATGACATCGTCTAAAAATTCGTCAACTTCTACCTTACTATACCCTCGGACTTCACGCCCAAACTCTTGTTCAAAAATATCTTTTGCTGAAAAAATAATACTTGCCATGTCTCTCTCCATTCTCGCTTGCTAGTATTATTATATAAAAAAAGCCAAACAAAAATCAAGGTCAAAGCTTCAATTTTCGGAAAAATTTTCAGCAAGTTCATTTAATTGATCAAATGTTAATCTCTTTATAAAATAGTCCTCTTGATTTTTCATCTTTTGGTAAAAATAAGATAATTTCGTTTCATTATCCTCATCATAAAAAAGATAGGAACTATTCGTATTTTCCAGTAAAAACTGCTGGTAGTCTCTTAACTGCCACTTGTGTTCATAGCGAGGATAGGCATATTTGACAAAGTCTACCTGCTTAAAACGACTCAGTTTCATCTGATTGCCTTCATTCCAATTTTCCCCATGGGTTTCAAAAGCAAAAATGGTGGCCAACTGGAAACCGTACTCTGTCTTCATTTCCTGAGCAACCTCTAAAACCCAATATTCAAAGCCCAAAGTCCCTGTAAATACAAGCCAAGTCACCCCATCTGCTGCCATAGCTTCTAAATCTTTACGTATCGCTTTTTTAATCAATTTAAGACGAGGATCCTTGTCAGAAAACAAACCCAAATCAAAAGCAGAATAGCCTAAAACCAAAGCTGTAGTCATTTTTAACCCTTCCTGTGCAAATTTATGATATAATAGAGTGATGTTATTGTACCAATAAGGAGAATTATGGTCAACTATCCTCATAAAATTTCATCACAAAAAAGACAAACATCTCTTTCTCAACCCAAAAATTTCGCAAATCGAGGAATGTCTTTTGAAAAGATGATCAATGCTACCAACGACTACTATTTGTCTCAGGGATTGGCAGTTATACACAAGAAACCAACTCCTATTCAAATCGTACGAGTGGACTATCCACAACGAAGTCGTGCCAAGATTGTTGAAGCCTATTTTCGACAAGCTTCAACGACAGACTATTCTGGCGTTTATAATGGATATTACATCGACTTTGAAGCTAAGGAAACAAAACAAAAACGTGCGATTCCGATGAAAAATTTCCATCCACATCAGATTCAGCATATGGAACAAGTCCTTGCCCAACAAGGAATCTGCTTTGTCCTTCTTCACTTTTCTTCTCAGCAAGAAACCTACTTATTGCCGGCATTCGATTTAATTCGCTTCTATCATCAAGATAAGGGACAAAAATCAATGCCACTTGGATACATACGAGAATACGGTTACCAGATAAAACTAGGGGCATTCCCACAAATTCCCTATCTCGATGTTATCAAAGAACATTTACTAGGTGGTAAACAAGATGAATAAATACATTCTTATGCGAATATTAAAGTATACTGGAATCTTTTTCCTAACTCTCTTTATCGCATTATTTCTATTGGGTGGGGGTGTTTTCCTCTATTTTGTAAGTAAAGCTCCAGCACTATCAGATAGTAAATTAGTTGCAACAACTTCTAGCAAGATTTATGACAATAATAACGAACTCATTGCCGATCTGGGCTCTGAACGCCGAGTAAACGCTCAGGCCAACGAAATTCCTACTGATTTAGTCAAAGCTATCGTGTCTATCGAAGACCATCGCTTCTTTGACCACAGGGGAATCGATACGATTCGGATTATGGGAGCCTTCTTACGTAACTTACAAAGTAATTCTTTACAGGGGGGATCAACCCTAACCCAACAGTTGATTAAGTTGACCTATTTCTCAACATCAACTTCGGATCAAAACATCTCCCGAAAAGCACAAGAGGCTTGGCTAGCTATCCAATTGGAACAAAAAGCTACCAAACAAGAAATCCTTACCTACTACATCAATAAGGTCTATATGTCAAATGGTAATTATGGAATGCAGACAGCAGCCCAAAATTACTATGGAAAAGATCTAAAGGATCTATCTTTACCACAATTAGCTTTGTTAGCAGGTATGCCTCAGGCCCCCAACCAATACGATCCTTACTCTCATCCGGAAGCAGCACTAGACCGTCGTAATTTAGTTCTTTCAGAAATGAGAGGGCAAGATTACATTAGTGCTGAGCAATATGAAAAAGCCGTCAACACACCTATCACTGATGGTTTACAAAGTCTTAAATCGGCTGCTACTTATCCAGCATATATGGATAACTATCTAAAAGAGGTTATTGAACAAGTAGAGCACGAAACTGGATATAATCTTCTTACTACTGGGATGGAAGTCTACACAAATGTAGACAAGGGAATTCAACAACGACTTTGGGATATTTACAATACAGATGAGTATGTCTCTTATCCAGATAATGACCTTCAAGTAGCCTCAACTATCGTTGATACTTCCAATGGTAAAGTCATCGCTCAACTTGGAGCACGTCACCAAGCAAGTAACGTTTCATTTGGTACCAACCAAGCTGTGGAAACCAACCGTGACTGGGGATCAACCATGAAACCAATCACTGATTATGCCCCAGCCTTGGAATACGGTGTATACGATTCAACTGCAACTACTGTCCACGATATTCCTTATAACTATCCTGGAACAAGTACCCCTGTCTACAACTGGGATCGAGCATATTTTGGTAACATTAGCCTGCAATATGCCCTTCAACAATCTCGTAACGTGCCTGCCGTTGAGACACTAAACAAGGTTGGTTTAGACAGAGCTAAAAACTTCCTAAATGGTTTAGGAATTGACTATCCTGTAATACACTATTCAAATGCTATTTCAAGTAATACAACTGAATCTAGTAAACAATACGGGGCAAGCAGTGAAAAAATGGCTGCAGCCTACGCTGCATTCGCAAATGGCGGTATTTACCACAAACCAATGTACATCAATAAAATCGTCTTTAGTGATGGTAGTGAAAAAGAATTTTCTGACGCTGGTACAAGAGCTATGAAAGAGTCTACTGCCTACATGATGACAGAAATGATGAAAACAGTCTTGACATCTGGAACAGGTTACAACGCCTATCTGCCTGGAATTCCTCAAGCAGGTAAAACAGGTACTTCTAACTATACAGATGAAGAAATCGAAAATCATATCAAGTCGAATCAACTTGTAGCACCAGATGAACTGTTTGTCGGTTATACTCGTAAGTATTCAATGGCCGTTTGGACAGGTTATAGCAACCGTCTCACTCCTATTGTAGGTGATGGTCTCACAGTTGCTGCTAGAGTTTATCGTAGCATGATGAGCTACCTTACTCAAAATAACCATCCTGGAGATTGGACAATGCCTGAGGGACTATATAGAAACGGGCAGTTCGTATTCCTAAACGGAGCAAGAAATACATGGAGTACTCCTGATACACAACAAACACAATCAGAAGTAGAGAATCCCTCTACCACAAATGAAAATACAAGTACACAAGTAACACCTACTCCTGGTCAACAATCAAATAATCCTGCTCCAACGAATCCAAATCAGGGACAACCTGGCCAACAAATCCAACAACAACCACAGGCCCCTCAATTTCAACAACCACAACAGTAAACACGAAAAATCCTGAGAGTTAGAAATTCTCAGGATTTTTTTACTACAAGATAGCTAATACTCAATAAAAATCAAAGAGCGAACTAGGAAAGTTAGCCACAAGCAACTCTAAGCACGGATTTGAAGTCATCAGATAGAACTGACGTGGTTTGAAGAGATTTTCGAAGAATATAAAAGGAGTCGGCTACAAACCAACTCCTTTACCTTTATTTTACATGTTTTGCAAGGTCTTCTTGCGCTTTTTTATTGGATTCTTCTTTTTCTTTTATCCATTTATCTTGAGCTTTTTGGTATTCATCTACAGTGACTGCCTTATCTTGAAGTTCCAAGTATTTGTATAGGAGTGGATCACTTGTCCCCTTGTTACCAGAGAAGGCAAACGGCATCGTAAATGGTACCATCTTAGACAAGATTGGGCGACCAGTAAGTGTTGTTGTTGGGATAATCAAGGCACTATCTGTCAACCAAGCTTGGGCTGTAGCATATTTATCATATCGTTTTACTACATCTGTTGTCTCATTTCCAGCTTCAGTTACTAATTTCTCATAGTCGTTTAGACCTACAGTTTTAGCTGCAGTATTATCTGTACCAGAATCGAAGCCAAGGTAGGTTTTAGTGTTTTCACCAACTGATGGTTTGATAATATCGAGATAAGTTGATGGATCCGCAAAGTCTGGAGACCAACCAACATTATCTGAAATATCCCAATCTTCCCCAGCTGCTGTTTCAGCAAAGTAGGTAATATTCAAGACTTCATCTTTTTGTAGTTGTTGAATATCAATTACGACATTATCTGTACCCAAGGTTTCTTCAACCGATTGTTTGAAAGATTGAACACGTTGAACTTTTGTAGTTGCTGTCTGGTCAACTGGCATATCCAAATGAATTGGGAAGGTCACGCCTTCTGCCTGTAAAGCTGACTTAGCCTTGGCAAATTCGGCCTTGGCTTTTTCTGGATTGTAGAGACCATCTTGTGCATCAGCCAGATTAACATCCTTCCATTCTTCCCCATAGGTTACTAATTTTTCTTTGACCATATCGCCAAAGTTTTTCCCATCTGCTTGAACAAATGTTGGTGGCACAAAGAGATTACGCAAGATTTTGCTTGCACCACTGGCACCGTTCACTTGTGAAGCATATGCTGTACGATCAAAACCAAAGGCAATAGCCTGACGGAAATCCTTGTTTAAGAGAGCCTTTTTAGTAGATGTCTTTTGTTCGTCGCTAGTCTTAGAAGTATATTTATAGGACTGACGATCAATATTTGTTCCCACTAGATACGTAGTCGAGTCTTGTTGAGTATAGACAATATTGTCTTTCATACTCTTCTCAAGCTCTGCGAAACTTGCACTTGTTGGATAGAGACGAGCTGCTGTAAAGCTTCCATCCTTAAAGTTTTCTGCTGGTTTGCTGGTATCTTGACCATCCCAGAATGACAATTTAATCTTGTCAACATGAACATTGTCCTTATCCCAGTAGTTAGGATTTTTCGCAAATTCAACGGAAGATTTAGCCACAAGAGATTTTAACAAATAAGGACCATTATACAAGATACTGCTTGGATCCGTAGCTTTGGCAAAATCATCCCCTTTTGAGTTCAAAAACTCTTCATTGACTGGCGCAAGTACACCCATAGTTGTTTTAGAATTCCAAAAAGTTTCAGGTTTGTTCAAGGTGTATTGGACTGTTTGATCGTCAAGGGCTTTAATCCCAACTTGAGCAAAGTCTGTAGTCTCACCTTTTGCATAGGCATCTAGACCTTTGATTGAATCTTGTACCAAGTAAAGGGCTTGTGATTTCTTATCTGTTGCATATTTAAGACCTGTCACAAAGTCCTGTGCCTTAACAGGAGCATACTCTTCACCTTCTGCAGTATACCACTTGGCATCCTGACGAATCTTATAAGTATAAGTCAAGCCATCCTTAGAAACTGACCAGTCTTCTGCCATAGAGGGAATAAGATTCCCATAGCGGTCATTTTCAAGTAATCCATCAATGACATTACTAGTAATGTTTGAAGTAGCTGCCTTACTGGTTGTTAAATAGTTGAGATTATCTGGATCTGTCTCGTAGGTAAATGCAAAGGTCTGTTCACCTTTAGCGCCTGAGCCCCCTGAACAAGCAGCTAAAACACCCGCTGCTAATAAAGTCACTCCCGCAAGAGCCAATACTTTTCTTGTTTTCATAGTCTTCTCCTTTGTTTTTTTATTCATTATAGACCCTTTTTCAAGTCCTGTCAATACAATTTTCTGAATTTTCGAAAATTATTTTTTAAACAATAAGTTTGCAAAAATATGAATAATATCAAAAAATCCCTCAACTACATTACATAGTCAAGGAATTAACCTATATATTTAGCGAAGTTAAACAATGAGAGAGTACTATACCACTTCCTGGATATTTTCTTTTATATTACAATTAAACTAGATAAGGTACAAAATACTATAAGTTATTTTATTTGTCTCCTCAGTATATAGGATAAAATATTTAACTGTAAGAATTACAGGATAGCTTATAGTGCATAATCACTGATATTGTATTTTCTAGTTAACTAACCAAGAATATTTTGGAAATACTTTTTTAAATAGCAATGTAAAGACTAATCCCAAAAATAAAGTGAAAAAAAATCTAATTAAAAATATAATAATTATACCAAATGAAGTAAACATAAATCTATCACTTACAAAATAAGAAATACTTAATATAAAATAGTTTAAAGTATCAGAAAAAATATATATCCCTAAACCATTAATCAAAATGAGATTAAGTAGTTTACTATCTAAAATTTTAGTTTTATTACTTAAAAAGTACGAAATATTGTAACAAATAAGTGATCCTAAAATAGCTAATAAGTCAACAAAAAATCGACTCAATACTTTAAAATCGCTTTTAAATAGAAAATTTAAAACCACCAAAAATATAAATAACACAAAGAATAAAAGGCTAATCCATTTGTGATTTTCTAAAAAAATATTATACTTCCTTCTTTTAGATTCGAACAAAAATCCCATGGAAAACCAAAAAAGAAACTGCAATGGTGCACTTACTAACGTTATATGAATCAAGAAACTCAGTACATGTAAAATATATAAGGACAAGTATACAAATATAGAAGTATCTCTTCTTAAACAATAAAAACTAATTATAAAGATAATAAATAATGCATACAAATACCATAAGTGAGAGTTTCCTAATAAAAAGAATTGACCAGTTATAGCTCTCCAAAATGAAACACCATTGTAGTAGTTTGATATATATTTTAATGGCAAACTATATAATAAAGTAAAAACAAAAAATGGCAACATTAATCTTTTAAACTTACTAGTTAATAATTTCTCAATCTTATTCCATCGATCTTTTTTTATTTGAATAGAGAAAAATACACCCGATATAGCCATAAATAATGGCATATGAAAATAATAGATAATTTCCATAAATTTACCAAGTATCTTATATAGAGTAAATGCTGAATGACTATTTAAATATTGTTGATAATCCATCCCACCATAATTGCTCGATATTTTATAATACGCACTATGACTTAACACAACTAAAATAATAGCCATAATTTTTAAAATATCATATTCTTTTATCTTTTTCACATTAGATCTCGCTCTTCTAATTGTAGTTTTTATTTATAGAAAAGATATAAGGTCATTAAACTTAACCTTAATGTAATTGACTACTTTCCTAACTCACTTAATACGATTTCTAAGGCACGTTCAATGACCACATGCATGTCGTAGTATTTATAATCGGCCAAACGTCCGCAGAAAATCACCTTATCATTCTGTGCTGCTTCTTCTTGATATTTAGCAAACATAGCATTGTTTCTCTCATCATTGATTGGATAATAAGGCTCATCTCCACGTTTCCAATCTGCTGGGTATTCACGAGTAATGACCGTTTTAGCTTGCGTACCATACTCAAAATGTTTATGCTCAATAATGCGTGTATATGGAATTTCACGTTCTGTATAGTTTACAACTGCATTTCCTTGATAGTTTTCCTCATCTAACACTTCATGCTCAAAACGAAGACTACGGTATTCTAACTCACCATGTTTATAATCGAAGTATTGATCAATCATCCCTGTAAAGACAACTTTTTCAGCAGAAGCTTCTAATTCCTGACGATTGGCAAAAAAGTCAACTCCAAGTTCTACTTCTACATCCTTCAGCATATTTTCGATGATGACATTATAGCCACCGATTGGAATTCCTTGGTAACGATCATTGAAGTAGTTATTATCAAAAGTCAAACGAACTGGTAGACGTTTGATGATAAACGGTGGAAGGTCAGTCGCAGAACGTCCCCATTGCTTTTCAGTGTAGCCTTTGATCAACTTTTCATAAATATCTGGACCGATCAACTTGATAGCCTGTTCTTCCAAGTTTTTAGGTTCAACGTCCTTCATGTGAGCCGTTTGCTCAGCAATCTTATCTTTGACCTCTTGAGGAGTTTTTGTCCCCCACATAGCATAGAAAGTGTTCATATTGAAAGGTAGATTATAAAGACTACCCTTGTAATTAGCTACAGGCGAGTTGATATAGTTGTTAAATTCAGCAAATTGATTAACATAATCCCAGACTTTCTTGTTAGAAGTATGGAAGATATGGGCACCATACTTATGAACATTGATCCCTTCTACATTCTCACAATAGATATTCCCACCAATGTGGTCACGTTTATCAATAACTTTTACTTTTTTTCCACGCTTGGTTGCTTCATAAGCAAAAATTGCTCCAGACAAACCAGCACCAACGATTAGATAATCGTACATATTAAGCTCCTTTATTTTTTTAATAGTTGTTGCTTTAACTCACTTAGATTTATTACTTTAAAAATCAAAATCATACTAGCATAAATCATTGCTCCCAGAACAGCATAAATCCCTACATTTATCATAGGTGATACGTTCAGGAGATGTTTTACAAATAATAAAATGACATACATAAATCCCGATGAAACTATAATTTTAAACAATGAACCTAGAATAGGAACTTCTCTCAAATAAGAACGAGTATAGAATAACTGTATCCCCCAAACTACCGCCTCTGTTAAAACAGATACAATTGCCGCTCCTATATATCCGAGTTTAGGAAGAAATAACAAATTCAAGGCAACACTAAGAATTGCAGGCACAGTTGTTGAGATCATATATTCTTTATTCTTATTATGTACGATTAGCATTTGAAATCCCATAATATTGGTCCAACCAATAAAGAACATTCTAAAAATCATAATTGCTATCGCATAACGTGCGTCTTGAAAATCTTTCCCGAGGAAAAAGTTAACAAAATCATCATTTACAATCAGCATTCCTGCCATAATAGGAAAAATAATCAAATTATAGATCAGAAATGACATCTCATGCATTTTATTAACTGCCTTATGATTTCCTGTCGCCAAGAGATTAGATACTCTCGGCAACATGACACTTCCTAACGAAGTTACTACAGTTAATAAAATATTGATCAATTTTAATGCTTGATCATAGATCCCGACATCATTTGTAGATGATATCATTCCTAACATCGTACGGTCTAAAGTTACATATAGTGATATAGCAATTTGAGGGAGAAATAATAAAAGAATTGGCTTTAAATGATATTTAGTATAATCTATATCAAAATGTGGTTTTCCAATAAACTTTCGAGCAGGTAACCACATACTTAATTGTCCCAATAACTCAAATATCGTTAAGAGAAAGACATAAAGATAAAGATCATTCGCTGATTTTATCAATAAAAATATTGAAATTACACCAACGAGCTTCACTAATATGTTTCTGACTGTAATCTTACGAAAATCTTCCAACCCCTGAAAAAGCCAGGATATATCTAATCCTTTAGAAATCAAACTCATTCCTAAAATATATGCAACAGGATTTCTCATTATGTCAATTCCTAAACATAATAAAGTGTATAAAAGAATTGATAATAATGTTGCACCAAATTGAAGAGTATATATCCCCCAGAAATTCTTCGGGATATTTTTTCTATTACTCGAAATCTCTTTAGTTCCATAGCTAGCAACCCCCAAAGTAGCTAACAAAATAAAATAGGTAACAATAGAATTAAAGTATCCATATGTTCCTAGATCCTTTGCAGAAAACACACGTGTCACATAAGGTGTTGTAATGATGGGAAGTATAATGAGTAATAATTGATAAGAGAGGTTATAAGCGTAATTTTTTAGTACTTTCATATCAATCTGTCCTATTTATGATTGTTAGAATTTCTTCTTTTAGATTCGGATATCTCTCTAAATCAAATTTTCTAGAAAACTTGTGACCTAAAGCTTTACCACGCTTCAATTGTTCAATATCATCAGAAGAATCTGTCCAAATATATGGACTTCCATCCCACCAATTAATATAGCGTACGTTACCTTGAAAATCAGTAGGCTTATCATTTGTAGGTTCTATCGAATACACTGTATTCAATAACTGATCTTTCTGTAAAATTGTAGGAATAAATAATTCGTCATTTACTTTGGTATTCTTAAAAATGCTGGCAATCAATTTCTTTTCTTCTAGTAGTATATCTACCGCTTTCTTATTAAGAGAACACCAATTAGAAGCATATTTTAATTCTAAATTAAACTTTTTAAAACAATCAACTTTAACTATTCTTTGCAGTTCAACTTCAAACTTTCTATAAATTTTTAAAACCGACCGTAAAAAATTATTATTTACAGTTCTTACTGTTAAATGAGGAAACATTGTTTTAAACGCTACACGCTCATAGACTTTGTTTCGAATATACAATTCATCTGAAACCATTGTTAAAAAGTTGTATTCTTTTCTGTTATCAAAGAAATTATAAATATTTTCGGCAGTATCTAATGGTAAATCTACACCTGATAACAAATGATACATACTATACTGTTCTTGTTTATTTGCGGTTTCAAAGAGTTCCATCTCTGCTTCTACTAAAGAATAATCTCCCCAATAAATTGGGATTTCCTTTGTGAAAAATAGGCTTGATTTCGTTACTATTTGTCTTAAATCATTTTTTTGTTTTTCAGTAATCTTTGCTTTTTTATCAAATAAAATAAAAATATCGTGTTTTTCATAATCTAATAATAAAAGTAGAAATTTTAATTGCTCTATTTTATTATGAGCTATGATTAAATAAGCTTGTTTCATATAACTCCTATTATGTTTATAAAATATATTTATCGTCTTAAAACTTCACTCAAAGAGAAATGGTGCAAATCAGAAAAATAATCAAATACATTTTTAGTGAGTATCTCCATTGTATTGAAATCTACCAATCTTAAAAAATCTAAAAATCTCCTATTTCCGATAACTCCACCAATAAAGCATAGGGTTAATACAATGAAAAATGGTAAATAATTATTTCTAATGTATTGTACTCTTTCAATATGGGTTTTATTGTAGCCAATATGTAAAATCATCGAAATGGCAACTAAAGGATAAACAAACCAAACAAAACGATCTAATATTGTTAAAAATGGGAGTACTGATAAAGTTAATAAACAAATGTACAAAACAAAAGATAAAAAAAGTTTCATATTAAGATTCTTCTGAAAACGAAAGGTTGTATGGTATAAAAAAATATATAATAAAGAAATAAGAACACCTAAATATACATTTATTAAATCAGATGTACTATATAATTTTATAAATATTTCTGTTTTTTGATAAGCATTAAACTTCTCTAATAAAAATGATAAATATTCAACATTGAGAGTTTGCAACAATGGAGATAAGAGCGTAAAAATTGGTAAAGAAAATAGAATAATTATTTTCTTAAAAAAACTCGCATCTTTAAACCATGGAAATATTAATCTAGTCGCTACAAATATTACTGCACTAGAATGGATTAATATTGGAATAAGATAATAAAATAAAGTTTTATTTAGTTCAAATCCATTCTTTATTTCTTTATAGAATAAGAAAACAATAATGGCCCCTGCTAAATGATACCTCATACCACTAGTTGTAAAACGAACATTTACGATTGCAACCATTGTTAATAAAGCTAATAAAAATAAAAATTTTGAGATATTATATTCCTGATAGATTTCATATATTATTTTAGTATATAAGAAATAAACAATCAGAATGACTGTAAAACTAACTAGTGAATAGGTACCTGTCTTACTGAATATATATAGCAATAAGGCAAATAAGGGATAATTATAATAACCATACTCTTCCGTCGGAATATTTTTAGACATCAAGTTCCCAAACCAATCAAAAACATTATCATAAAACTGAAATAAATAAGCTGCTTTATAATGATAGGCTCCATCATCAGTAAAATACGGAATATACCTTAGCGCAATTAGGGAAATACCTATAACAAATAACATTAAATAATATCTGCTATATCTAAATCTATAAACTATTGGAATTAATAAGAATGGTGTAGTTATAATTGGAAATAATAGAAATACACCAAAAAACAGTAAAAAAACTAAAAACATTATATACTCCTTTTTAACAATTTTTTTATACGGCAGTATAAATTGGGAGTAAGTAAAAACCAATTATATTTAAATTTAAATTTTATAGAAACTTTAGAATTAAAGATTATACTCCAGTATAATGAACTTATTTTTTTAACAATATTTCTTAAAGCCTTTGTGTCCGTAAGAGCTGCAGCTTCAGATATAGAAAAAGAACCTTGAACAATTTTTAAATTTAACGCCTTTTCTACGCTATTACCATCATAAAATTGTTTTATTTGACTTCTGTTATACTCACCTGCATCAAAAAAATCAAATCGCTTATCTGTAAACTGAGATTGTACGATACTACCAGGACGACGATAGTAATGATATGTAATAACAGGTGAAATAACTATTTGTTCAGCTAATCTTAAATGTTCAGCTACAACAAAAAAGTCTTCGTAGATTTTTCCTACAGGAAATGGTCTCATTTCTAAAATTTGTTTTTTATAAAGTTTTGCACATGCAGATACCGTAGCAACTTTATCTTCCAACATTAATTCTAGTGCTTCTTCTTTTGTAACTATTTTACTAGATTCTAAATTAAATTGTTCCTTGCTAAATTTTTCATATTCATTTGTAGTTTGAACTTTTGTTGAAATCAAATCAGCTTGATATTTCTCTTGAATAAGAGTCAATAATTCAAATGTAAAAGGCTCTATATAATCATCCGGATCCAAAAAGAATATCCACTCATTAGTTGCTTTTAATACACCATAATTACGCGCATCTGATAAGCCACCATTCTCTTTATGAAATACCCTAATCCAATCATATTCTTGAGCATATTTATCACATAATTTTCCTGAATTATCAGTAGAACCATCATTGATTAGTAAAACCTCAAAATTTTTATGAGTTTGATTTACTAAACTGTCTATAGCATAATGAAGGTAATCCTCAACATTATATACAGGAATAACTACACTAATATTCATCCATCTCGCTCCATTCTTTTTGTTGCTTATTGATTAACGGTTTTAAGATGAGATTAAATATATTTTTAAATCTAGAATTTATATAAATTAGTGAGACTATTTTTTTCGAATGATCATATTTCCATCTATAATGACATTTATGAGCGTAACTAAATAATCGGCTCGCTTCCTCGATATTCTTATTCATTATAAACAACTGACATTGCTTGTTGATTAAGTATGTCAATACGTCTCTGACTACTGGTTCTAAGTTCTTATCAAATCGAATTACTTCATAATAATCGAGAATTTTTTTTGTTACTCTATTGTGATGATCTGCTTTTTGTTTCATCACATTTAAATTCATACTCTGATCTTTTCTACCTAAGAAATACTGGTAAACATTTAAATCAATATAAACATAACTTTTTACATATTGCAAAGGTAACAAAGTATATTCCATATCTACATAAAAGGTTTTTTCACTTATATTAATTCTAGATTCTTTCAATATAGATGTTTTGTATGTCAGAGCATGCATGGGAATCCGTTTTAAAGGTATTCCCTCATATATTTTATTACAATCTAATATCTCAGAAAAGCCAATCTCTTTTTCAGTCTGATTATAGATATGTTGTTCAGTATAATTTGTAATAACCATATCTACATCTACACCTTTAAGTTCTTCTAATAATTTTTCAAAACTTGGCACATCAATCCAATCATCCCCATCGATAACTTTAAAAAATTTTCCTTTAGATTCTTTTATACCAACATTAATCGTTGACCCATGTCCACCATTTTCTTTATTAACAACTCTAATATTTAGGCAACTACTATTAGTAATTAAATCTTCGACAACTTGAAGTGAGTTATCCGTACTACCGTCATTAACAACAATCACTTCAAAATCCGCATAATATTTTTTATCTACTTGTTTAAATGATTCTATACACTTAGTAATATATTGTTCAATATTATACATTGGTACTATGATTGTTACTAATTTATCGTACATTTCATTCTCCTGTCATTTCCTCAATTAAATCAATCCACTGCTTGAGAATTTTATCCTTATCGAATTTATCCATATTGTCTTTTGCGTGTTCTGAGAAAGACTGTCTCAAAACTTCATCTTCCATCAGTTCAAGCAATTTTTCGCTCAACTTGCCCGTATCGTAACACTCAACCAGATAGCCATTAACTCCATCTTCAACAATCTCACCAGGTCCAGTCGGACATCTAAAGCTAACTATAGGAAGATTATATTGCTGAGCCTCTAAAAGCACTAGAGGTAAACCTTCATAGCGAGAAGTCATAACGTAGATACTATGATTAGGATAAATATTTTCAGTTCCCTTTACATTACCTTTAAAATTTACCTGCGACAACACACCACCTTCTACCAGTTTCCTATTCAGGGCATTTTCAATAATCTTATCTCCTGATCCATAGATATCCCACTGCCACTGTGGATGTTTAGATAATACCTTTATAGCTACTTCAGCGAGATAATCATAGCCTTTTTGGCTATGAAATCTACCAACTGTAACTATTTTTTTCGCAAGTTTATCATATTCAATATCGCTTGATTTTACTTCATCTACCCAATTATAAACAAAATTCACTCTATCTATAGGTATATTATATTTATTTGAATATTTTATTCTATCTTCTTCTGTCAAAGTGACAACTTTATCAAAAAATTTAGCTCCAACAAATCTCTGCACTTCCCTACTTTTAAAATCACGAAATTCTAAGCTATGATGATCACAAAAAACTATTTTTACATTTAAACCTAGAGTAGCTAACCTAACCATAGCATTTGTTAACGGACTTATAGAGAAAATTACCTCAATTTTTTCTCTTTTAATATAGTCCCTTAGTTTACCTGTTAATTTTAAGGTAGCAGTTCTGATTCTGAGATTACCCTTGTGAAAATTTACTAATGTTACTTTTGGTTCAATATCATAATTTATAAATTCGTCTTCATCTAATAAAATTGATAACAGTTTTACATCATAGTATTGTGACAATTCATTAGCCATATTAATAGCTACTTTTTCAGCTCCACCAATTTTACTTAGATTGTATCTAACGATTGCTATCTTTTTCATTAAGTTAATTCCTTTCATATTGAAAATAAAAGCACTATTTACTCACTAGGGAAGGAAATTTCTAAAATGATATGTGATTCCCTATCTTCAACTGCGGGTATTTTCATATAATCACCATACATTACAGTTAAATAGTTCTCAACATTATTTGGAACATTCCACTCATGTCCTTGAAAATTTAATTTTCTAGTTAACTGCATATCATCTCTTAAAAACATTTCACCAAAATAGTGCTTCCTTCCTGAAGGAACACTAAGGTATTTTGATTCATTATTCTTGCACAATGAATAGATACGTTCCGTAAGTCGTGTAAATTGTTTCAATGATATAAAACTAGTTAGAAAACCTAAAACAAGTTTTATTCCAAAAACAAGCCTCACTTCTTTTTGTTTCTTCATAATCTCCAACATCAACTCACGGTTTTTATAAAAATTTCTACACGATAGTAACAATCCAATTCCCATACATAGAAAACCGTGAATTTGTCTCAAAATTTTCGAATTAGGGACATTTTCCAACCAAAAGATATCAATAAAAAATCCACATTCCTCAACTCCGACATCCTCTCGACCACGAAAAACGGTTCCTTTTTGTCTTATACGACCAATTGGCATACCATAGTTTGGCGTATGTGAATTATGTATCCAATATTTATCAGAAAATTTCTGGTTGAATTTTTGAAAAAAGATCTCCCGCTCACTTCCTAACATAAATATATCCATATCATCATCCCACGGAATAAACCCTTTGTGTCGATATGCTCCTAAAGCACTCCCTCCAGAAAGAGAATAATACAGTCCTTCTTCTTCACAAACTGTTACAATATCCTCCATGATTTTTATCAAATACTCTTGATATTTAAGTAATATCTCTCCCTCTAATTTAATAAATTTACTGTCTGAAAATTTTAAATTTTTAAACAATGTCACCGTAGATAATCCCATACAATCCTCCAAATAATAATAAATAGTAAAAAATATAACTATGTAACTGGTAAATCTGAAAAGAACTGATAAATGTTCTTTAATAGGATATCCGTTTTACTATAGTCAATAACAGTCAATAACTTCAAAAGGAAAATTCTTATTATAGAAAAAACTGTAATAAATACTATTACAACAATACTAATCTCTAATCCATAAGTAATACTACGATTTGATAAGATTATCAACTGTGCTCGATACTTAAACAATATAAATGAAGAAATTACAATCATTTGCAAGAGTAAAAAAGATTCCTATCATATATATTTCTAAACGGTACAGATTCCATTGATAATAATGTTACATAATAAGTCATCTTGACAAAAGATAATTTCCAATCATCAATCCCTTTAATAGTTCTACTCAAAATAAAATATTGAATTAAAAATAAAACCATTAGAACCACACCAATATACAACCTCATTGTTAGAGTAGTATTAAAGAGCTCTGAATACGATGCGTTATCAGAGTAAATATCAATTTTTCTAATAAAAGATTGAAGGAAACTAATACCCGTCCACTATGAAAACTTTGGTGCTAATTTTATTATAATTGGAAAGCCTAATAAAACAAGTAAACTTTTACCTACCGTAATCTTTTTTAGGTAGAAAAAATGAATCTCAGAGCAGCACAATAAACAACAGCCGAATGAATACTTATTGGAACTAAGTACCATAGCATCACCCAATACTTTGTATAATTATATTTCGACTCCAAATACATAATTAACATTATCAGAGAAATTGTCATACAAAATCTCATGCCACTAGTGGTGTATCTATAGTTATTTAAGTAATTAGAATCAGAATATAGGTTAAGTTAGAGTAGTTTTTATAGGACTTAAACAAATCAACAACATAACCAAAGCTAAAATATATCACAAACGCTGAAATAAAACTAAGCAAACTATAATGATGAGTATTTCTGACCAAATACATCAATGAAGTAAATACCGGAACAGAACCATAATCATATCTACCAACTCTAAATCCTGATTCAAAAGCTTGAAACATTGAAATAATGCTATCAAAATTAGTTAGTACTTGTGTTGCTCTAAAATGAAATGCTCCATCATCTAATGGATGAGGGATATAACGCAAAGCTATTATAGAAATCCATAAAACTGGGAAAACTAAAAAATTAAAAAAGTAAGTAATAATAAAATCATAATTTAAAAACTCTGTCCATATTTCTTTCCAAAAAATTTCGCCATTAAAAATGACTTCCCTTTTTTAAACAAGTCAATATTTTCCATGTACATAAAAGGAACTTCCTTAATATTTAGATTGTTTTTATCTAACCATACATTAAATAACAACTCACTTACTCTTCCAAAGAGACGGGCTTCAAAAGGAGTTAAATCTGATAAATCCATACATTCATACATACTATCTAAAATTGGAAATAGCCAAGTGAAATAATCATCGGCTAGTTCTTTTTTCATAATAAACATATTGAACATATAGCCACTTCTCTGCTTCATTACCTTATCAAAACTTGCTAGATATTCAGGATTTTTCTGTTCAATCATTTTTCTAGCTAGGTCTAAGTGGCTAGCATCCAAGGTATGAGCATAGTGAGAATAGAGGGTTTCTATATAGTACTTTCTTTTTTTAGGAACGATGACTTCTGAGTTCTCTAACAATTTCTCCACTTCAAACCTATTTAAAATTACATCATCAATATTTATTGATTCATTGTACCCTTTAGTTATTTTAGTAAAATAACGACGATAGTGTACCAAACCTAAATAGTCGCACTCTAAATTTTTCCATGCCCAAAACAAGCCAGTTAATTCGCAATAATAAGGGTTTAAATCAGAAATATTTTCTCCTGAATTGTCACCTTGAAATCCTAAATTTTTCTTCCCTTCACATCCTACATGAATTGGTAGATACATATTTGTATCACTGGGCATTTTATATTTTTTATGTGTCGCTACTAATATTTTTATATACTTCATGTTAACTATTATTACCCATTAAAACTGTATAAAATCCCTTCAAAATAAGCAAGAAATCAGTCTTGAAAGATACATTATCAATATATAATAAATCGAGATCCATTCTGTCAGCAAAAGGCATGTCATTTTTATTTGGCGTAACTTGCCAATAACAAAGCAAACCAGGTTTCACAGACAATCTTTTAGACGTCTTTAAAGCAATACCCATTTCTTTATGGGTAAGAATATGATGAGTTATCTCAAACTCTTGTAATGGACGGGGTCCCACTATAGCCATATCACCTTTTATAATATTCACTAATTGAGGTAATTCATCAATTGAAAGTTTTCGTATCACTTTACCGACTTTTGTAGTCATACTTTGAGAATGTTCTTTAAAATTTAGACGATCAGTTTTACCACTATTAATACTTTCCTTTATCCTCTGATCGGCATCTTTATACATGCTCCGAAACTTTATTACTTTGAATTTTTTTCCATTTAAACCAACTCTATCTTGTAAATAGAAAACATCTCCTGGATCTTCTATCCAAATAGCCAGAATCGTTATAGGAATAATCGGTATGATTATCAAGGTAATAAATAGGAAAAACGCCAAAAATCTATCTAAAGTATTTTTTAAAATCGAATACATTTTTAATTAATTATTTCTTCCCATAAACTCCATAGGAACCATAGACTCCATAAGCTCCATATTTTCCAACTTCTGTGTTAAATTTATTTAGAACTACACCTAAACATGGAATTCCTGTTTGTTCTAACTGTTCTTTAGCCTTTAAGACATCACGTCGTTTTGTCTCCCCAACTGCCGTTACCAAGATAGAAGCATCACATTTTTGCGTAATGATGGTAGCATCAATGACCATTCCAATCGGTGCCGTATCGACAATGACATAGTCAAAATACTTACGCAAGGTATCAATCATAGTGGCAAAGTTTTCACTCTGTAAAAGTGCTGTTGGGTTAGGGGATACAGGTCCTGCTTGAATAACAAATAAATTTTCAACATTGGTATCACAAAGTCCATGAGAAAGGTCAGTAGTACCTGCCAGAAAATCTGTTAGGCCAGTAATTTTTTCTCTTGATTTAAAGACTCCTGACATGACAGAATTACGAATATCTGCATCCACCAATAAAGTTTTATAGCCCGCACGCGCAAAGGCCCAAGCAATATTTATTGATGTTGTCGATTTCCCCTCACCAGGTTTGACAGACGAGATGGAAAGAACTTTCAGATTATCACCACTCAATTGAATATTTGTTCGCAAAGCATTGTAATGCTCTTCTGCTTTTTTCGCAAAATCTAAACGTTTTTGTGCTATTGCTAATGTTGGCATATTTTCTCCCTTATTTTAACTTATTCAAATCTGGAACAATCCCTAGAAGTGCAATCTGCATTACTTCTTCCACATCTTCTGGTCGCTTAACATGATCATCTAACAACTCAAGTAACAAGACTGAAACGACCATCACTGCACCTCCCGCTAGAAAAGCTAGCAGGGTATTACGACGAATATTAGGTGAAGATGGTGTTAGTGCAGGTCTAGCTTCCTCCAATGTTGTCACATCAGATACACGAGTTACAGAAATGATTTTTTCAGCAGCCACTTCACGAAGAGCATTTGCGATACGGCTAGCTTCTTCTGGTTGTGCATTTTTTACAGTAATTGATACGATACGAGTATCCACAGGTACTGTTACCTGAATCTTCTTACTTAATTCCCTAACTGTTTTCTCTAGTTTAAGATTTGAAATGACTTTCTCGAGTACATCTTGAGAGAGGATGATTTCCTTATAGTCTTTTACCAGATAGGTACCTGCCTGCAAATCCTGGTTCGTCAACCCTGCTTTTTCCGATTGATTTCGATTGACCACATAAATACGTGTCGTACTAGAATACTCAGATGTCAGTACAAAACTACTTACACCAAAAGCTAGGACAGCTGCTACAATCGCAGTTAGTATAATAGCGATTTTCTTCTTCCAAAGGACTTTAAACAATTGAAAAACATCAATCGTAATTTCTTTATTTTCTTTCATGTCAACTCCTAAATAATTTGATCAGATAAGATTAAACGAGGATTTTCAATAAATAATTCTCTCGCTTTTCTTTCACCGTATTGTTTTGAGATAAGCTCATAGGCTTCTTTCATATAAGGCGGTCTTTGGTCTAAATTGTGCATATCACTAGCAACAAAATGAACCAAATCACGTTCAAGAAAATACCTAGCTCTTTTCTTCATAAATTTGTATTTATCCCCAAACAACTTTGGTTTTAAAACACTTGAACTGTTGATTTGTGTATAACAGCCCATATCAATCAACTCTTTTACCCGTTTTTCGTTATTTTCTAATTCATGATAACGTTCAATATGAGCAACTACAGGCGTTATACCCAGCATGAGAACATTGCTCAAAGCAGTATGGATTTCCCTGTAAGGGGTAGCCATACTAAACTCAATAAGAGCATAGCGTGTCCCATTAAGACTTGGAATCACCTGTTTTTCTAACTTCTCAAGCACATCATGGGTATAATAAATCTCTGCTCCATAGAGAATGGTCAAATCTGGAGCCACTTCCTTGGCTATCTCCTTAACTTCTTGGAAATTTGTTGCTATTGTCTCCTCAGGAGTTTCAAACATTCCTTTTCGTCTATGTGATGTCGATACAATAGTCCTTACCCCTTGCCTATAGGCTTCTGTCAAAAGCATCTTGCTTTCTTGCTTCGTTTTAGGACCATCATCCACACCAAATACAATATGCGAATGAATATCAATCATTTTGTCTTATTTTCCTTCCATCACATCATTGATTGCAGCTTTTACTGACTCTAAACTGCTATCACTTATCTCCATCATGTAGAGGTTACTGTCAGGCATGGCATAGGATGGCAAATCCATACGCCCTGTTCCTTTAAGATCTTGCGAATTGATCTTATAAGTTCCACCACTCTCAAGTTGGGCATTGACCAAGTTTATCATGGTTTCAAGCGGCATATTGGTTTGAATTGAATCTTGTAGACCCTTTATAATACTGTCATAATTTTTCAAAGCTTCTGCCGAGGTCAACTTTTGCAAAATAGCTACAATCACCTTTTGCTGATTGCGACCACGATCCCGGTCTCCATCTGCCAGAGAATAGCGCTCACGTACAAATCCAAGAGCGTCTTTCGAATCCAAATGTAATGTACCTACTGGATAATTTTTCCCATTATTTGTATGTGCATTAAACTCCTGATCATTATAGACATCAACTCCACCAAGGAGATCAATCAGTTTCAAGAAAGATGTGAAATTCAAACGAGCATAATAGTTCAAATCAATACCATAAAGATTTTCCAATGTATGAATTGAAGCATCTACTCCATAAATCCCTGCATGGGTCAACTTATCTTTTTGGTTGTTGCCACCATCTGCAATTGGAACATAGGAATCACGAGGGGTTGTTGTCAAGAGAATCTTTTTAGTTTCACGATTAACTGTCATAATGATATTGACATCCGAACGAGAAACCGAACTGATCGGACCGTAAGTATCAATTCCACTGATATAAACGTTGAAACTGTCACCTTTGACATCTTTTGGAGTTTCAACCGTCTTCGTTAATTCTTTGGTATAAATTTTCTTAATTTTTGAAGCATAGTCAGGATATTCTGATTCAATAATGTTTTCAAAGACACTGTTTAGAATGATTGCCTTTGCATCTCCAGCTAGCAAGCTCTTATAGGCTGCAAGATAGGAGCTGCTTTCTTCGACTGTCAGTTCTTTATTTTGAGTAGCTTTCAGATTATTCATCAACTGTTGAATATTATCCTTATCCGTCCCAGTCGGTCCCGTTACACTGGTTACCTGACTGATATTATTAATTGGACTATCTGCTAACACCGCAATACTCATCGAATAATTTGAGTAGTTCGATGTCGCATTCAAGCGACTGGTAAATCCAATGAACTGTCCTACAGCAAAGAGAGAAGTACCATTAATCAAAATACCCAGTAATAATAAAATCAGTGTTAGATTTTTCACTTTCTTGGACCGAATTAAAAAGAAGCACACGATGGCTAAGGCTACAATTAAGACGGTAACTACTATATTGAGATATCGGAAGGCTAGCATATTGTACTTGAAAATCAAAAACAATAAAAAGACTGCTAGTACTGCATAGATAGCCAGCAACCCCCAACTAATCATAATCTTTGTTTTACCCTGACGAGCTCGCTTCGAAGATCTACTCACGATATACCTCTATTATCAATTTTTATTTCATTTTATTATATCATAAAAAATACACTTGTGGGGTAAATCCACTTGGGTAAGGCGTTTTCATCTTCTTTCCGAAACATTCTTTTTGACTCGCAATCAATTACATCAATAAACTTACTATATAAACATCAAAACGAGGCCCCTTACGGAACCTCGTTCATCTATTTAACATGCTTTTCTGCTTCTTTTTGAGCTTTTTCGATTGCTTTTTTGCTTTCTTGCTCCCATTTAGTCTTGGCTTCTTCATACTGTTTGGTTGTCACAGTATCTTTTTGCAGTTTCATGTACTTATAATTATTTCCATCACCCTTGATACCAACCAATGAATAACCTCTTGTAAATGGTGTCACTTTAGTTACAGAAGCTGTCCCACCATTTGACATAGCTGACATAATGAGAGAGTTATCAATCATCCAAGCTTGAGCTTCAGCGTATTTTTCATAACGCTTCGCTACATCTTTATTTTCACTATCCGCTTCCTTAAGCATTTTAGTGTAAGTATCCAAACCTAAGCTAGCAATTTTAGCTTTATCTTCTTGAGCATCTAGTCCAAAAATCTTGAGGTAGAATCCATCCTCGGCATTGAAAGGATTGAGATAGGTTGATGGATCTTGGTAGTCACCTACCCAGCCATCAAAGTTCAAATCATAGTCTCGATCAGCTGGTGTCGGTGCTAAGAAGGCTACATTATTAAAATCATCTGTTGAAAGTTGCTGAACATCAATGACAATGTTATCAGCACCTAAAACTGACTCAAGGGTCTGCTTAACAGAGTTCATACCTGTCACAGCATTTTTACTTGTCTGATCAACTGCCACATCCAAGTGAATTGGGAAAGTCACACCTTGACTTGCCAATTCTTTTTTAGCTTCCGCAAATTTTGCTTGGGCTTTTTCTTTGTTGAAATAGGCATCCTGAGCATCTGCCAAGTTAATACCTGACCATTCTGTGCCATAGTTGACCAATTTAGAAGCGACTACTTCTCCAAAAGTCTTGTCTCCAACTTGGACAAATGTAGGAGGCACTAGGGTGTTACGAAGAGTCTTGCTAGCCGCTTCTTCCCCATTTGACTGAGCAGAATAGGTTGTGCGGTCCAAGGCAAAGTTCACTGCTTGGCGGAAGTTTTTGTTCAAGACAGCTGTCTCAGTTGACTTCTTCTGCTCATCTGTCGTTTTAGCAGTGTGATTGTAGGCCTTACGGTTGACGTTGAAATTGAAATACCAAGAAGTCTTGTCCTGCAAGCTATAGACGATATTATCCTTATATTTTTCCTTGGTCTTGGCAAAGTTAGAACTATTTGGATAAACCCCAGCGATAGAATAAGCTCCACTTTCAAAGTTACGGATGGTCAATTCTTGGTCTGAGCCGTCAAAGTAAGCCAATTTCACGTGTTCAATCGATACTTTATCATGATCATAGTAATGCGGATTTTTCACATACTCGATCGATGATTTTGATGTGAAATCTTTTAACAAATAAGGTCCGCTGTAGAGAATGCTATCTGGAGATAGGGTACCAAAATCTTTCCCTTTTGAATTTAGAAACTCTTCGTTGACTGGGAAAAGAATACTATTCGTTGTTTTTGAATTCCAGTAGGGTTCTGGACGTGCCAAAGTATACTCAACAGTCTGGTCGTCAATGGCCTTCACCCCAACCTTAGAAAAGTCAGAATCCGCTCCTGTAATATAATCATTCAAGCCCTTGATCGAGTTTTGTATCAAGTCAATGGCCTGTGATTTATTGTCCACTGCGTACTTAATCCCTGTCACAAAATCCTGTGCCTTGACTGGGGCATACTCTTCACCGTCAGCTGTGAACCATTTGGCATCTTTTCTCAGTTTATAGGTGTAAGTCAGACCGTCGCTTGAAACAGACCAGTCTTCTGCCAAAGATGGAACTAGGTTTCCATGGTTATCATTTTCAAGCAAGCCATCAACTAGGTTAGTAATGATGGCTGTATTATCAGCGTAATAGTCTAATAGGTAGTTAAAAGTAGTTGGATTTCCACTAAAGGTTGATGAGTAAGTTTTTGTATCTGAACTTGATTGTCCGCAAGCAGTTAAAAGCAAGGCAGCTGCAACAGTCAGGCCTGCACTAAGGATACGCTTTTTTGTAGTCATCTTCTTTCTCCTTTATGTTAGTTTTTATAACATAGGTTTATTTTACCAAAATAGTGGGAATTTGTAAAGTTAATTGAATTTTGAGAATGAAAGTTTATAAACTTTAGTCATAAAAAAACAAAGGATTTCTGTCTTTCATACAGTCCTCCCTTGTTTTTATACGATTTCAATTTTAAATTTTTCTGTAAAAAATATTTATAGTAATTCTACACAGAAAGCATCCCATGGAGCCAAGATTTGTTTTTCAAAAACTTCTTGAGCCACGGTGTTTTCAATCAAAACAGATTTGACTTTCCCTTCTACTGTCAATTCTTGCTCTTCATTGGACAAGTTGGCCACAACTAAGAAACGACGGTCCCCATCTTTACGGATATAGGCGAAGACCTTGTCAGTTGTATCAAGCAATTCAAAGTCAGCTCGAATCAGCCAGCTGTTCTCCTTACGGATTTGGACCAACTTCTGATAAGTATAGAAAATAGAATCTGGATCTGCCAGCGCTCCTTGAACGTTGATTGCTTGATAGTTTGGATTGACTGCCAACCAAGGTTGACCTGTTGAGAAACCAGCGTTTTTGCTCTCGTCCCATTGCATAGGGGTACGGGCATTGTCACGACCAATGACACGGATACTGTCCATGATTTCTTCTATCGGAACACCTTTTTCAAGAGCCTCACGCGCATAGTTGAGGGATTCAATATCTTCTACTTGGTCCAATGTTTCAAACGGATAGTTGGTCATCCCAATCTCCTCACCTTGGTAGATATAAGGAGTTCCTCTCATGAGATGAAGTAAGATTGCAAAGGCTTTGGCAGATTTTTCGCGATATTCTTGGTCATTTCCCCAGATAGAGACGATACGAGGAAGGTCATGATTGTTCCAGAAGAGGGAATTCCATCCGTCCTCAACTCCTAATTCTGTCTGCCATTTGTTGAAGATTTCTTTTAACTTAGCGATATTCAGCTCTTTTTGATAGTGCCATTTAGGTTGCCCTTCCTGATACTGAAGACCGATGTGTTCGAACTGGAAGACCATAGACAATTCTTGTCCCTTTGGATCTGAGTAGAACTTAGCAATCTCAGGCGTTGCTCCCCAAGTCTCCCCTACTGTCAAGAGATCTTTATCTCCAAAGGTCGCTTGATTCATTTCCTTGAGATAGGGGTGAAGCATAGGACCATTATTGACTACCTTCTCGTCAGGAATTTTGCCAATCATGTCAATGACATCCATACGGAAGCCACCAATGCCTTTATCAATCCAGAAGTTCATCATTTCATAAATTTTCTGGCGAAGTTTTTCATTTTCCCAGTTGAGATCAGGCTGTTTCTTGCTGAAGAAGTGAAGATAGTATTGACCTGACTTTTCATCGTATTCCCAAGCAGACCCACTAAAGATAGACTCCAAATCATTGGGTTCGTCCCGCCAGATATAGTAGTCTCGCTCAGGGCTATCAGGATTTTCACATGCCTCAACAAACCAAGCATGTTCATCTGAGGTATGATTGACCACCAAGTCCATGATGATACGAATATCACGTTTCTTAGCTTCCGCGATCAGTTGGTCCATGTCCTCCATGGTTCCGAAAATAGCTGTAATCGCTTGGTAATCAGCAATATCATAGCCATTATCATCCATAGGACTGTCATAAACTGGAGAAAGCCAAATCGCTGTAATTCCTAACTTAGCTAGATAGTCTAACTTACTGGTAATACCTGGCAAATCACCAATTCCATCTCCGTTGCTATCCATAAAGCTCTTAGGATAAACTTGATAGACTACGGCATTGTGCCACCACTTTTCTTGCATCTTCTTACCTCATTATTTTAATAATCTATAGTCTATGATAGCGCTTTTCAGAGTTTTGTGCAAGCGTTTGCCTAATCTTTTTGATTCCTTTTTTAACTCCATAGTTTCCTAACTTCCAATTTTTTATTATAATAGAGGTCAGAGGTAAAAAAATGAAAAAACAAGCTTTTAGTTCTGAACAATATTTGAATCTACAGCGCGACCACATTTTGGAGCGCATTAACCAATTTGACGGCAAGCTCTACTTGGAGTTTGGTGGCAAAATGTTAGAAGATTTCCACGCTGCTCGTGTTCTTCCTGGTTATGAGCCTGACAATAAAATCAAGCTCTTGCAAGAATTGAAAGAGCAGGTTGAGGTCGTGATTGCTATTAATGCAAGTAATATCGAGCATTCCAAAGCACGTGGTGACTTGGGCATTTCTTATGACCAAGAAGTTCTTCGTTTGATTGATAAATTCAATGAATTGGGAATTTTTGTCGGCTCAGTGGTCATTACACAGTACGCTGGCCAACCCGCTGCAGATGCCTTCCGCAATCAACTTGAGAAAAACGGAATTGATTCTTATCTTCATTATCCAATCAAAGGATATCCGACGGATATGGATCACATCATTTCTCCAGAAGGCATGGGAAAAAATGACTACATCAAAACTAGTCGCAACTTGATCGTCGTAACCGCTCCTGGACCTGGTTCTGGAAAATTGGCAACTTGTATGTCAAATATGTACCACGACCAAATCAATGGTATCAAGTCTGGCTACGCTAAATTTGAAACCTTCCCAGTTTGGAATCTTCCCCTTCATCACCCTGTTAACTTGGCCTACGAGGCTGCCACAGCTGACCTTGATGATGTCAACATGATTGACCCCTTCCATCTCCAAACCTACGGAGAAACCACTGTCAACTACAACCGTGATATCGAGATTTTCCCAGTGCTCAAACGCATGTTGGAACGCATTCTAGGAGAGTCTCCATACGCTTCTCCGACAGATATGGGTGTCAACATGGTTGGTTTCGCTATTACAGATAATGAGGCTGCTATCGAAGCCTCTAAACAAGAAATCATCCGTCGCTACTATCAGACTGTTCTTGATTTTAAAGCCGAAAAAGTTGGCGAAGCTGCTGTCAAGAAAATTGAGTTGCTTATGAACGACCTCGGAATCACACCTGCAGACCGTAAGGTTGCTGTCGTTGCCCGCCAAAAAGCTGAAGAAACTGGCGGACCAGCCCTAGCCCTTGAATTGCCAACTGGGGAAATTGTCACTGGTAAGAACTCAGAACTCTTTGGTCCTACAGCCGCTGCCTTGATCAACGCCATCAAGAAATCAGCTGACATCGCTAAAGAAGTAAAACTAATCGAGCCTGAAGTTGTTAAGCCAATCCAAGGTCTTAAAATCGATCATCTAGGTAGTCGCAATCCACGCCTGCATTCAAATGAAATCTTGATTGCACTTGCTATCACAGCTACGGAAAATTCTGACGCTGCGCATGCCATGGAAGAACTTGGCAACCTCAAAGGAAGCGAAGCCCACTCAACCATCATCTTGACTGATGAAGACAAGAATGTCCTTCGTAAACTGGGTATCAACGTAACCTTTGACCCTTACTACCAATACGACCGCTTGTATCGTAAATAACGATTTCAACCTCTCCACTCTCGGAGAGGTTTTCACTCTGTCTCAGGAGCCAGCTTTGTGTTATAATGAAATTAGAAAACTGAAAGGATTTACCATGTCAAAAGAAGTTATTGTTGAAAGTTTTGAACTTGACCACACTATTGTTAAAGCACCTTATGTCCGCTTGATTGGGGAAGAAACAGGACCAAAAGGAGACATCATCTCCAATTATGATATTCGCTTGGTGCAACCAAACGAAGACTCTATCCCTACTGCTGGCCTTCATACTATTGAGCACCTCTTAGCCAAACTCATCCGTACCCGCATTGACGGTATGATTGACTGTTCACCATTTGGGTGCCGTACAGGCTTCCACATGATTATGTGGGGACGTCACACCAGTGCTGAAATTGCAACTGTTATCAAGGATTCGCTCAAGGAAATCGCTGAGACTACTACTTGGGAAGATGTCCCTGGAACAACCATCGAATCTTGCGGAAACTACAAGGATCACAGCCTCTTTTCTGCTAAAGAATGGGCAAAACTCATCCTTGAACAAGGGATTTCAGATGATGCCTTTGAACGCCATGTGATTTAAACGTAAAAAAGGAACCAGTTTTTTCAGCTGGTTCCTTCTTTTTATTCTCAAAATTCTGTCTTAGGCTTTTTCACGAATGACCAAAACACCATCTTCCATGTCAGCTTCTAGGTGTTTAGCATCAAGGTTATCCAAGTGGAAGTCTGTGACTTTGTCACGGATTTGTTGTTCAACCACACGACGGAGTGGACGAACACCCATGACTTCATCGTAGCCTTCCTCAGTCATGTATTCTTTAACAGCTTCGCTCACTGCCAAGTCAATGTCTTTCTTAGAAAGCGTCTTGTTAACTTCAACCAACATAAGGTCCACAATCTTAGAAAGGTCTTCCTTAGTCAAGTGTGAGAACTCAATAACTGCATTAAAGCGGTTGAGGAATTCTGGACGGAAGAATGGTTTCAAACGGTCCATCAATTCTGGTTTGTCCGCATCTTCTGTCAAGTTTGCTTCATAACCAAATCCAGCATTTGAGGTCGCAATAATGACAGTGTTCTTGAAGTTCACCGTATTTCCTTGTCCATCCGTCAAACGACCATCATCCAAGACTTGGAGGAGAAGGGTAATGACTTGAGGATCAGCCTTCTCAATTTCATCCAAGAGAATGATAGAGTATGGATTGCGACGAACACGTTCTGTTAAGGTGTTGCTATTGTCATCATAACCCACATAGCCTGCTGTTGTACCAATTAGCTTAGAAACAGCTGTTCGGTCACTGTATTCAGACATATCCAAACGAATGATTGCGTCCTTGGTCCCAAACATATCTAGCGCCAATTGCTTAGCAAGCTCCGTCTTACCAACCCCAGTTGGTCCTACAAAGAGGAAGCTACCGATTGGGCGATTACCTTCATCAAAACCAGCACGGTTACGACGGATAGCACGGGCCACTGCTTCTACTGCCTTATCTTGACCGATTACCTTATCTTGCAGACGATGAGCCATATCTTTCAGACGTTCTATGTCTGATGCTCCCATTTGTGACACTGGAATACCGGTCATTCGTTCTACAGACTCAGCCACATCGTTGACACTTGCAGTCACTTTCATATCTTCTGTGTGGTTTTCGATTTTCTTTTCCAATTCTGCGATGCGTGTTTTATAGTTTAAAGCTGCTTCAAAATCTTCTGCCTCAACTGCTTTTTCTTGCTTGTCTTTTTCTACCTCTATTTCACGTTCAACAGCATGAACATCTGTTACAGGATGTTGTGCCGCCAAGTGAGCTGCCGTAACATCGACAAGGTCGATAGCCTTATCTGGCAAGCTACGTTGAGGAATATACTGAACAGAATAATCCACTGCTGCTTTCAAGACTTCATCTGGCAAGATGACATTGTGGTGTTGTTGATAGAGATCACGAATTCCTTGAAGAATCTTGAAAGTATCTTCAGCAGATGGAGCATTAACCTTGACTTCGTTGAAACGACGAGCAAGGGCTGCATTTTTCAAGATAGTATTACGGTATTCATCTTGAGTCGTTGCCCCAATCACTGTCAATTCTCCACGAGAAAGAGCTGGTTTCAAGATATCAGCAAGACCTTTAGATCCTTGACCATCACCTGTGCTACCAGCACCAAGAATTTGGTGAATTTCATCAAAGAAGAGAATAATATTTCCTGCTTCTTTCACTTCGTTGACTAAGTTTTGAACGTTTTCTTCAAAACTACCACGGTATTGAGTCCCAGCCTCAAGACCAGAGATATCAATGGAAATAATTTCCTTGTTCTTAATAGCAGCTGGAACATCACCGTTCACAATGGCTTGTGCCAAACCTTCGACAACTGCTGTCTTACCAACACCTGCGTCTCCAACCAAAACAGGATTGTTCTTGGTACGGCGTGAAAGGATTTCAGATGTTTCTTGAATTTCCTTGTTTCGTCCGATAACAGGATCTAATTTGCCCTCACGCGCCTCTGCTGTCAAGTTACGACCTAGTTTAGCAAGGACACCGTCTTGTTTCATACCTGACGTATGTTGTGGCATTTGTGCATCAGCTTCTGCATTTCCTGGCAATTGACCAGTTGCACGATAGTGAGCAAATTCCTCAGGTGTCACTTCACGTCCATTGATTAGGTAGCGACGGTTTTCGGAACTATAGCCTCGCATCCCTCCCATCAATTGATTAAATAAATCATCCATATTGTTAAAGTTATTAAAGTTGTTATTCATATTCTTTACCTCTTTTTGTTATTTATTATTACTGATATTGACTATCTTTGACCTTTGTTTCAAAAAATTTAGACTAGCTAGATTGCTACTCTACGTACTATTTCTGGTTTTTCTTTTTCAAGCAGGAGTAGACTATCTTTACTTCTAAAGATTTCTAGATTAAACATAGACCCCACCTCTTTCTATTTTACTTTAAATAAGTGTTCTAGTAAGGCTTTCATTTACCTTACGTTCATAATATACTACATTAGTCAGAAAAGGTCAAGGATTTTGACTTTAATTGACCAATATTTTTTAAAAAGCAAAAACACCCTGAAATATCAGGGTGCCATTCTTACATCAAATATAAAATTGCTAGGGTTAGGAGACTTGCTAGAAGCCCCACTCCCCAAAAGAAGAAGTCAACCTTCCACTCGCTCCAAGGATTTCCTTTACCAGACAATCCTCCAAGCTCAAAATGGTGATGCACAGGTGTCATACGGAAAATACGTTTACCACCTGTCATTTTGAAATAACCGACTTGTATCATGACTGAAGTTGTTTCAAAGACATAAATAATTCCGATAATCAAGAGAGTCCATTCTTGGTGGAGGGCCATAGAGATAGCTGCCAGCATTCCACCGAGAGCCAAACTTCCCACATCTCCCATAAAGACCTTAGCAGGCTTGTGGTTAAAGACAAAGAACCCGAGCAAACCACCAATCATGGCCAGAATCACTAGAAGAATATCCATCTGACCTTGCACATAGGCAATAACTCCATAGGCAGACAAGCTAATCACAACGGAAATACTAGCTAGACCATCAATTCCGTCTGTCAAGTTTACTGCGTTTGAAAAACCGACTAGCCAGAAAAGGGCGAAAAGAATATAGAAAATCCCTAGATGCACTTGGTAACCAAAGACTGAAAGCATATCTCCCCCACGCTCATAGAAAAGGTAGAAAACGACCCCACCTAGGAGCTGAAGAGCTAATTTTTGCTTAGGATTAAGGCCCTCATTGATTTTACGAAAAACCTTGAGAAAGTCGTCCAAAAATCCGACAAGTCCATAAAGGACCAAGATGAACAAAATCATTCCTACATTATTAGTCAATTGTTTTGCAAAAAGAGCAAGAAGGAAACTCACCACAACTGTAGCAATGAGGAAAACAAGTCCCCCCATAGTTGGCGTGCCAGCTTTTGCCTGATGCTGTTTGACATCCTCATGCATCTGCTGGCCTGTAATTTGCGCCTTTCTATAAAATTGGATAAAGGCCGGAATTCCTACCAAAGTTAGTAAAAATGTCACAATTCCAGCACTGATGGAAATAAACATATTAGTCTCCTAAAGTTAATGTAATTTTTTTAATGCCCTTAATAGCTGTATTAGCACGAACATCTTGCTTCTGCACAGTAGAGCCTGAACCTTCAAATTCAAGTTCTATATTTAACCACTTAGAAAAAGCTTCTGCGGTTGCTTTTGTCCAACCATACATATCTGGAACTTCCTCTGCTTTATCAGATAAGAGGAGAACTTGCTGGTTAGGAGCAAGATTGGTTCCTTCTTCTACAGATGATTCTTTAATCTTTGTTCCTGTTCCTACAACGATTGGTTGCACAATATTGCGACGTAAGGCTTCCGCCAAATCGCCAGGTGAAATGTCCTTGATGCTAGGCATGGCATAAGCGCTTTGATTGGTTACCTGATCTAACGTTTTAGCGGTAGATTGCAGGTTAAGGGAATCTTTCATAGCCACTGCCCTTTCCAAAATAGGATTGGCAAATTCTCCCAACTGGATACCTGAATAATGCTCAGGCTGTTGAACCGTTACATACAAGATAAAATCAGGATTTTCAGCAGGATTCATAGTCACAGCTGAGAAAATATAATTGGTAGAACCAACCAAGTATCCTCCATTTTTCTCATCAGCGATTTGAGCCGTACCGGATTTAACTGCTACATTTTGTCCAGGAACTGTTATAATTGGCTTTCCTGTGTAGTGATTATACATAGTTCCATATAGAGGGTCCGTCCCAACTAAGATCATGTGATTTCGAGTTGTGCTTGCTGCCTCTTTGGAAACAGGATTTCCTACTATTTCTTTTTGTGACTTACGTACAGACTGATTGTTAGTATCATAAATAGCACTTATAAATTTTGGCTCCAGCATAACTCCATCATTAGCAATAGCTGTAAAGGCACGAAGCATTTGTGTTTGTGTCACTGAAATTCCTTGCCCAAATGAGCTTTGAGCAATACTAACAATATTATCAGCTGGAAGTTGACCAGCGTATTCATCTGTCAAGCCAAAGCGAGTTGGAACCCCAAATTTAAAGCGTTTTAGATAATCCAACCAAGTAGCATCTCCCATTTTTTGTTCAAGTAGACTCATTCCAACATTACTGGAGTGAGCGAAACCTTGTAAGAAAGTCATCATCCCACCAGTAGTCAAACCTTCATTAACATCCCAATCTCGAGTCGTCGCATCCGCTATTTTGAATTCACTGCTATTGAAGTATTCTCCACTTGGGAAGGTATTATTATCAATAGAAGAAGCTAACGTCATAACCTTCATGGCTGATCCTGGTTCATAGTTACTTTGATAAAGAATATCACGCCAAACAAAGTCCTCAGTGATTCCTTCTTTAGTATCTGCATTAAAGGTAGGTCGTTGGGTGGTAGCGAGGATTTCACCGGTCTTTGCACTGACCAAGGTCGCGGTCATATACTTACCTTTTACTTTTTCTAGAAAGGCATCCATCTGAGTTTCCATGAAAGATTGTAGCGGACTAGACAATGTTGTATAAACATCCTTGCCATCCACAGTTTGTTGCGATACCAGTTCTGTACCTGGTACGATATTTCCTACACGGTCTTTTTCATAGGTAATAATACCGTCTGTCCCAGCAAGAATGGTATTTAAAGAACTCTCCAAACCAGAAGTCCCTAACAAACTCTTACTACCATCCTCATTTTCATGAAGTTGGGCTAAGCCAATAAAGCTAGAAGCAAATTGTCCATTTGGATAGCTTCTGTTAGGGCTAGTTGTAAAGTCAATCCCTTCCACACTAGCATCTTTCAAATCTTTTTTAATAGCCATCATATTGGCATATGTAATCCCATTTCCTTTTGCACCAAAGGAAACCTGGGTCAGATTTGGTTGAGCCAGTTGCTCTTTCACATAAGCCTCATCCATATCCAAATACTTATGGAAAATTTCTGCTACCTTATTAAACTGCGAATCCTCTACATAAAGAATTTTTCCCGTTGCTGACTTGTATTTTTTGTCAATAACAGCATAGACATTATAAGAGGTCGCATCTTCTGCGATAGGCACTCCATTTCGGTCATAGATAGTTCCACGCTTGGCAGGAACTGTTCGGGTTGTTTGGTGAACTTTCTTAGCCTCTTTGACTAGATCTGTTCCAAATTTACTACCACTCCCGATAATAACAGCAAAATTGACCAAAAAGACAGCGAAAAGTACGACAGCTAACAAGCTGATGTACTTCCCCACTATTTTACGGTTTTCTGCTGGAGATTTACGGTTTCTAATCGCAAATCGGGTTATTTTTTTTGTCCACTTCATATCTTACTCCGCTGATCGAATATTCTCGTTATTCAATTTTAAGTCCTTAGAATTTGCGATTTCTTTCAAGCGTTCTGCCCTCAACAATTCATTTACCTCTTGTTTGGCATCATCCAACTCTGTCTTCTTCTCCTCTATCTGCGCATTGATTTTTGTCAGATCATTCTGTACTTGTAGGAGTCGGGTCTGCATAAAGATAATACTAAGCGCCAAAACGAGAGCTGTAAACGCAATGGAAAGATAAAAAGCCTTCTCCACACGGGAGAATTTTTTTATACGACTCTGCAAGAATTGACTGGTTGTTTCTTTTTTATCTACCATTTTTTCCTCTTACTTGTGAATTTTTCTGGCCACGCGCAACTTGGCTGAGTGCGAGCGGTTATTGGCTTCTAATTCTTCTGCACTTGGCAAGATTGGCTTACGGGATACCAATTCTATCTTGGGCTTGAGGTCATCTGGGATGAAGGGCAAACCTTTTGGAACTTCCACTGTTGAAGCTTCCTTGAACAATTGCTTGGTCAAGCGGTCTTCCAAGGAATGAAAGGTAATCACTGAAATTCTACCATCTAGAGCCAACATCTCCATAGCCTGCTGGATAGATTCATCTGCCGCTCCCAACTCATCATTGACTTCAATTCGAATAGCCTGGAAAATCTGCTTAGCAGGATGCCCCTTCTTCTTAAGTTCCTTGGCAGGTTTGGCCGACTTGATAATCTCTGCTAACTCAGTCGTAGTCTCGATAGGCTTGACTTCTCGAGCTTGCTCAATCTTACGCGCAATCTGTTTAGAGAATTTGTCCTCGCCATACTTGAAGAAAATACGAACCAAGTCATGATAGTCATAATTGTTCACCACTTCATAGGCTGTCAGACTAGCATCCTGATTCATGCGCATGTCCAATGGCGCATCCTTTTTATAAGAAAAACCGCGCTCACGCTGGTCCAGCTGAGGACTAGAGACTCCCAAGTCATAACAAATTCCATCAATTTCCTGAACACCAGCTTCGCGCAAACGTGCCTGTAAATGACGGAAATTATCCTTGATAAAGGTTACCATCCCTTTTTCGATATAGGGTGCCAAGCGTTCTTGCGCATTGTCGATGGCATTCTGGTCCTGGTCAAAGGCATAGAGATGTCCTTTTTCACTTAATTTACTTAATAAATATTCGCTATGGCCCGCTCCACCCAAGGTCGCATCAACGTAGATACCGTCAGGCTTTACGTCGAGCATATCAATCGTTTCGTGGAGTAAGACCGTTACATGATGAAATTCTTTTGTCATATCTTATCTATTTTACCACAAATCCGACTAGCTTGCACTAGTCAGACAAATAGGTCAAAAACAAGTAAGATTTCTTTAAGAAATATGTCAAATATGCTTGACATTAACTCCATAGAAGAATATAATGTAGTCAAATATATACGACACAAATCAGAAAGGAGAACAGATGAACCGTGTGAAAGAATTTCGTAAGGAACTGGGTATTTCCCAGCTCGAGCTAGCCAAGGATATCGGTGTCTCGAGACAAACCATCAATATGATTGAAAACGACAAGTACAATCCAACCCTGGAACTCTGTCTCAATCTCGCTCGTAGCCTCCAAACTGACCTCAACAGTCTCTTTTGGGAGGATAATTTTTAAAAAAGGAGCAAACTCATGAAAAAAGAAACCTTCACTGAAAAACTCATCAAACGCACATACGGTATTTCTGATCCACTTGACGAATACAAACGACGCGAGGCTGATCGTATCGGCAATCAAGTCTTTATCTTCCTCTTTTATCTGATGATTTTCGGCAATCTTATTCCGCTCGTTCTGGCCTATAAATATCCTCAACTAGTGGCTCTAGTCTATCCTCCTCTAATTTTAGTGATTGCCCTCATCGTTGCTGGATATCTCACCTACCAAATGCAAAAAACAGGGATTACAACTATTGAACCAGATATGCTAAGTAAGAAAGAAAGTAAGCAACTACATTACCCAGGTCTGAAAGCTGGAATAGTCTATGGATTAATGAGTTTTTTTACAACCCCTCTTCTCCATATACTGCTAGGTGAGAGTCAGGACTATCTTCAGTCACTTCTTGCTTTTAAAAATATTTTTTCAAGCACCCTCCAGTCTGTCTTTTTCGGAGTGGTTATACAGATTCTCATCTCCCGTCGCATTGCAAAAGCCAAGAAAGATCAGGATAATGATTAGGAGGAAACTCATGAAAAAAGAAAAGAAACAGTTACGTCATCATGGTCTGAAAGCAGGTTCGATTTATGGAACAGTGATATTTTTTATAATTCCACTCATTGATACCCTAACAAGTGAAAATCCAAATTTTATCACTTCTCTTCTAAATACAAAACATATTTTTAAAACTATACTGGGAGCTTTCTTTTTCGGAGTGATGATACATATTGTCGACTCACTTCGTATTGCAAGAGCTAAAAAAGACCAGGATTAGGAGGTACCTATGAAATCACTAGTAACTTTACTTACCTATCATCTTTTGTTTGCTTCACTGCTCATCTTCATCATCGTTTCAGGGAACTTGCCAATCAGCGAGATATTCCTCGGGCTAGTCTTTATTCCAGCCCTTAACAAAGGACTGACTTATCTAAAGATTGACTCCCAAAAAACGCGCATACTCAACTTAGCACTAATCTTTATGATTCTATCCTTACCACAACTGACGCTCATTTCAAGCAATTGGAAATATTATATACTGCTAACTATCGCTATCCTTTCTTCTATTACTTATCTTTATTATCTCTATCAATTCGTAAAAGAAACAAAATAGCATCGTTCATTTAGGAGAAATCACCCATGAAAAAAGAAGACTTAACAACTCGCCTACTTCGAAATTTCTTTCATATCCAAGGGCCTTTTGATGAATGCCGTCAAGAGGTTATCTACAAGGCTTGCGCCCGTTCCATGATCCAAATCTTTTACTCTTCCTTCATTCTCTTCCTATTCTATATTTTGTTCGGAAGCTTTATAGAAATTGTTCGAAATGTTATGCCCTACATCTATTTTGGACTCATTTTGTTCATGAGTATAAAAGCTCAAAAAGCCGTCCAAGAGCTTCATCTTGAAAAGGATGACAAATCAGAAATCATCCTCAAAACCTACAGCAAAGCCCAAATCAAATTCCGAAGCTGGATTGTGTTTATCGGTATTCAGATTGGCTTCTTTACCTTACTCATCTTTCATAAAGTCTTCGTTCAGCAGATGTCCCTTTCAGATTTTGTAAAATTGCTCTTGCAATTCGATAAAAGTGGTCCTTTCCTGATGTATGGCCTGATTATCGGTAGCATTTTTGGAACCCTGACCTACGGCTTTCTATCCCTACAGGAGGAGAAAACTCCTAAAAACACCAAACAGAAGGAGAAAAGCAAGCAATGACTTCACTATACGATTTTTCAGTCTTGAACCAAGACCATCAAGAAACTCCACTAGAGACCTATCGTGGTAAGGTTATCTTGGTTGTCAACACTGCTACTGGATGTGGTTTAACGCCCCAGTACCAAGGACTTCAAGAACTCTATGATCGCTATCAAGAACAAGGTTTTGAGATTTTAGACTTCCCTTGCAACCAGTTTATGGGACAAGCACCAGGCAGCGAAGAGGAAATCAACGCCTTCTGTAGCCTACATTATCAAACCAGCTTCCCACGTTTTGCCAAGATTAAGGTCAACGGTAAGGAAGCAGATCCCCTCTATGTGTGGCTAAAAGATCAAAAATCTGGCCCACTAGGAAAACGAATCGAATGGAATTTCGCTAAATTTCTCATCAGTCGAGACGGACAAGTCGTTGAACGCTTCTCTTCAAAAACAGACCCAAAACAAATTGAAGAGACCATACAAAATCTACTATAATTCACAATCTCACTATGATTAGGTCTCCTTCAGCCTAATGAATAGTGAGATTTTTTGATTGGCTTTGACTTAAAAAGAAAAACACCCCATGATATGAAACATGAAGTGTTATAAAAATGATACATTTTACAGCAGATAAGCCTCTACTGACTACTATTTTTAACCCCAGCATATACATAGGTTCTATTTCTAGGACACTCTTTTTCCGTTACTACCCTAAAATAAAAGCGATGCTCCCGCCCATCCTTAGTATTTTCCTTGTTTAAGACAAAGTAGTTCTTCTGATTCATTGCCATGGTTCGTAGGATGTCATCAATCAAGAAAGTCAAGGGTACGTTCATGGCAGAGTATTTTTGAAAATCCTCTTCAAAACAAATATAGTTATCTGAAAAGTAATCCATCTGCAGTTTGTTTTCATACAGCTCTTTTCTAGTCATAAACTCCCTCCTCCCACAGCCGAATTTCTAGGATATCTGCAACCTCTATCAACCTATATCCCTCGTTTGTCCTAATAGATAGAGTTTGAGGTGATAATTCGCTCACTTCACCTATGATCGTGGTTTTCTGCTTCTTTTCCTTGACCACAAAACTTCCCTTCAGTTGGCCAACATAAAGCTGAGAAAGCAAGTGTAACTTCTCAACTGGGGTCAAATCCGTCGAAAAATCAACACGATTTTTTTCTTCACTAAGCGAACTGGTGTGTTCTGAAAGATAAAAGCCCATCCACTTCTGCATCCCTGGATCTTGATAATCTCGCGCGGATTGAAAGGGTAAATAAGAACGATCAATCATTGTAATCCATCTAATCCTCCAGCAGAATGTCCCCCAATCAGCTTGCTTCTGGCAAGACTCCTAGAGGCTTCTTCCAGTGCATTTGCTCTTAAAAGGGAAGTGAAACCAAATTGTTCCCGAATAGAGTCAATGGCCGTCTGGAGCCTTTCTTCTTTTTCTAACTTGTCAATATCATCAAAAAGGGAAATCAAACCAAAGGACTCGTCTACAAAGCCTGCATAGTTTACTCCGACACTTCTGACCGCTCCTGAAGTATATTTGTTATGAAATAACTTCAAAACATAATCCGTTAAGACAGATGTATTATTGGTAGGCTCGACCTTCATTTGTGTGTGAATAGACGGCCTGACCTCCTGTTTAGAGAAACCGACATAGATAGAAACAAGAGTTGTTTTCTTACCCGCCCTTCTTAGTCTAATAGCTACCTGCTCAGCCATTTCCCGGAGAATAATTTCAATATCTCGTAGCTTCACGTAATCTTTCGGCAAAATTTGAGAATTCCCCAAGCCCTTGGATTTGGCTTTATAGGGCTTATGAACATTACTTTCATCAATCCCGTTAGCATGAAACCACAAACGCAAGCCAGCCTGACCCAGAACTTTCTTTAGCTGGTCGGGATTGCTGGTTGCCAATTCCTTGATGGAAAAAATTCCCAGAGCATGCAAGCGTTTCTCCATCCGCCTGCCAATACCCCAAAAGTCTGTCATCTGGGGAATGGCCCAGACCTTCTCTTCCACATCCTGGTAAGACCAGTTAGCCCTCATGGTCCGAGTGTGCTTAGCCTCATTATCCAGAGCCAACTTGGCCAGTAAGGGATTGGCATTGGACATGCCTACTGTAGAGTAGATCCCTGTCTGCCTCCAAATATCCCTCTGAATACGAGCAGAAAGCATATCCAGCTTGTCTTTGCGAGAGAGACTCTTATCTGGGATAAAATAGTTGAGCGAACTAGTTAGGTCAATAAAGCCCTCATCGATAGAGTAAGGATAAATATCATCTGGACTGCCATAGTTTTGAAAGATTCGCTGGATTTCCATATTGACCGCTATGTACTCATCCATCCTAGGAGGCACAATCAAGGTCACTTGAGCCCAATCTTCAATGTAGCGAACATAATCTGAATCAGTAGGCAACCCTTGTTTTCGAGCATTGTAATAAGAAAATTTGCGCGTTTTGATATCAAAAGGCAGATCATAGGCCCGACCAACATTAGACTTGCCAAAAATCTTCTTAAACATGGGAGAGGAAGCTAGGATAAGGCCAGTCGAATTATCCGCTCGGCTCATGACACAAAGCGAAGTCTTCAGCGGATGCAACCCCCGTTTCACACACTCGACACTAGCATAAAAAGATTTCATATCAACAAAGGCAATGTCACTTTTGGGCTCTCTGGAATAATCAAAGTAGCCCATAGGCTAGCCCTCCATTGGCACAAAGTTTCCAACGATAATCCCTACAATCCGAGGATCTTCCTCATAGGAAATGAAAATGTCCTTGTATTTAGGATTGATTGATACTAGACGCAGGCCATCTTCCTCCCGATAAACCCGTTTGATATAGGTTTGGTTGTTACAAACCACCGCATAAACCGCCCCGTCATAGTCAAATCCTGTCTCTCGAATCAGTGCCACTGAACAATTTTGGTATTTAGGTTCCATGGAGTCCCCAGACACCCAGGACGCAAAATCATGAGCCAACTCCTCATTAAAGTAAACCGTATCAAAATTCTGATCATCGTAGACTGAAGCCCCAATCCCTGCTGACATGCGTTCATAAACACGGTACTCGTAGAGGCGCTCTGGCATAGCTGTCACTTTCTGAGCTTGCTCCTCTTGAGATAGGTTGCGAGCATAGAGAACAACCTTCTCCTGCCCTTGCTTGGAGAGGCTATGGTAGAGACGGACAATCTCGATCTGAGTAAAATATCCTTTGGGTACTTTTAAAATATTCTCTAGCTGGAACACCTTCTCCTTGGACGGTTCCTTGACCCCACGTTCCCAAGCTGAGTAAGCCTGAAAGCTAATCCCAAGTTGCTCTGCAATTTCCTTCTGTGTCAGTTTTAACTCTTTCCTCCGAGCCTTTAATTTTTCTGGCTGATACATACTTCACCTCCTATTATGATGATTTAATGGACATTATCTCTCTTAGAAAGACTAATCGATGCTTGAAGCCATATTTTTAAAGTTCAACCAATATGGTTTAGTTTTATTATACAAAAAAAGTGAACAAATGTCTACTAGGAATATCAGAAACATCATGAGTTTTATACTCAATGAAAATCAAAGAGCAAACTAGGAAACTAGCCGCAGGTTGCTCAAAACACTGTTTTGAGGTTGTAGATAAGACTGACGAAGTTAGTCACATATATACGGCAAGGCGACGTTGACGCGGTTTGAATTTGATTTTCGAAGAGTATTAATCAAACTAAAAGGACCTAGCCCTGCACCATACAGTACTAAATCCTTTGAATAAATAATTGCTCTAACTTTTAAAATCCCTACAGAAATTCCAGTTTTTCTCTATTTGATACCAGACATTAGTTTTTCAATACGTGGAACGTAGAAGAATAAGATAATACTGAATACAATCGTAATTCCTCCAACAATTCCATAGTAAGCCACTTCAGTTTCGCTTGTATAAAATTTTACAATTTGAGCATTGATAGCTTGGGCAGCAGCATTACTCAAGAACCAGATAGACATCATTTGTGCTTGGAAGGATTTTGGTGCCAGCTTAGTAGTGACTGATAGACCAATAGGCGAAATCAACATTTCCCCCACAATCACAATAGCCCAACTCATAATCAACCAGAAAGGACTGACCTTAACATCTGTCCCAAAGAGCATCCCTGGTAACATCATCCACAAGAAGGACAAACCTGCCGCTAATAAACCGTAAGCAAATTTCTTAGAAGAGGACGGTTGCTTTTTACCCATTTTCCCCCACAACCATGCAAAAATCGGCACATAAATCATAATGAAAAGTGGATTAATACTTTGGAAAAAGCTAGATGGGAAATGAATCTGATTCCCAAATACATTAAAGTAAAGTCGAGTCTGATCATCCGCAAATAGAGCGAGAACAACAGAACCCTGCTCCTCAATAGACCAGAATAGTACCCCAGCGATAAATAGAGGAATGTAGGCAAATACTCGAGATCTCTCAGTGGCAGTTATTTTCTGACTAGATAAAATTTTGAAGAAATAGTAGATTGGAATGATTACCGCAATTATTGTAAAGATATTAACAATCATATCCACGTTAAATTGGTGAGCAAAGACTAAGCCTATAATCACCAGAATAACCATGACAAGTGTAATCAGCAAGCGTTTAATCAAGGTCTGCTGGTCCTTCTGTGAAAGTGGATCAGTGGGGTAAAGACTTGATTCAGGCAGATATTTCTTCCCATCTAAAACATACTTCACCAAACCAAAGAACATCCCAACGGCAGCTAATGAGAAACCTAGATGGAAATTGACTTCCTGACCTAGATAACCTACTAAATAAGGGGCAACGAAGGCACCTAAGTTAATACCAAAGACAAAGATACTAAAACCTGCATCCCGTCTATCATCCTCTTTCTCATAAATTCCCCCCACCATATCTGAGATATTGGGTTTTAAAAATCCAGTACCAAAGATAATCAAGGCAATAGAAAGATAGAGAGCCACTTGTCCAAAAGGTGTTGCCAAAGCAATATGCCCTAGCATAATCAGAATCCCACCGTAAAAGACAGTCTTACGACTTCCTAAAATACGGTCACTGACAAAACCACCGATAACCGAGGACAAAAATACCAGCGAGCCATAAATCGCCATAATCGATGCAGCCGTGGTCTTATCCATCCCCAACCCACCATCTTGCACACTATAGTACATATAGTAAAGTAGGATAGCTCGCATCCCATAGTAAGAAAAGCGTTCCCACATCTCTGTAAAGAAGAGGGTGGACAAGCCCATAGGATGTCCAAAAAATGTTTTCTGTTTTTCCATATATATTCTCCTTGAACGATATAATAATTCATTTTACAGAATTTTCAAATAAATGTCAAACAAATCCTGTTTTTTTAGAAAATTTTCTGAAAAAATCACACGTCTCATACTTAATTCCGCCATAAAAATCCGTTTCAGACTAACTTCCACTTCGGTCAGGCAAGTGGAAGTTACTTTGAAAAATCACCTTTAAAAATTTGCTCTTGTTTCGTTTAAAAATGTTTCAAAACTTGAAACATACTTATCCTTTCCTCTTCAGTAAACAAAAACATCCCTATGCCAAACTTGCAATTACTAAAATACAAGCCAATAAGCATAGAGATGTAAAACTGTTACACATTAAATAATAGAAATTGTGTACGAAATGTCTCAATTAGTTTTGGCTAGTAAATATTATTTCCAACAAACGGCCTCTCAATTCCTTATCCTGATGATGCAAGATATTCATTAACTCATGAGAATTTTTAGCATTGATGAATTCATTTAACAATCTATCTTTTAATTCATATGGAAGAGAAGCCGTCTTTAGTAGTCTAAAAACTTCGTCATTTAGGGATGTTGTTTTATTATCTTTACATTCAAATCTAGCTGTAGTATTCTTATTTGGCAATTCAATGATAGACACATTCGTTCCTTTAAAATGAATTCTATGAATTCTATTGCTTGGAAGGATACTAGAATCTCCTTGTAATGCTAACTCTACCATTCCCATTTCCCAGTCGATTGATAATCTTGTTTTATATCTTTGACCATTTTGATCTTCAATCATTTCAAAAGAATGTTGTTTTCCTGGGAATACATACCAATCTACAACTTCAGGTAAATCAACACCCATATCTATCTCAGAACCAACCAAGGGAATGATTGCACCACTTTTTGCAAACACAGGTATAGTCGAAATGTCTCTATAAACACTCAACTTCACACCACCTGTATATTTTTTCTCTGAAAAGAAGTCATACCATTCACCTTCAGGAAACCATACATCCACTTTTGCAGATTGGAATGCCAAATCCATCTTTTCTACAATGGGAGCCACCATCAGTTCTGTTCCAAAAAAGTATTGATTTGGAACATTATAGCTCTCATCATTCTCTGGGTAGAAATAATACATTGGACTAATTAATGGGGAACCTTCTTCATGTGTCTTTACATTCATGGTATATAGATATGGAATCATCTGATGTCTCAAACGAAGGTATTTCTTCATAATCTCAGATGTTGTTTCTGAAAAAAACCAAGGTTCTTTACTATTAAAGGGACTTCTAGAACTATGTAAACGAGTAATCGGACTAAAAACGCCAAACTGTAGCCATCTGGTTTGTAGCTCTTCGTCATAATCTCCCTGCATGTGTCCACCGATATCATGGCTCCACCAACTATAACCGATATTAGATGCTGTCGCTGTAAAATAAGGTTGAAATCTTAAGGAATTCCAACTAATAATAGTATCCCCTGAAAAACCAACAGGGTAGCGATGACTACCAGGACCTGCATATCTTGATAAAATCAAGCCACCTTCTGCATTTTTACAACTATCCTGATAATGATAATGGTTTAAAAGCCACAGTGGATCCAACATGCCTTGAGTCCCCTGTTGCCAGTCAATCCACCAAAAATCTACTCCCTGCTTTTCTAGCTCATAATGAACATCTTTAAAGTAGGATTCTCTAAAAGATGGATTAAAAAAATCAAAAATAGCAGGTTCCTCTAATTCTACATTTAACCCTAATCGTTTTGCGACTTGAGGATAAGCTTCTTCATAAGCCCGTATACCATCAGCAGGATGGACATTTAAGGAGAGTTTTAACTTTCTATCATGAAGTTGTTGCAATAACTGTTCTGGATTAGGTATTAAGTTTCTATTCCAACTATATCCTGTCCACCCACTTCCAAAACGGGCTGGAATTTCAGTGATATGCCAATCCATATCTAAAACACCGATAGATAATGGAATTTTCTCTGTTTCAAATCTGTCTATTAAATCCAAGTATTCATCCGACGTATAAGGCCAATACCTACTCCACCAATTACCTAAAGCATATCTTGGCAACAAGGGTGTTGAACCAGTCAAATGGTAAAAGTCTCTGATTGCTCCTCTATAATCATGCCCATAGGCAAAGAAATACAGGTCAATTTGATTTTCTCTCTCAATATAACCAGACTGCTCATCCCAAATAAATCCTTTAGAATCATCCAATAAGGCTATACCATTTCGACTAATAATTCCATCTTCTAATGGGATGGCTCCATCTGCCTCATCCAGAGTCCGAGCTGTTCCTTTTAACGTTTCAATAGATTCACCAAAATACCAGCGACTACCATATACGGCAAAATTTCCTTTTAATTCTATAAATAAATTTTCGGCGTTAAATTCTCCTTTATTAAAGTGCAAATGAAAATAGTCCGTCATAATATCTAGTACGTTTGATGTCTCGATATAATCTAACGAAACTTGGCCAAAATCTCTATTATAGATAAGTTGTGTCGTTCTATCCTCAAAACTTCCAGTTTGAGAGTATTCTAACCTTACTAGCTTGTCTGTTAATACAGAGATTCGATAAAACTCTCCCTTAAAAATTTTCAATTTGTTTCCCTCCTTTTATTAAATCTCTTTACTTTATCAAACATTTTATTCGTCACCATTACATTCATCAATCCACAAAAAGCAAATCCTCCAAATGTAAATACGTAAATAGCTGTTAAAACTCGTTCTGGACTACTAAAACTCATATACAGTACAGAAATATTAAATAAAACCAAAATGATAGCTTGCATTGGATTTAAAATACAAATTAATACGCTATTTACAATACTATTTTTTAGATTATCTTTAAATAGACCAATATAGGGATAAACAACACTCATAAAAAGTATTATAACAAATAAAAAGGGCAACACTAACAATAAACTATACTCTGAAAATAAACTTGAATAGCCCCAAAGACAATAGTTCACATATAAAAGTAATTCTATTAGGAGGATAAACAACCAAATAAAAGTTGATTGTTTAAAATTTTGTCTAAAGATACGAAAATAATGATAAGTAATATCGGTATCTTTACCTTTTAAAATACGATACCACATTGTCGTAAGAGAAGTTAGTGATGCCCCAATTGTAACTATTGGAATACAACTAACAATAAATAGAGTATTTAAAATAATTAAATCTGTAAGAAAAGTTAAAATTCTAACCACTTTTCCATCTAATGAAAATAATTTTTGCATAATAGATATCTCCATAAAATCAATCGTCTTAACTCTATATTTTAGAATGTCAGTTGCACAAAAATATTACCTAAATTATTTAAAAAAACATTTTCAAATTTCTTTAAAAATTAGAATAAAGGAAGCGAGATAATTTGATATTATCAGTCTCGCTTCCTATAATTAGCTAGTCCCTTGTTCATACAACCAAGAGTTCATATAAAATATTACTCTTTGACTTCTTTTTGGTAACGATTATATGCTTCCTGTTGAATCTTCATAAATTCGTCCAATCCCATATTCTTAAGAGTTTCTTTGTATGAGTCCCATTCTTTTTCTATGCCACCTTCAACTACCCATTTAGATGCTTGTTGTTTGACATAAGATTCAATACTCACATAGATTGATGATAATTTGTTAAGCTCTTCTTGTGAATAAATCACATTAGGGTAAGCTGGCAACGCAAATTGTTTCAAATCTTGGTCCATCTTCAATTTCAATCCATCACCTTGTGTTTGATCGATTTCTACGCGACTATTGATATCATCGCTTACGTATTTAGGACCAAAATCTCGAAGTGAATTAATCCATGCCCATTCATCAGCTGATTTACCATCTTTAGGAGGTAACACTTTAAACTTATCACCATTCTTTTCAGTAGCTATTCCAAATGATCCATAGAAATTCTGAATACTTGCTTCATCTGTATATAATTTATCCAACCATTTCAATAATTTAGCAGGGTTTTTGCTCTTATTTGTAATCAAAATTTCATTTCGACCATAGTTGTAATGATCTGGATCAGAAAAGACATATTGTTTACCATCCATACCTTTTAAAGCAGGTAGAGCAATATATTCACTTGAATGTAAGCCAAACGTTGCATCTGCTGTCCAACCACTAGAAACACCTACTCTAGATACTCCCTTATCCATACGTTTTGCTACACTCATAGAGGTATCTTCTGTAAAGATTTCCGGATCAATCAAACCTTTTTTATAAGATTCGTGCATTGCTGCAATCCCTTGTTTATAACTTTCTTCTGTACGAAGGTAGACTGGTTTTCCATCCTTTACAGACATTTCATATGTATTATCTGCCCCTAAACGATTATTGAACGGAAGAATATATGAGAATGTTGGATCAAAGTTTCCTGCTCCAAATGGAATTTCATCAGAAGCGTCTCCATTTCCGTTCGCATCTTTATCCTTAAATTCTTGTAATACTTTTACTAAATCATCATAAGTTTCTGGAACCTTTAATCCTAAATTATCCAGCCACTTTTTATTAATAAATAGCTGATTAGCTACCGTAGGGCGCATCGGTAATTTTTTAGGCAGACTATAGATATGACCATCTGGTGAAGTAATCATAGCTTTAATCTTAGGCTCTTTTTCCATAGCCTTAGTTAAATTGGGCATATTTTCTTTGATTAAATCTTCCAACGGGATAAATAGAGATTGGTTCTGAGCAATTTCTGAATCTGTAAAAGCATTTGAACCCAAAAATGCATCTGGTAAATCTCCGCTAGCAACCAACACAGATTTCTTATCTGCCCAATCTGCAGCTACAAGTGTGTCCCATTTAACATCGATACCTGATTCTTTGGCAGAATCAGTTAGAAAACCTTTATGATAATCTTCCCCCCAGTCAGACCAACGAACCGTTGTGATTTTATAAGAATCTTCTCCAGACTTATCGTCCTTATTCGCATTATTAGAATTTGCACAGGCTGTTAAGCCAGCAAGTGTAACTGTTCCTAAGAACAAATATGTAAATGATTTATTTTTCATGTTTTTCTCCTATTCTTTCAACGCGCCAATCATTACGCCTTGATTAAAATATTTTTGAACAAAGGGATATAGCAACATTATCGGAGCGGTTGAAATAACAATTGCTGCATATTTCATCATATCAGCTTTGATACGAAGATCTGATGCCACTTCTCCTGTTGCTTGCGATTGTAACATTTGATTACTAATTAGTAAACGTCGTAAAATTAATTGCAATGGTTGTAAATTTTCATTCGTTAAATAAATTAAAGCATTAAACCACGAATTCCAAATACCAACTGCAGTCCAAAGTCCAATAACTGCTATAATAGCTTTTGATAAAGGAACGACTATCTTAATAAAATAACGAATTGTACCACATCCATCAATTTGCGCAGCCTCCCACATCCCGTCTGGAATACTATTATTAAAGAAAGTTCTAGCAACAATAATATTGTATGATGAAACCGCAAAAGGTATTACCATTACCCAAAATGTATCAATTAGGCCAACATTCTTTACTGTTAAGTAGGTAGGAATCAAGCCACCTGATACGAACATAGGGATTATGTATAGAATACTCATCCATTTTCTACCAACTAATTCTTTTCTAGATAAAGCATAACCAGCTGGAATATTGACTACTAAAGCAACTAAGGTACCAACAACAGTATATAAAATGGTATTTAGATAGCTACGCAAAAATAAAGGTTGTTGAATAAGACGTAAATATCCATCTAATTTCCATTCTCTAGGAATAAACCATACCTTCCCATTTGCAACATCTGAAGGATTGCTAAAAGATGCAATCACTACAAACCATAACGGATAAACAATTAACAGGATAAGGAAAATTGCTAAACCATAGGTAACTATATCAAATAATAATTCAGAGTTTGTTTTTCTTGATTTATGAAACCATCTCACTTTAAGCACTCCTTCCTTTAAAAAAGACCCGTTCTAGTATATCTTTTTGAGAACCAGTTAACAGATAACAAAATTATTAGATTGACTACCGTGTTAAATAACCCTATAGCTGTCGAATAACTATACTGAAAGTTCACCATACCAACTTTATAAACATAGGTCGAAATTATCTCACTTCCTGCTAAATTAAGAGGATTCTGTAATAGTAACACTTTCTCAAACCCTACACTTAATAAACTACCTGCTCTTAATATTAGTAAAATCATAGCAGTCGGCAAAAGTAATGGTAATTCTATATGCCGAATTTTTTGTAACCTAGAGGCACCATCCATAGTTGCAGCTTCATAATATGTAGGATCAATTGCAGAAAGGGCTGCTAGATAAATAATACTATCCCAACCAATATGTTGCCATACATCACTCCAAACATAAACACCTGCAAAATTAGTAGGTTTTGATAAAAAATCTGGAATAGTAATTCCAACAGACTTAAATACATTCGCTAACAAACCGCTAGTAGGAGATAAAAATAAGATAATCATCCCACACATAACCATTGTAGAGATAAAATGGGGTAAGTAAGTTGTTACTTGAAATATTTTTCTAAATTTCCCAACTCTTAACTGATTACTAATGATAGCTAGTATAATAGGCAAGGGGAATCCTACTACAATACTATAAAGTGAAATTTTTAATGTATTGAACATAGTTGTCCCGAATTGGAATGATGAGAAAAATTGAGTAAAGTACTTAAATCCTACCCACTGACTAGCAAAAATACCATTGGCTGGTGAGTAGTCTTTAAATGCAATAATTAATCCCAACATGGGAATATAGGAAAATAAAATTAATAGCAATATTGAAGGAAAAAGTAATATGTATAACGGAATACTATGCTTTAATTTTATTTTATGAAGTTGAGATGCTACTTTCATTTTTTTCCTCCTATCTGACTTTCTACGATTATTTTACACCATAAAGAATTCCCTGAATATAACTTTTTGGACTAGGTTCATCAATTTTTCAGTTTTTTAATTTTAAGAACTATTACTTTTCCGACATCTTCATAAAACATATCTGTTTTGTTACATGATATCATATTTTCAAAGTGCTATAATTTTAATAGGAGACTAGTATATGAAATTAAATCACGACTTATCAAAAAAACATTCTATTCATTTTTTCTTTAAACTCCTACTTGTACTACTATTGATAAATATTTTAATCAATATTGCTATGAGTAACATAACCAGAAATTTTATTAAAAACCAAAATATAGTACACCTACGTAGTTCAATTGAAATTTATGCTGACTCTGTTAATGAGAAATTGCATTCTGTAGAACGCTTTATGTACTCAACAATAACGCATAATGAATCTTTAGAGAAATTAAATCATGTACAAACGTTTCTTGACTATCAAGAAGATCTCAAAAAAGTTCAAACTAGCTTTGCAGAGTTTGAATATCAAAATGAAACTCATATGACATTCTTATTAGAAACCGATAGTACTGATCATTTTATAAATGTCTCCAATCTTTATATTCCATATGAAGATTATCTACTGTTAAAATCAAATCTAAAATCATTGCGTAGTGATATAAGTGACCGTAAATGGAAAAATGTAACTACTAAAAACAGCGAATACTTAGTTAAATCTGTCCATTACGAAGGAAAAATCATTTATGCCGTCATATCCTCAGAAGATATCCTAAAACCTCTCAATAAACTTAATATTGGTAATAATGGTAAACTCTCCCTAAAAGAGCCTAACAATATACCGTCCTCTAATTACCTAATTCATGCTCAAAATGAAAAAACGCATTTACCTTTCGATATTTATGTTTTAGTCGATTATGCCGAAGTCTTTAGAAATATCACACTCTTAGAAGTATTTTTGTCAGCCGTTCCTATTATTATCACCATTTTATCAATCATCATTATCCTGTATATTCGTCAGTGGATGATTAAACCGATAACAAGACTCACTGAGCGACTCTCTCAACTTGGGGACTCCATCCCCCCTTCTGAATTTTTTATATCTGAAGGTATACTAGAAATTGACAAGGCAAATGATAAACTTAATAAAGTGATATTTGACATGCAAGAATTAAAAATACGGGAATACCATTCACAACTAGAACTTAAGAAGATCGAACTTAATTATCTTAAGAACCAAATCCGTCCACATTTCTACTTGAATATGTTATCAATGATTCATAGTATGCTTCAAACAAAAAACTACAAGGAAATTGAAGAATTAACTATCCTAACTTCAAATTATCTCCGTCATTTATTTATGGCTAATCAAGATTTTTCAGAACTTAAAGATGAAGTTCAGCATATTAAAGATTATTTAGAAATACAACGAATTCGATATGGAAATAGTATCTACTTTTCACTAGACTACAATTCTGATTTACAAAATACTCTTGTTCCATCATTACTGTTACAAACGTTTATTGAAAACACAATAAAACACGGTTTTTCATTTCAAGATTTATTTACAATTTTACTATCAATAAAAAAAGTAAAAACTGAGGACTCAGATTATATTCAGATTTGTATCGAAGATAATGGTCCAGGTTTCTCTGAAGAAATTTTATCAAAACTAAATCAGAAACAGTCTCTAATAACAGAAGATGGACATCATATCGGGATAACAAACACCATCGAACGTTTAAATCTTCTCTATCCCAACGACTATACTATTACATTTGAAAATAATGAAGAAGGTGGAGCTAAAATTCTTTTACTCATTCCATACAAGATTATAGACGGAGGTTATAATGAACATTTTATTAGTTGATGACGATCGCTTTATCATTGAGGCTTTACGAGAGAAAATAAATTGGGATAAACTACACATTGACATTGTTTATGTTGCCTATAGCCTCACTCAAGCTCAAAATATTATTAGAGAGCATCCTATTGATCTCATGATAAGCGATATAGAAATGCCTCAAGGCAGCGGCCTCGAACTCTTATCTTGGATTAGAAATGAAAAATATGATATAAAAACAATTTTTTTAACCAATTACGCCGACTTCAACTATGCTCAAAAAGCAATTGAATTGCAAAGCTTCGAATACTATCTAAAACCCATTAACTTTGAAAAATTAGAATTTATTATTCAAAAAGCCATTAGTAAAATTGAGAATCATAACTTAAACGGAAAAAATGATGCACTTTTACAAATAGAAGATAACTTCTGGTATGATTACCTTAGAAAACCTCAAATTTCTCGCATTGATGAGCTAGAAAATATAGCAAGCAAACAAGATTTTATTCTTCAAAAACACCAGTATTTTTTTCTTGCAGTTTTAACAATCAATCTTAATGAAGAAGATTATTCTGCAGAAACTCCATCATGGACTTCTCAACTAAAAAGAGAACTTCAAAGAATTTCACAACCTTCTTATAATCTGATAAGTCTATTCAAAATGGAAAGCCAGGTTGATCAATATGTTTGTCTCTTTAGAGTAGACTCGTCCAAACGTAGTGACAAATTGGCATATGAGATTCATTCTCAAATTTCTAATAACTTTAGCAAATACTCAAACATTATATATAAGAGTTGCCATAAAATATCCGATATTTTATTTCATACCAAAGAACTCTACACTTATAATGAACAGTATGTTTCTTATTGGAATACTATTACATGTGTTCCACATAGTTTTCCAACTTCTTTCAAAACAGAAACTCTTTCAATTACGTTTTTAGATAGCTTAAGCGAATATGAATTAAGAGAAAAAATTAATTCACTTGCTTATAATTCTCAAATCCCTACTTTCACACTACAACAAATTTTACTAGATTGGACTCAACAAATAGGAATATATCTAGATCAAAATGGAATCTCGGCACATAAATTATTCCAAAATAGCACTCATGATTTCTTATTCCAACGACGCTTTCATTCAATTGAATCATTTCAGGATTACTTTGATTATTACTGGTCACATGCTAAGAAATTTGCAACAAACATTGAAAACCAGAAAAATAGTATTCAACGCATCGTCGAATACATAGATCATCACTACTATGAAGATATAAATCGTTCTATATTAGCAGATATGGTTTATCTCAGTGCAGATCATTTAGCTAGAATTTTTAAAAAAGAAACTGGAGAAACTCTTGTTAAATATATAACGGATAGGCGCATTAATGCTGCTAAATCTCTCCTATCCCAAACAAATATCTCGATATCACAGGTATCTTGTCAAGTAGGGTATGATAATTATTCTTACTTTACTAAAATTTTTAAACAAAGGACTGGACTTTCTCCTGGAGATTACCGTAAAACTTATCAAAATAAAATGTAAGCAATCTAAATCATTGAAATGATAACTAAAATTCAAGGTCTGTAGTAATTTTTGAAATTCTACAGTTTTTCCAAAGAGAGCTCCATAAACTTATTTGAAATTGCTGATAAGGTAACTTCTTAAAAAGTCAGTTTGAGAAGAACATCTAGTAAATATTTCTAGAATAAAACGCATACTATCAGGCTTTTACTGAACTGCACCCCAAAAGTTAGACAGAAAAAAATCTAACTTTTGGGGTATTTTTATTATGAAATTAACTTATGATGATAAAGTTCAGATCTATGAACTTAGAAAACAAGGATATAGCTTAGAGAAGCTTTCAAATAAATTTGGGATAAACAATTCTAATATTAGGTACATGATTAAATTGATTGATCGTTACGGAATGGAGTTCGTCAAAAAAGGGAAAAATCGTTACTATTCTCCTGATTTAAAACAAGAAATGATTAATAAAGTCTTACATGAAGGCTGGACTAAAGATAGAGTTTCTCTTGAATACGGCCTCCTAAGTCGTACGATACTTCTTAATTGGCTAGCACAATACAAGAAAAACGGGTATACTATTGTTGAGAAAACAAGAGGGAGAGTACCTAAAATGGGACGTAAGCCAAAAACGAGACCTGAAGAGAGGACAGAATTAGAACGTCTTCAAGCAGAAAATGAGTACTTGAGAGCGGAGAATGCCATTCTAAAAAAGTTAAGAGAACTCCGATTGAAGGAGGAAAAAGAGAAAGAAGAAAGACAGAAATTGTTCAAGAATTAATGACTGAGTTTTCGTTAGATATTCTTCTAAAAGCCATTAAACTAGCTCGTTCGACCTACTACTATCACTTGAAACAACTAGACAAACCAGATAAGGACCAAGAGCTTAAAGCTGAAATTCAATCCATTTTTATCGAACACAAGGGAAATTATGGTTATCGTCGGGTTCATTTAGAACTAAGAAATCGTGGTTATCTGGTAAATCATAAAAGAGTTCAACGCTTGATGAAAGTACTCAATTTACAAGCTAAAATGCGACAGAAACGAAAATATTCTTCTCATAAAGGAGATGTTGGCAAAAAAGCAGAGAATCTCATTCAACGTCAATTTGAAGGCTCTAAAACAATGGAAAAGTGCTACACAGATGTGACAGAATTTGCCATTCCAGCAAGTACTCAAAAGCTTTACTTATCACCAGTTTTAGATGGTTTCAACAGCGAAATTATCGCCTATAATCTTTCAACTTCACCCAACTTAGAACAAGTAAAAACAATGTTGGAACAGGCCTTCACAGAGAAGCACTACGAGAATACGATTCTCCATAGTGACCAAGGCTGGCAATATCAACACGATTCTTATCATCGCTTCCTAGAAAGTAAGGGAATTCAAGCATCCATGTCACGTAAGGGTAACAGCCCAGACAATGGTATGATGGAGTCCTTCTTTGGGATTCTGAAATCGGAAATGTTTTACGGTTATGAGAAGTCGTTTCAGTCGCTTAAGCAATTGGCACAAGCCATTGTAGACTATATTGATTACTACAACAATAAACGAATTAAGGTAAAACTAAAAGGACTTAGCCCTGTGCAATACAGAACTAAATCCTTCGGATAAATTAATTGTCTAACTTTTTGGGGTCAGTACATACATTCCTGATAGTATGCGCTTTTTATTTGAATACTTGCTACAAAACCTCATAAGGTTTACTATCATGCCATACCAAAATGGACTATTTTTGATTGCAAAAAACACTATTTCCAAACACTTAGAAATAACCAAACGAATTAAATATTATTTCTAAATATTTGAAAATAATTTCTATTTGTATTATACTATCTTTGAGGTGACTATTATGAACTATATTAAAAGACCACATTATTTAGACTTTCTAAGAAGACATCGTGACCGCCAAATCATCAAAGTTGTGAGCGGAGTTAGACGAGCTGGTAAATCTGTTCTCTTTCAACTCTATAAAGAGGAGTTACTAGCAACTGGGGTAGACGAGGATCAGATTATATCCATCAATTTCGAAGATTTGAGTTACTATGACCTGCGACATTTTCAAACATTATTCGCTTATATAAAAGAGCGATTAGTTGAGGAAAAAACATACTATATCTTTTTAGATGAAATTCAACATGTTGAAAAATTTGAACTAGTAGCAGATAGTCTATTCATCTTGCCAAATGTAGATCTCTATTTGACTGGATCAAACGCCTACTTTATGAGTAGCCAATTAGCGACAAATTTGACTGGGCGGTATGTTGAGATAGAGGTTCTTCCTTTGTCATTTGAAGAATATCTATCAGGTCAATCTCTCACAGAGAATCTGAATACAACAGAAATTTTTAACAATTATCTCTTTAGTGCTTTCCCTTACTTATTGCAAACATCATCTTACGCTGAAAAAATTGACTATCTCAGAGGAATATATAACTCAATACTGTTAAATGATATTGTCACTAGATTGGGAAATCCAAATCCTACTATTATTGAGCGCATTGTCCGAACCCTTCTCAGTAGTACAGGTAGCTTAATATCAACAAATAAGATTCGCAATACCCTGGTCAGCCAAAATGTTTCAATCTCCCATAATACTTTAGAAAATTATTTGACGACTTTGACAGACAGTTTACTTTTTTATTCCGTTCCACGTTTTGATGTAAAAGGTCGAGCATTATTGCAACGCTTAGAAAAATATTATCCCGTTGATTTAGGTTTACGACATCTCTTATTACCAGACCACAAAGAAGACATTGGGCATATCTTGGAAAATATTGTCTATTTGGAATTGAGACGTAGATATTCACAAGTATATGTTGGTAATTTAGATAAGTATGAAGTTGATTTTGTTGTTGTAACTAATCTTGGCCACTATGCTTATTATCAGGTTAGTGAAACAACACTTGCTCCAGAAACACTAGAAAGAGAACTTAGACCACTAGAAGCCATTAAAGATCAATTCCCTAAATATCTATTAACAATGGATACGATTCAGCCAACAGCCAATTACAATGGCATTGAGAAGAAAAATATTATAGATTGGTTGCTAGAAAAGTAGATAAATATAAATCATTCAGCTAACTAGATTTGCAACAGTCTGTTACCAATGATTCTCCCCAAACCCTAACAAGATATAAGAAATTTAGAACATATTATCTAATACAGACACTTGAAGGATAAAATGGAATCTTTAACTTCTGGAAGCACTATTATTACTCAAAATGATGAAGCTCCATAGAATTAATGAAACTATAAATCAAACGGAACTATAATGAAAAAGAGACTAAGCAATCAGAATTTAAAATCCTAAAAACGCATACTATCAGGTATTGAAAAAACTTGATAGTATGCGTTTTATTGTGGAAATATTTCCTTCATTTTCTCCTGAAATAGGTTTTTGCTAGCCTATTTTCTCTATTTCTAATGACTTACTTCAACTTCTTACCTCTTGGAAAGAACAACAAGTCTTTACATGCTGACTATCTAAACAATAAAATGAAAAGCGACATACAGGAGCAACGCTTGCTAAACAAGCAGGAATGACATTAAAAGATATTTCTGAAGCAATAACCCACAGCGACACAGGTACAACACAGATTTATGTCAATACTTCTAATGTAGTCCCTATGGCAGTCTGTGAATTTGCCTTAAAATCTCTAAAACAATGAGGTGAAAATAAGGTAAATTTTGAGGTGAACTTTTTCAAAAAGCATAAAAAAGCACCCATGAGGTAAACTCTTGAGTGCTTTGAAACGTTGATATAAAATAGTTTACTAACCAACAATATTAAAGATCCAAGCAGTCGCTAGTAGATAGATAAATAGATAAATAGATAAATAGATACCAGAATCAAAATATTATAGCTTGCAAAAAAGGTGATATAATAAAAGAATTCAAGAAGTTAAAAATGAAATGTTAATGAGAAAGAGTTTGAAATAAAATTATGTTTTCAAATATGAATTCTAATAAATTAGAACGGATTGACTTTACGTCTTAGTTCTAATCCTAATTCTCTGTCTACCATTTTTACAAAATTTATCTTACCAAAGATTTTCCTACGGTAATCTTTTACTGAGCAAATTTTACCAGTGCGATTCATATGATTTTCTATTCCGAATTTATTTATAAAATAAATCTCTTTTTTCAACTCTCTGATATATTCTCTTGAAATCGTTGGTTTTTCATTAACTACAACCCCAGTAACAATTTTTCTCTGACCATTTCGAATTAACTTTGTCTTTAATTCATTGATTGTAAAACCCGAATCCTCAATGATTGTTTCAAAAAGATTTCTAAAGTGTACTATCTTAAAATCTCCAGAAACTGTAATGTCATCTGCATACCTTGTATAGGTAAATCCATTTCTTTCACATAGAATCTTTAGCCTATTATCTAATCGTTTACAAATCAAATTCGCAATATATGGACTAGTTGGAGCCCCCTGAGGGAGGGAATCATTATAGCAACAAAATGAAGCTAAATAATTTGATAATTCAGCTGTATAACCTAAATTCTTAAATAGGTAAAAGACTTTTGAACGAGGGATTGAAGGGAAAAAATTCTTTAAATCAAACTTGTATATATAATCGTGTCCAAGATGTGGTAAAGCATTTTCAACAATGGATTTTGTAGGAATAAAGCCAGTCACACAATCGTCACATAAGTTAGAATACAAGATAAATTCAAGTATCCATCGTTGTATTTTTTTTATATTTTTAGATGGTACCGTAAGCTTCCTATACTCCCCAATTTTTCTTTTTGGTATTTCCACCTCTTTATATTGGTACTTGAGCCCATAAAACAATTTATAAAAGTGACTTTTTTTAATACCTAACAATCTTCTAAAATGTTCAATATCATAAATTACAGGAACACCTTTTTCAATCAATATATTTTTATAATCGGCAATAGTTTCTTCTGTCCAATTCATTATATCTTTAACCTGCTAACAACTATCCTCAATTCACTTGAGTAAACATATAATAATAATTTAGCTACGGCCCGTAGCTAAATTATTATCCGCAATAAAATGAAATTTTATTGCGCATAAAACACTTTGATGATACTACGAGAGTCAAAAATCTAACATGCTATAAGGAACATTTTCTTTGAATAGCGACTCGCTTATTCAGCACTCTTGTTTAATAAATCAATCTCATATGAAGAAATATCATCAGTAGAAATTGAATCCTCTGCCTTAAAACGATTGGCAATTTCAACTAACTTTTCAAATGTCATATGTGACAATTGATATTCTTTAAGTTTTGATTTACCTTTTGAAGTTAAAGAATAACTTGAAAAACCGCCACTATTATTTAAAATTTTAATAAATTTATTTGATAGACATTCCTGTAATCCATCTTCATTATAATAAAATTTATCTTCAATTTCAATAGCTACTCTCGTTGTAGTATCATCTTTCATTAATTTTACACACAAAAGGATAATAATCTGTTCAATATCTTTGTCCTCTACCTTTCTTACTTTCAATCCTGTTTTAACTTCATTTACAAAAGTATTTTTATCTAAGTTTAGATCATCTAGTGCATTTGATTGCTTCCGAGGACGTTTAAATAGCGGTGACCAATCATCATTTTCTGAGTACCAAAAACTAGAAAATGTATTATTAGGACATGAATCATATGTTGCAATCAAACTTTCTGTTTCTTCAAATCCTAAAGCATAATTTTGCTTAAAATTTTTAGTCTCAAATTCACGAATTTCTTTTTTTAATTTATCTTTTTTTGTTGGGAAGTATTTCTTTCTCGATTCAGGTTTTTCTCTATTTGTAAAAAAATAAAACTTCTCAAATTTTGAACCTTTAAAATACTCCTTTATTTTGTTCTCTGCTTTCTCCATAGAGTGAACACAAATAATAATTATTTCTATATCTTTTTCAATATATTTCTCAAGTATTTTAAAGTAATTAATGATAGTTGAACCAGTACCACTAAAATCATCCACAAAGATTAGATATTTTTTTGACTTCAATTTTTCTCTCAGATCTTGTGAAATCTCACTTTTTCTAATATTATAATTTCTTTCTATTTTTGCTCTTTGAGATTTAAAATATTTATTAAAAGGATTTTTCTTAATTTTTTCTTGTAGCTTTTCCTTATCTTCAATGTATTTAACTTCATTTTCCATACAAGTTTCAATTGTTCTTGTCAAATTTCTAGGAAGATTATTTAATTTCTTAAATTCTATCATTAATTCCTTTGAACTGTTATTAATACTTATATCTTTATTTGGAATGGATGAGATGTAACAATCGTTAATTGATCTGCCTTCTCCGTCAAGAAATTGGATAAGCTCTCTATAAACATCCTTTAAGTAATCATCAATATATTGTTTAGAATAATAAACAAAATTATCCTTTATAGCATTTAAAAGAAATTTTTTAACATTTGGAGAATCATCTAATAACTTATTACCTGCTATGAAATTCCCCAAAGATCTCTTAAAATACTTTACATAAGGTTCAGTCGAACTTTTTGGAATATTATTATTTTTCCTAAATTTTCTTTCAACTCTTCGTAATTCGACTTTTTTCCAAAATAACTCTATTCTTTTTGATATATTCATAACTATATTCTTACTTTAAAAAAATGTTTACTGATAAAAATTCAAATAAAAAATAACTTAAATTCATCTTTTCTGTTTCTCAAAAATCTTCTTTCTCTCCTCCATAAACTCAATCAACTCTTTTTTGAAGACTGCTTTTTCTTCCTCAGTCAGTCCTTTTGAGTTCATGCGGAAAAGCAATTCAATATTATCTAATTCATCTGATTTTTCTTCTGAGTTTCCAACTAAATAATCAACGGACACATTTAAAACTTGTGCAATCTTAACAAGATTTTCTTGTATCGGTTTTTTTGTTCCACGTTCCCATGAAGCATATGCTTGTTGGGAAATATCTAGTTTTTCAGCTATTTGAGCCTGTGTTAGTTGTACTTGTTTCCTTAGTGTTTTCAAGCGTTCTGCGAATTCCATATATGGCCTCAAAAAAATATTTTAAATTTTTGTAGAAAACCGTTGACATTAACAACTAATGGTTGTATAGCAATTGAAAATAATAACCTTATCTTCAATGCTAAATCACAATCATTGTCAATTAAATAAAAAGTGCATCTGACAACCAGAGAACTGATTGCCAAAACTACACTAAACTTCGTACCTTTATTGTAAATGTTTTGGAAAAGAAAATCAAGTTCTTATATGGTTGAAGTGAAGATATAAAACATTTTTGTTAGCTTCCACACATTTCGGACTTTCGCACTTTTCCGAATAGTAAAGTAAACTGGCTTCGCCAAAAGGCGTAAGAGAACCCACGGGGTATGATAATGACTACCTATTGAGGTTGGCTGAGAAAGCGATGGTAATTCATACAAAGCACCTTGCTAAACATTGCCACCGTGAAGGAGGAATCCTTCAACCAAATAACTTTTCTTTACTTCTGTCTATCTACCTTAATAGACTCACTCTCAAGCTACTAAGTCCATTTTCTTAGTAGCTCTTTTGCTTTTATAATAAAGGAGGAAACTATGACAAACTTTTTAGCACTACAATGTAAACGACTTTACGATAATTACACATTTACTTATAGAATCTTCAGTTCATCTGATAAACTAATCGCAAAGCTATATACTCAAGCTTTGAATGATTTAGATTCTTTAGCAAAGAAACCACTTGTTACAGGATTTTCTCATGCTGAAGTATAATTTTATACCAGAATGTTCAAACGAAAACTTTTTACTCATTACTACTCAAGAGTGAATCAACTAGCTTAACTCTTTTTATTTTACACTCAGAAAGAAAACAACATACGATATCAGAAACTTTAAAAATGAAACCAGAATTTATTGGCCTAGATTACTATGAAAAATTGGGAAACGCACCACGTTATGTCTTTGGTAAGGAAGGAAAGTATCAAAGACATATTTTAAATAGTGAAACTCATGGTTCCTTCCATGTTATCACACCTGCTTCTACCACAGTCTTCCCAGAAGATGCTCTTGTAGAAGTTGTTAACCCTATCTTCCTATCAGATACTTATCTGAATGGAAATTCTGTTTCACCTGCTCTCAACGTTTTTGCTGAGAAGCTAATACTCAAGAAATAATAAAATAAAGGAGAAAATAAAATAGCTAAAACTGGATTAAACTATGGAATCTATAAAGCACTAACGCATAGTGAAACGATTACAACAAAGACTTATGTCAACACAAAAGATACTGTAAATCAGACTGTTGGAGATATTGCATTTCGTAGTCTAAAAAAATGATGGGGTGAATTTTGAGGTGAACTCTTGATTTTTAGACAAAAAAAGACATCCAAGAGTAAATTCTTGAATGTCTGCAAACGTTGATATAATCGTATTGATTAACGTTTTGAGGCAACTGACCTTGTCAGTCTGCAGCCACATTTGTAAGCGACTAAAGTCTCAACAACTGTGTCAATTGCACCAATTTAGTAAGAAAGTAGAAAAAAGAACACCCCGAAAGGTGCTCTGTATAAGTATAGTAATTCTTTCGAATTAACGTTTACTAAATTGTGATGCTTTACGAGCTTTCTTAAGACCTGGTTGGGGCACCACTTATTTCATCTAATTTCAAAGTGCTTTAAAATCAACGTTTTCATAAGTTTTCAAAAAATAAAATTTCAACTAATTTCAATCAGTTTCATTAAAATAAGGTAAACTTTCATAAAAAATAAGCAAAAATCGAACCAGAATATCAAAAGTTTCCCTTATATAAAATTTATACATATTAGAACAACACCATAGAAAAGAGAGCCTCCGCTCTCTTTCTTTTTATCTATTATATTTTCGTTTTCCTGCTAAAGCAAATAGTCCAACACTTGCTCCAAGCAATGCTAAAAGTCCTGAATCCTTCGTTCCTGTATTTGGAAGTTGTTTCTTAGGTTCTGCTTTTGCATTTGTAGCTTGTGCAGGAGCTTGATATGTTTTATCGTCTTTAGTTCCTACCGTCGCAACTACAACCTTGTTTTGTGCCTTCGCATCCACAACATCAACTACTTTACCGTCAGCGTCACGGACAGGTTTAACCTCTCCACCTGCATTACGGATTTCTTCTGCTCTGTCTTTCAAAGCCTGCAAGCGTTGTTGTTCAGCAAGATATGCGTCATGATCGGCTTTGAGTTGCTTGAAGTTCTCATAACCACGAGCCTTAGCTTCTGCGATACCCTCTAGACGAGCCAACTCTTCCTTAGCAGTCTTCAACTCAGCACGGAGGACACCAAGCTTAGATTTAGCATCAGCAAGCTCTTTGTCCAAAGCCTTAAGGACTTCATCACGGTGTGTAAGGGCAAGAGCAAGGACTTCGTAAGTGTCACTAGCCTCTTTAGACGCTTCACGTTTACGAGCAAGGTCTTGACCAGCTGACTTACGAGCCAAGACTGCTACATCATGAGCCTTAGTAAGGACTTCCAACTCACCCTTGGCAGTTGCAAGAGATTGGTTAGCAGTAGATTGTTCAGCTTTAGCAGTCTCAAGAGCTGTTTTAGCTTCAGCAAGAGCCTTAGCCTTATCAGTAGCATTTGATTTAGCTAGAGCAAGTGATTCCTTAGCAGTTTGTAAAGCTTTAGTGTCCTGTGCTAGTTTATCTTTAGCGTCGGCAAGAGCCTTTTCAGGCGCTGGAACATCAATCTTGTTACCTACTACGTTAGATAAGTTAGTACGAGCATTAGCAAGAGCTGTTTCAGCATTAGTGTAGTCAGTTTGGGCTGATTGGACTGCTGATTTAGCTTCTTCAGAGGCTTTGACTGCATCATCATACGCTTTTTGTGCAGTTTCAACTGCCTTAGCGTCTACCTTCTGAGTAGTTGTAGTAATTTCTTTAGGAACTGACAATGTGATTGATGCTTCATAACCCTTAGTTGTGTAACTACCTAAATATCCGATACCCACACCAACATTAGTCTTATCAGCATCACGCAATCCAAGAAGAGAAAGCGCACTACTATACTGTTCTGTGCTTGATGTATTCGCATTAACACCCATTAAAGCATTGACAATACCCTGATACATAACTTGTTTGATACGAGCCATAGTGTTTACTTTTTGATTTAGTTCTAAAAAGTCTGGAATCTTCTTAGAACGGATTCCAAGAGATGGAGTAGTCACATTAGACTCTTCCTTAGCAAGCTCATACTTCTCTTTAAGGCTTTTAAGGTTGTGTTCATTATGAACTGCGCTATTAGAATTGATGAAAGAATTAGCATAGTTATTGAAAGCTTCAGCCAATTTAAGAGAACTATCACCTACTGTAACAGGAGCAGTACCAAACTTAGCACGCAATTCGTTGATAATAGACGCTGCATAGGTAGCCAAACGGATTTGTTGGTCTTTACTAAGGTGCTGGAAGTCAGCAATTTCTGTTGCATCTGTGTCCTCTGAACCATAAGCGACAAAATCTAAACCACCTGTAGAGTACTTACCTGTAGAGTTAAAATCACGAAGTGATTTAGCACCTACACCAGTTACTTCGTCTTTGTAAGGTGTGTTATAAGCTGCCTTACGGACTTCATCTGCAGTACCTGTGCCGTTGGCAAGAGCCTTGATTGCATCAATATACCCTTGCGAAAGAGCTGGAGAGTAAGTTGCCTTAGGAACATCGTACATTGTTTCAGAAGATGTAGTTGTTTCAGTAACACCTTGTTTAGCTACCTCGAGAGCTGACTTAGCAGAAGTGACTGCCTTATCTTTGTTAGATTGGTCAGCTTTAGCATTAGCAAGGGCTGTAGTAGCTTGAGAAAGTTTAGTTTCAGCGCTAGATACCCCAGTTTGAGCGTCTTTGACAGCTTGGTCTTTGTTAGATTGAGCTTTTTTACCATTATCAAGGTTAGTCTGAGCAGTTTCTACTGCTTGAGTGTCAGCTTTAACTTGTTCAGTAAGCTTATCTACCTCTTTTTCAAGTTGGGTGGTGTCAGTAGTAGATGAAAAAGCATCTACTTTCTTCTGAGCGTCAGCTACCTTATTAGCCGTAGCTGTGGCAGTTTTCTCAGCATTAGATACTACCTTAGTTTGGTCAGCAACCTTTTCAGCAGTCGCAGATACAGATTTATCAGCATCAGCTACGGTTTTTTCAGCAGTAGCAAGCTCACTGGCTTTCTTGTCAGCGTCAGACTTAGCCTCAGCTACCTTTTCAGGTGTAACAGACTTAGCCTCTTCTAATTTCTTAGTAGTTTCAGCGATAGTCTTTTCAGCATTAGCAATGTTTGCTTCAGTAGTTGAAACAACTTCTTTTTGCTTAGCTACATCCTGACCAGCCTTGTCCGATTCAGCCTTAGCCTTATCAACATCAGCTTGACTAGGAACTTTAGGGACTACCTCATCCTTAGCAACTACCCTAGTTGCAGGTTCATTAACCGCTACCTCCGTTTCGCTAGCAGATACCCCAGTAGATACCCCTAGAGCCGAGATTGCAAGCGTTGAAATAACTGCACCTGTGCGCAACTTCTTGATGGTTCCGTGACCTTGAGTGTTTGATTCTAGCATGTAAACTCCTTTATGTCTTAAAAGACTGTTTTATGAATAATATTATACCACATTTTACAGTCTTTTAAATATTATTGTTGCAAAAATTTCAGTCTTTTGATAACGATTTATTCAATGAGATAAACTTGTATGATAGTTATGAGGTACTATCATGACTGAAAAAATAAATTTAAGAGAATTTGTTGCAAAACAAATCAGACTTCTAAGACTGAAAAGCGGGATGACACAAGAATATCTAGCAGAAAAGGCTGATCTGGGATTCAACTATATCTATAGATTAGAGAATAAACAGTTAAACGTTAAGCTTGAGACTATTGAAAAAATCATACAAGCGCTTGAAGTTGATATGAATACTTTTTTTAATATTGAAAATCAAAATCAAAGCGGAGAATTTTCACAACTCATTGAAGATATTAGAAACCTACCAACAGAAAAAAGAGAACCTACTATAAAAGCTCTCCGAGATATATTAAAACAAATAAATTAAGCCAAGTATTTTTGAACTTGGCTTTTTTTAATTTACTAATTTAGTTTTTAGTTGCTCCCTTTATATCATGCCTTGTTTTAGTCTGACTATAAATAAATTTAGGTATGTCTTCACCATTCAATGCTTTCTTAGCATTATTGAATAACCAATCTAGTAAAACAGATTTATCATAAGTTTTTCCAAATTTAATGTTAAATTCATTCATCCCAGCTAGTCCATTAGTTGCTTTTTCAATGCAGTCCAATAAACCTAACTCTTCTAGACGTTCAGCTAACCTAAACGAATCTTCTTTTAAATAGTCGTTATATATCTCCCTTTGATATAAATCATTAGTAACAGAAAATCTTCGAATAATGTTAAAAATTTCGCTACTTTTTTGAGGCTTAATAGTGGAAGATTTTTCTCGATAATTTTTCTCATATCTTTTTAACTGCGAGAGCGATAAAGACCCTGCTATTTTTTTATAAATATTGTATTCAAAATATTTTTCTAAAAAACGTTCTTGTGATAATTTATCTTTTTTTCTTTGTCTGTACAATATTTCAGAAATATTAGAAGAAATAAACTCATCTTGTATTTCTAACTTTAAATCTTCAAAATTAATCATATCTTACCTCCTTTTAAAAACATTATAGCACCTTTCAATAATAGTGTCAAAAAAAGAATTCTAACCATAAAATTAGAATCCTTTTTTTAGTTATAAAAAATATATAAAATAGTATCAAAAGTTAGATAGAAACTTTAAATGATAAGTTGTTCAATTATTAATATCCAAATCACTTATTAGAAACAATATACATGAAAAACCTATTTTAATCGAAAACATTAATCATAATTTATATATTTTACATAAAGAAGATTCTTTAAAGAATGGTGTCAAAAAAGAGACACCAACTATATTAATCCCTCACATTGCTCATGTAAGCAAAAAAATATATACTAGTGTCATAAGTTAGCTAACTAATTCAAATATAGACCGTCCTATCATTCAAAGTTAAAATTGCTAGTCAGACGGAAGATTAGCAAAGGAGGCATTCATATGTCAAAAGAGAAAAAATTAATCGTAGGAAACTACGAAAACGCAAGAGCATTTTTAGATGCTTTATCAACTTCTGTTGATATCCCAGCAGAGATCAAAGTAATTGATACAAATAGCGGAATCATCAATGACGGTCAAGAAAATCAACGTCCGTGGGCATCTCTTACATGCGTAGATGTCGAACTCTATGAACAGTTCGCTAGCATTTCTCAAGAAGCTTACTGCCCTTCGTTCAAAATCAAGTTAAAGAACTATCAAAACGAGAGTTTAGATGGCTTGGTCAATACTGACATCATACTTAACAAGTATGACTTGTCATTTGTTCTTGACAAGTTGAAGCAACCAATTGGTTTAGCTCTAGTCACTGAGCTTGCAGATATTTCATTAAAATAAGTGATAAAAATAGTGAGTTATCATCTGCATTGTGTAGATGATAACTACTCACTATATGACGAGGTAACATATATGTTGATAAAAATATTCTTTTCTCTTATTATTGCATTATTGGTATGGCAAGGTCTTAATATTTTACACATTTTTCTAAAACGACAGTTTCTCATTGTGTCAGATGAGGTTGTTAAGAGAAATGAAAAATTATGGGAACAATGCCTCTTGTTAACAGGCAAGCAAGTTAAGATTATAACCACATTGATCCGAAATGTCGCTCTTTGGTGGTTCAAGAAGAAAGCTGATGAACAACTACAAGTTAGAAAAGGTACTGTCTTACAAAATGTAGTTAATCATCTCAATCAAAACTTATCTCATGATTTACAGTTAAAAACTATAAATCCTGCTACAACAGGAGGCATAGATATTTGGGTTTATCTAGCAAACAACTTAAACGATGATGAACAATTATCATTAGAGAACTACTTTACAGGCGTTCTTTCTAAATACACTAGAGAGTTTGCATTAGATGTACTAACTGTTGAACTGGTATCAGGAGCTGGTTGGGTTGCTAAATTCGATGTCAAAACGATTGAAGAGGCTACATACAATCGAATGACAAGACAGACGAAATTCAGTTACGAGGAGGACTTTTAGTATGATCAAAAACGTTTTTGACGTCAACGTCAGGGGGCATCCTTACCCTGTAACCATTAACATAAACCGATTTTTCGCTTGGATAATTGCAGGCCCGTCGGGTTCAGGAAAATCCACTTTTTTGAGGAGAATTCTAGGCCTTATTTCATTTTATGATACAGATGCTGAAGCTTACTTTTTGGATTTCAAAGCTGATGAAGAAATGTTTTCAATGACTGGCGACCATGTCGCAAGAGGGTTTGACTGTTTAGAACTATTCGAAACAGTCTACCGACGTTTTGAATCTAGACTTAAAAAGCAAGAAGAAAGTTCTCATAATCTTTACTTGATTTTTGATGAATGGCAAGCCTTTCTTGCATATCTGGAACAAACAGATAAGAAAAAGCATAAAGAGGTTTTATCAAAAATGTTGATGATGAATAGTATGGGTAGAAGTCTAGGATGTAGAATTTTGCTATCTAGTCAGCGATTTCTTTTATCAGAACTGCCAGGACGATATAACTTTAACTGTATTATATCCTTGTCTACTAGCTTTCTACTAGCAGCAAACAACAGACAACTCCTTTTTCCTGATATGGAAAAAGATGAAGTTGTAGTAAAACCGCGAGGATATGGCTATTTTCAGCTAGAAGGGGAACCTGTTAAGATGTTTCGCACTATTCAAGTAAGAGACGAAGAACGGTTAAACCAGCGGATACAAGAGCTATTTTCAAGATATAGCTAGCGTTTTTTCTGCTACACTTGTTTGATGCGACACTGACCTTACCTAGGGGTTTCATCGGTATAGGTGTCGGCACAATCTCATTAGCAGGAAAATGCCTATTCGCAAGGGCTTGAGGGGTGGAGATTTTTAAGCGTAACGATGCCAACGGCAGGAAGTGAAGCGCCAAAAATACTACCCCGTCCCTTGTTGAATTGGCAAGCGTTCTCGGTTCGATGGGGTTTCATCGGGCAGGAGAGGCTGGGGTTTGGGGAAAGCCCCAAGAGAAGATTTATTGGGGTTACTACGACCCCCAATAAATCAATAATCAATAATCATAGAAAGAAAACAAAATGGCTAAAGAAAAACGTTCAAATAAATGGGCATTCCTATTCTATAAGGAAAGTGCCCCAGAAAATTATTTAGAAATTCTCGAAGAGTTACACATTCCATTTGTTCTTAGCCCTTGGCATGATAAGGACATTAACAGGGAAACTGGGGAATTTAAAAAATCGCACAAGCACGGAGTCTTATTTTTTGAATCGCTAAAAAGTTATTCCCAAGTATCAGAGCTTCTTACTGAGAAACTCAATACACCTTCCCACGTTGAAGTTGTCATGTCACCAAAAGGTATGTACGATTATTTCATACATGCAGAAAACCCTGAAAAAACTTTATACAATATAGAAGATATTGAATCAGGTTGCGGATTCGAACTTGATAAGTTCTTGATAGAGCAAAATTCAAATTTATTTCTAGAAACTGTTATCGATGTAATCACCGATAACGATTTTACCGAGTTCGAAGACTTAGTTCACTACGCTAGAAATAAAGATATTTCACTACTGGGATTAATAATTGAACGAACCTACTTTTTTACAAAATTTTTAGATTCTAGACGTTATAATCCCCAAAACAACAAAAAAACCTCCTCAGAAGATACTTTGGTGAGCAATACTGATGAGGCAAATACAGATGATTAAAAATCAACTGATACTTCAATTATAGCACAATAGGGAGAAATAACTTATGCAAGTAATTCTACCAGATGAACAAGTTAAACAAATTCAGCTCCTACTTGCTGAACTTATCACAAAAGAAATTGAAAAGAAACTGCTCCATAGTAACCTTGAAAGCCCATTTTTAAACAAACAGCAGGCTTGTCACTATCTAGGCATCTCAAACAATACTCTAGATAGTTGGATCAAGAAAGGACTGCCTACAATAAAAATAGGCAAGACTATACGATTTAATAAAGAAGCCATTAATTCATGGCTTTACTCACAAAACTAGAAATATCTATATTTTTGTTTTATAATAGTCATGATATTTTCTGGTTCGATACACAAGGAGGATATCATGCCTATCAGTAAGACAAAGAACGGTACTTTTCGTTTAAAAATCTATATCCCAATAGAAGCACGAATGCCACTTGGTATTGTTAATAGCAACTATTACGATAAGCGATTTAAAACAAGGAAGGAGGCAAGACAAGCTGAGATAGATTTGCTTACTAAATTAAATCAAATAGAGGATAATGAATCTTCAGGACTAGTAAAAGGAGATATTCTTTTCTCAGACTTCTATAACAATATCTGGTGGAAATCTTATAAAGAAGGACAAACTACATCTACTTCTAAACCACCAAGTAGGTCAACAGTTGCTAATACCAAAACCTGTTTTGAAAAACATATACTACCACTTCTTGGAAACTATACGATACAGTTTCTAAATCAAAACAAACAGGTTATCCTAAATCTAATGACGTCTAAAGCTAATGAATATGCAAACTTCAAATCTTTACGTAGCTATGTGATTTCTATTTTTGACTGGGCAGAAGAACTTGAATATATAGAAGCTAATAAGGTTGCAAAAATATTAAGAAGAATAAAAGCCACTAAAAAGATTCAACTTGCAGAGTCAAAGAGAGAGGAAGATTTATATCTAACTCATGAACAACTCCAAGAGTGGTTCTCAGCATTTCAAGAAGATTTAGAGAATGATAAAATAACCCTTAAAGATTATGTCCTATTTTATCTCACTTTTTTCTTAGGCGATAGAAAATCTGAAACCTATGCTCTTCAATGGAAACATATCGATTTTTCAAAATCACAGATTCAGCTAATTCAAGCTTTAGATAGATATGGACAAGTGAAATCTACTAAGGGAAATAAGAAAACTATTTTCTCTATTTCTAATGACTTACTTCAACTCCTTACCTCTTGGAAAGAACAACAAAAATATGAACTGGCAAAATTTGGCATCATCAGTAATCCAGAACAATTTATTTTTACATATATCGACACAAAAGGAAACATCAATAAGCCTTTACATGCTGACTATCTAAACAACAAAATGAAAAGTATTAGAAAGCGACATAAAGAGCTGACACATGCTACACCTCATAAACTGCGACATACAGGAGCAACACTTGCTAAACAAGCAGGAATGAGCTTAGAAGCTATTTCTGAAGCTCTAACACATAGTGACACAGGAACAACACAGATTTATGTCAATACTTCTAATGTAGTTCCTATGGCAGTTGGTGAATTTGCTTTAAAGTCTCTAAAACAATAAGGTAAAAATAAGGTAAACTTTGAGGTAAACTTTTCAAAAAAATACGAAAAAAGCACCCATAAGGTAAACTTTTGAGTGCTTTGAAACGTTGATATAATCGTTTTGATTAACGTTTTGAGAATTGTGATGCTTTACGAGCTTTCTTAAGACCTGGTTTCTTACGTTCAACTTTACGTGAGTCACGTGTAAGAAGTCCTGCGCGTTTCAATGAATCGCGGAAGTCTGGGTCTACTTGAAGAAGGGCACGAGCGATACCGTGACGGATAGCTCCTGATTGACCAGCGTATCCACCACCTACAACGTTAACGAAAACGTCGTATGAACCTGCAGTTGAAGTAACTGCGAATGGTTGGTTGATTACAAGACGAAGGTCAGCGTGTGGGATGTACTCTTCAACATCTTTTTTGTTAACAGTGATTTTACCAGTTCCTGGAACAAGGCGAACGCGTGCAACAGCGTTTTTACGACGTCCAGTACCTGCATATTGTGCTTGTGACATACTTTATTGTTCCTTTCCTTAGATAAGTCCTGAAATGTCAAGAACTTCTGGTTGTTGTGCAGCGTGAGTGTGCTCAGCTCCAACAAATACTTTCAACTTCATACCTTGAGCGCGTCCAAGAGTATTGTGTGGAAGCATACCTTTAACTGATTTCTCGATCAAACGTACTGCATTTTTAGAACGAAGTTCACCTGCAGAGATTTGTTTCAATCCACCTGGGTGGTTTGAGTGAGTGTAGTAGATTTTATCAGTTGCTTTTTTACCAGTCAATTTAACTTTTTCAGCATTGATAACAATCACAAAGTCACCTGTATCAGTGTGTGGTGTAAATGTTGGTTTGTTTTTTCCGCGAAGTACGCTAGCAACTACTGCAGAAAGACGTCCAAGTGGTACATCAGTTGCGTCAACTACGTACCATTTACGTTCAACTTGGCCTGGTTTAGCCATAAATGTTGTTTTGTTCATGATTTCTCCTATATATAGTTCGATTTTTGTTTACGGTGATGGGTGTTCCTTCCCATCGAAAAGTATTTGGAAGGTTCCGGGGCCTTTCAAATGGGGTAAACAATACCGCCTACTATAATACCAAATTTCACCCCTAAAAGTCAATAGATATGAAAAATATTTTTCTAAATTCCACTCTTTTTATCTCTAAAAAACCTCGCTTTCGCGAGGCTCTTCTATTTATAAGATAAGGCACGTTTAAAGGTTTTCCAAGGACCTAAATCATCTGTTTGCAGAACGAGACTAGCATACATACGTCCGATAAAGACTGTTGCCGTTACTGCAAAAGCAATCGTAATCGCAAGTGAAATCCATGCTTCTACTCCCCCTGCATAGCCATTAATGGTTCTAAATGGCATAAAGAAGGTCGAAATAAAGGGAATATAAGAACCAATCTTCAAGATGAGATTGTCACCAGCTGCACCTAGAGCTGTCACTCCAAAAAAACCACCCATAATCAAAATCATCAAAGGCGACAGGGCTTTCCCTGAGTCCTCAGGACGAGAAACCATAGATCCTAGAAAGGCTGCCAAGACTACATACATAAAGAGACTGACCAAAATAAAGAACAATGTATTCAGTGAGAAAGCATCTCCCAAGTGATCCAAAACACCAGACTGAGCCAAGAATGGCAAATCTTTAAAGAGCAAAATGGCTGCCAGACCACCTACAACATAAATCCCGATATGCGTTAAAATCACCAGAAACAGAGCCATCATACGCGCATAGAAATAGTGACTAGCCCTTATGCTAGAAAAGACGACTTCCATAATTTTGGTGCCTTTTTCACTAGCAACTTCCTGAGCTGTTACACCCGCATAGGTAATCAGGATCATATAAAGAAAGAATCCTAAGGCGCCTGCTGCCATTGTTTGAATAAACTTTTTATTTTCCTTGGCTTCATCAATCTTTTCTGTGAATTGAATTGTCTGCGCTAAGCGTTTTTCCTGCTCTTGAGACAAGGAGGCCGTTGAACGATTAAGTTGATTTTGCAATTCATTGAGTGTACCTGTAACTGCAAATTTAATTCCATTTTCAAGCGATGTTTCGCCATGATAAACTGCCTTTAGAACACTATCTTCTTGATCAATAGTCAAATAGCCTTTTAATTTTTCATCTTTAATCGCTTCTTTTGCACTTGCTTCGTCTTTATAGTCAAAGTTAACACCATTTACATTCTTCAGTCCTTCTGCTACAGACGGCACTGTTGTCACTACTGCCACTTTATCATTTTTAGCCATTGAGGAGCCTTGGAGATAGGCAATTCCTACAGAGATTCCTAAAAAGAGGAACGGCGAAATCACCATAAAGAAGAAACTCCACGATTTGACATGTCGAAGATAGGTTTCCTTGATTACAACCCACATATTTCTCATACTTCCACCCCTGATTCTAGTTTAAAGATTTCATCGATTGTTGGCGCTTGCTGGTCAAAGGTTGCGATATATTGCCCCTGAGTCAAGATTGGGAAGAGTTCTCTTCCGGCACTCTCGTCCTCCAAGATCAATTTCCAACTGCCTTGTTTGGTCAAGCTCACCTGCTTGACATGAGGAAGGTTTTCCAATTCTTCCTTACTTCGCTCACTTGAAACAAAGAGACGCGTTTTCCCGTATTGATTGCGGACATCCTGAACTGGTCCATGCAAGACCACACGGCCATCTCGGATCATGAGAATATCGTCACAAAGCTCCTCGACGTTGGTCATGACATGATCAGAAAAGATAATGGTTGCTCCACGCTCTTTTTCCTGAAAAATGACTTGCTTGAGCAATTCAGTATTAACTGGGTCCAAGCCACTGAAAGGCTCATCCAAGATAATCAAGTCTGGTTCATGAATCAGAGTAATGATGAGCTGAATCTTCTGCTGATTTCCTTTTGACAGACTCTTGATTTTATCTGTCAGCTTCCCTTTCACTTCCAACCTCTTCATCCATTGAGGGAGTTTTTCCTTGACCTCCTTGGCATCCATACCTTTTAGAGTCGCCAAATAGCGAACTTGTTCAAGGACTGTCAATTTAGGCATGAGACTGCGTTCTTCAGGCAGATAGCCAATCCGAGCGTAGGTCTCTTGACGAATATCCTGACCATCTAGACTGATTTCTCCTTGATATTCTAAAAACTTCAAAATACTGTGGAAAATTGTTGTCTTCCCAGCACCGTTTTTCCCGACTAATCCCAAAATACGACCTGGTCGTGCTTGAAAGTCAATACCAAACAAAACTTGCTTGGGGCCAAAACTTTTCTCTAGACTTCTTACTTCTAGCATCTTTCACCTCCGAAATGTCTTTCACTCATTATACTCCTTTTTGATAGCCTTTACAATGTTTTTTGTCCATTTTCAGAAGACTATTGCTGTGTAAAATACGGTCTGGAGCACTTTTAGTGATAAATCCATTATACAGTAGAAAACTTAATTTATACCTTCCGCTCCTCAACTGTCTATTTTTGATCCTGAATGGTTATTTGAGCAACTCCTTTATTCCAAATAGCTTTTCCCTAAAAATCATTACATCATATGTTCTCATTTGTCAAAAATAAAAATCTTATCTATTTACTTTGACATAAAACATCATCAAATAGCAACTATTATCAATTAAAACATTACTTAACAACTATCGTCCTCTATATGACTACCATCTTTGAAGAATTACCTATCTCTATATGAATAGTCATCCCTAGACCTAAAAATTTTGAAATCAAGTTGACCTAAACCTCTCATTACCTCATGAAATTCCATGAAATTTAGGATTTAGATTCACTACTCAATTTACCTGTATCAAAAATCTCCTAGCAGATTTTTCTGCTAGGAGATTTTCTTGTGAGAGGTACTTGTTTAAGCTTTGAAAATCGGACTTATCATCTGATAATTATCAAATAATCTACCAATTAAGCTTCTTCGTCTTCTTTACGACGACGTCCTACAAGACCGAGACCAAGTAATGCACTTGCAGCTGCTGCTACCATAGCCACAGTAGAATCCACTGTACCTGTATTTGGCAATTCTTTAGCCGCTTTACGCGCATTTGCTTGTGCTGATAATGTTTGGCTAGCATTAGCTGCTGCTTGAGTAGTAGCTGGAGCTACAACTGTTGTTTGCGCAGATTGGTTGTTAGCTGGAACTACAGCTGGTGTTTGAGCAGATTGATCGTTAGCTGTATTTGCATGATCCGTTAATGGAGCAACTTTCGCCATGAAGTCTTCGATACGTTTAACCATTGCATCCACTTCTGCTTGAGTTGCGTCTGCATTGGCAAATACTTTCTTAGCATCTGCTGATAATACATTCGCTTCTTTTGCAGTTTCTGCATCAAGCTTAGCTGATTCTTTAAGGAGCAATTCATCTAATTGATGGATAGCACCTTCTAACTTAGCTTTATTAACTTTGGCTTCAGTGTTATTAGCTCCGTTATTTGCTCCATTTCCTTCATTTCCATGATTTTGTGAAACAATAACTTCAACAGGTACGTTAATTTCTTCTACGCTTCCATCTGCTAATTTAACTGTTACTTTAGCCATCACTGTACCTAATGCTGATGTTGTAGGTTTTTCAACCTTAACAATTTCTACACCGCTTGGTAAGTTTAGTTTTGATAAAACATCTTTATCTGTTAAAGATTCACCTTGCTTAACAGTTACAGAACTATTTACAAACAGTTTTGATAAATCATATTCTTCTTGCTCACGAATAACTGCTGAAATGCGGTAAACAAAGTTACGAATCGCTTGGTCTACATCTGCTTCTGTAGCAGCTTTTTGAATCGCTTCAATTGCTTCCTTAGCTTTGTTGACTACTTGTAATTTTGCCGCTGCTTTTTCTGCTTCTGTTAAATCAGTTGCATTTTCAAGTTCAGCTAATTTCTTAGCTAATTCAGCTTCTACTTCTGCTTTGGCTTTAGCCTTGTAATCTGTTGTTTCTGGTGCCACTTTAGCGATTTCTGCTTTTCCTGCTTCTTTCGCTGCTTCTACATCTGCTTCAGTTGTAGCTTTTTCTATTGCTTCGATTGCTTTCTTAGCTTCAGCTGCTACTTGTGCTTTCGCTGCTGATTTTTCTGCATCTGAAAGTTTGTCGTTAGCGTCGATCGCCTTGTCTTTTTCTGCCAATGCTGCATCTACTGCCGCTTTAGCTTTGT
>JAGZLW010000072.1 GCA_018364455.1 Streptococcus mitis | reverse complement strand
ATAAATTCAACCATACCAGTATAAATAGCTTCTTTTAGCTGAGATTTGGTAGCTTCTCTTAATGATACAGGTCTAAAGAACAAATTCTCATACAGTTGCCCTCCTCTTTTTTCAGATTCAGCATCTGAGGTAGGTAAGCCATAGGTTTTTGCAACTCGGTTTATACCTTCGGCATTGTGACCTGATACACCTAATGTGCTTAATTTAGATAATCCCCAATCATCTTTTACATACTCCTTTGCCACCTTATCCGCAAAATCAATTGCCGAACTAGAAACACTGACTCTAGGTGTCCCAACCTGAGAACGAACTTGGTTAATTAAATCTTGGGCAAAAAATGACAACTCCTGACGAATAGCTAGCGGTAGATTGTTGACATCCAGACGTTCTCCCTCATCAACAACATCTTTGTGGAAACTATTTTGATTCTTTAATCTTAAACTTTCTGATTGCAAAATAGACTTCGCACTGTCACGTTCAGTCTGGCTAACATTAAAATCAGAAAAAGCCGTCTTCAAAGCCTTTATATACTTATCACTCAGTGTAATCGTATTGCTAGGTGCAGATGATAAAGCATTGTCATAGATACTTTTGGCTTGTTCATATTCTCTCTTAGCTTTAATCAATTCACTTTTTAAATTTTCTACCTGACTACTCGTTGTACTATTCGCATACACAGGTTGACTATTTCCTAACCCAAGCAAAATTACGCTGGCAGTTGTTGCCAAGATAGTTGTTCTCAATTTCATAATCTTATCTCCTTTTTGTTTAAAAACGTTCTTAAAATATTTATTTTATACTTTTATTTTACCATTTTTAGAGGTTTTTCTCAATTTTTTCTTGATTTTCATTCATCTATCCGCTTAATCAAAGATAGGACGTTTAAAACATATCAAATCTCCTCTCCTTGATTAAACAGATAGATGAGGCTCTATCTGTTTAATGCTTCGTTGGACGATGATATCCTTTACCAGTCAGCAGTAAACGATTGGTATTTCCTTGTTTAATGCGTCTAGCCACTAAAACATCACCTCGTTTGATGGTGCGAATCTCTTTATAAATTTTAGAATATTCTACAATCATCCAAACTGTTTCTAGTTTCCCTGCTAGATATCCTTTTTTAGGTACCAAACCATATCTGCTGGTTAATTTTATTTCATCGCCATTATCAAGTCTTGCGGTTGCATTCCCTTGATTTCCCAAGCGTCTAAGGTCAGCTAAAGTGACCTCTGTAACTAATTTTGATTGATTCATCTTGTCTCCTCCTTACTGAATCAAGGCTGATTTACAGCCATGCCGAGATATGACGTACATACCTGCTGTATTTTTTACACACGGTTTTAAGTCTAGAAACCGCAAACTCCTTCAGCTTAGGCTTTGCCTGCTTTTACGTGGTGGAACAGCACTAGATATCCTTTTCTAGCCTACACACCGCCCTTGTTCTTCTTTTTATGCTTAGTTCCGCTAATCAGGACAGTGGGGGTATTCAATTTTCAATGTACATCAGCAGTTTACCGACTTGCTCAGGTCAAGAGTTTAGTTGTCAGACGATTTTGTATAAATCGTCGTATTATTTTGCTTTTCCTTCAACAACTTAGTCATCTGCTTTTTTATCTGAGCGTATTATTAAGTCAGAGAGACCTCTGTATCAGATAATCCCACATCATTTGAACATGCCCCTAGAACTACAAGGGAATTAACAAGTAAGGTTGTTGATAATAGTTTTTCATCGTTTTTCTTTGTCTAGTCATCAGACACATCTACTGGCTGATAAAAATCAACCCATTCTTTCACTGTTTCACGAGAGATACCTTCATCATCAGACACATCTAAAACAGCCTGAATCAAACACTCCAACGTCTCTACCGTCCAATTTCCATTTGAACAAGTATGCTCAGCAAACCCATTTGGCAACATTTTAAAAGTGAAATCAAAACTGCTGAACTCATCCCACAAAGAGTCTCCTCTTTTTTTCTGCATATCTTCACCCCCCATAATGCTCCTGCGCCCTCTTATGAGCATTCAACTTGACTTCTAACTTTCTCTCAGCCATCAAATTTTCAATGGACGTAACCAAGTAAGCATACGGACTCTCACAATCTTGAGGAATCCGCTCAATACAATGCAAGACTTCTGAACTCGTCACCCAGCCAGTCTCCAAAAAGCTACCAATTTTCATCTTCTGACGATGGGTCAGATGATAAGCATTATCCCACGGTAAATGATCAAAGTAGCTATCCGCAATTTCCTGCAAAAGAGAATAGACTTGAGGTTTGATAAATTTCTTCTCACTTGTTTTTTGAGAAGGAATGTCACAAGTTCCAGCAGGCTGATCCAATTCGTTAGAATTGGAAGCAGGCTTTCTAGAACTATGTCTAGTACTATTATTCTCAGTGTGACTCTTCTCAGTCTTAATAGGGTCAAATTTTTTTACCTCAGGAAGTAAAAATTTTTGACTTCCAAAATTCGTTGATTTAACAGCCTTTTTTGGAGGTAAAGTTTTTTGACTTCCAGAATTCGTTGATTTGATAGGCTTTTCTAAAACAGAGTTTTCTTCACTATTTGGACGTTCAATTTCAAACAAGACACAACCTTTGTAATCTAAAGTTTTTACATGGTGGTAGACTACAGTTCCTTTATCACGTCCTTTTTCTACGACTTCAGCATCATAGTGTTCATATTCTTGTAATTCAGCATTCACATTTTGAAGATACAATCGATTCGGACGATTCTTTCCTTGTTTCACTGCACGAAGCAATCCAAGCTCTTTCAATTCTTTCTTGATTTTCAATACAGTTGGCTTACTACGATCTAAAATTTCCATTAAGTCCTCAACCGTATAGACAAGAAATACTGAACCATTCTTATCAACATAAGTCAGTTCACCGTTTCTGTAAGAATGAATACTCAACATACATCGATCATAGAGTACACCATAAGCAATTTTGCCATCATTTGACAATTTCTTGGCATAGACACTCGTCATCTTGATTTTCCCAGTAGGTTTCCCTTCAGCAGAAAATTTCTTCTTAATATTTACCATGAAAATTTGTGGGATTTGATAGAAGGTCTGTGTTGCCACTTGATTTACCGTAATATCAGCCATGTTATCACACTCCCATCATCACAGTACCATTTCCCATAGAGAACAGAACTCCTTCTCTCTCTAATTCTTCAACCGCCTTAACAGCACGTTTTTTACTCATTCCTGTCTTTCTCATCACTTCATTAACAGCTGCTTTTTTTGAAAATTGCACAAACATTTCTTTAGTCATTCTACTATCTCCTTTTTCTGTCTCACCAATTTGAGATCCTTTGAAAAGCAACTCGGACATTCAGATAGACCAAGCTGAAAATCCAAATGGTCAAATAAAAAGTTACATCGCTCACACTGCACTGTGCTTCTAAGTATTGTTTCACCTAACCATTCTCTTTCTACAATATCTAATACATCTCCACATTCAGGACAATGAATAGGTTTAAAAATATCATCTTCTTCCCATTTTTCCTCATAATCACAATCAAAACAAACGATTGTTTCCAACCACATGGATTAACTCCCTTCCAATGTTCCTGCTAATTCGCCTATCTTTAACTTAAATTCCTTGATTTTCTTTCTCACAAGATCACGTTCTGCACTCATCAGTTGTACCTCACTTTTTTTGTAAGGTTTTTTTAAAACTTCTAGTCTTGCCTCATATAGCTCCAGTGAATGCTTATAATAATTCAACATTTCTCTTTCTAGTTTTGTCATGCTATCTAGTCTTCTTTCTTTTCAAACAGAATCAAGTAACTCAGGAACAAATTGCATCGTTGTCTGCAGAGTTTCACCATAAGTCAGTTGGCTAGTTTGTCCCCATGTTCCATCTCTCGCTCTCCTGGAGTACGGATAAGTGCCAAACTTAATTCTAGACTTTAATTCATGAATAACATCATCTTTAATAACTTCCCAAAGTATACTAGAGGGCTTATAATAATCCCCTTTCCCAAGCCAAACTCTATTGAGGTCATCGTATGAAGATACCTTTTCTTCAGAATTTACTTCAGGGATACTATCAATTACATCTTCATTCTTATCAAGATCGATTACATCGAAAATTTTTAACGAATCGATATCCATAATAATTTCAATATTATCTGACATTTTTTCTCCTTTCTTTAATTTTGGTAACGAAAAAAGAGAACGAATTTCCTCGTCCTCTACATGTATTTATATGTTTCTTTCATTTCTCAAAACTCTAGACACTTACCTTATAATTTCAATGATACTTGGTGGAGCAATTGTTCTGACAAGTGGGGGGAAACTAAAGGTTATGGGATTAGAACTTGAAGTCCCGGGATTAATAAATACGTATCAAGACTATCAAAAAAACAAACTCGACCGGATTAAGCAAGCAAAAGAACTAGCTGATGAACTCGGTGTACCAATATCTGAATTAGGAATTCGTATTCCGAGAAAACTAACAGCTGCTATAGAAAACAAATCAGTTGTACAACAGACTACTAGTAATCCACCAGGTAAGTTTGAGGAATAAAAAAGTCTAACATCAGTTAGACTCGAAAGAAATAAATTTTTTTAATAAAAATGTGACAAGTGTAGTTATCGCTATTGAAAGATAGCTATTTGTGATGTAAATCGTAGTTATTGAGAAAAAAATCTTGAAAATTAAGAGAAATATAAATGTCGATACAATAAAATTTTTTAACTCTTTTTTTAACATATTTTTTTCTCCTCTCTCTTTTTAAATAATTATAACATAAACAAGTAAAAACAACTGTTTCCAAAATGAAATAGTTGACAATAATAAAAATAAATTTAACAAAAAACTTGACAAAAAGTTAAAAAAGCAGTACACTGATAATGTCAAAAGCCTTGTTCGTCAAGGATACGATATTTACTTATAAAGCCTTGTTCGTCAAGGACAAAACGGTCTGGTGTACTTCTAAGAGGTACACCTTATTTTATTATCTGGAGCATTATATGAAATTTCAACAAGGCGAAGTTTATCTAATCAACTTCCCACAAAAAGGTGGGAATGAATTTTACGGAAAACACTACGCTATCATCTTAACAATTCCTGACAAAGCTGATGGAACACTCCTAGTAGCACCTTTAACTGGTAAAAAATCAGGAAAGAAATATCGTGGTGGTATCACGATTGAAAATAGTAAATATCAAAACACTCCTTCCAAGCCAAAAGCCTATGCTTATGTCCGAAAAATCCAAGAAATAGACAAACGGAAAATCGTCTATAAAACAAAGAAAAAGACTGATAGTGATGGACAAGTAATGCTAGATGCAGCGGGAAAAGAGTTATATGATAAAGTTTATAGACCAGCTTATAAGCTAGATACAAACGACCATAAAAAACTATTAGACAAGATAAAAGAAGTTCTTGGACTAGATTTATATTAAATAAAAAATTGACTTTTTTTAAAATTAGGGTTAGAATTAAATCATAAAGTCGCTTGACGACAAAATAGATGATACTGTCCCAAGAGGACATCTCTAGCCCTGCTCTTATGAGTTGGGCTTTTAGTTTATTAAAAATCCCTGGAACCTCATCCCTAATATTTTTCTTTTAGGGTAGCCGAAAAGTCCGATTATACCAACAAAGGCGCGTGGATTCTCGGGCTTCCTCAAGCTTCAAGCCTATATAAGCCCCATATCCGCATTTTTCATGCTCTGGCATTATTTATCGTCTGACTGCTTAAAATCGAAAATAAGGGGTTTCTCGTAGCCCCTCGCATGGTATAAACTCAAAATCTTTTCTAATTGCTTGCCTGCTGATGGAAAAGGAGTAAACCATGAATATTACAGAATACAAAAAGAAAAACGGATTTATCGTATATCGAGCAAGCGTGTATCTTGGAGTTGATAAACTTACAGGGAAAAAGGCTAGAACTACTGTTACGGCCAACACTAAAAAGGGGATTAAAATCAAAGCAAGAGAGGCTGTCAATGCTTTTGCTTCAAACGGCTATACAGTTAAAGATAAACCAACAATCACAACATACGAAGAATTGGTAAAAGTTTGGTGGGATAGTTACAAGAATACAGTTAAGCCCAATACTCGTCAATCTATGAATGGATTGGTTAGAGTGCATTTATTGCCTGTATTTAGCGATTACAAGCTAGATAAGCTGACCACGCCTATTCTTCAACAGCAAGTAAATAAATGGGCTGACAAGGCCAATAAAGGCGAAAAAGGGGCGTTTGCTAACTACTCCTTACTCCATAACATGAATAAGCGTATTTTGAAGTATGGCGTAGCTATCCAGGTAATACAATACAATCCAGCTAACGATGTCATCGTTCCACGCAAACAGCAAAAAGAAAAGTCTACTGTAAAATACTTAGACAACAAAGAATTAAAACAGTTTCTGAATTATTTAGATACTCTGGATCAATCAAATTATGAAAACCTATTTGATGTTGTCCTGTATAAAACTTTATTGGCAACTGGTTGCCGTATCGGTGAAGCCTTAGCCCTTGAGTGGTCTGATATTGATCTAGAAAGCGGTGTTATCAGTATCACTAAAACACTAAACCGCTATCAAGAAATAAATTCGCCTAAATCAAGCGCTGGTTATCGTGATATACCAATAGACAAAGCCACCCTGCTTTTACTTAAACAGTACAAGAATCGTCAACAAATTCAGTCTTGGAAATTAGGCCGAACTGAAACAGTTGTATTCTCAGTTTTTACAGAAAAATATGCTTATGCTTGCAACCTACGCAAACGTCTAAATAAGCATTTTGAGAACGCTGGTGTAACGAATGTATCATTCCACGGTTTCCGCCATACACATACCACTATGATGTTGTACGCTCAGACTAGCCCTAAAGATGTCCAATATAGATTGGGACACTCTAACTTATTAGTGACTGAAAATGTTTACTGGCATACAAACCAAGAGAATGCAAAAAAAGCTGTCTCAAATTATGAAACAGCCATCAATAATTTATGGCTCTTTGTCAACTGTAGTGGGTTGATGAAAAGCTAAGCTCGAGAAAGGACAAATTTCGTCCTTTCTTTTTTGATGTTCAGAGAGATAAAAATCCTT
>JAGZLW010000071.1 GCA_018364455.1 Streptococcus mitis | reverse complement strand
TACCAGCTTATTCACCAGATTTGAATCCTATTGAGCAGGCTTGGGCTATCTTGAAAAAGAAAGTGACGAATTTATTAAGGGAAGTTCCAAATCTTTTCATAGACTTTCTCCACTCCAGGAGCCTGTGCATAAGGACGATAGAGGTAGCGGTCGATTCCCGTTTCGTCAATATATACGACTGGTAAATCTTTAGATTATTCAAAATATCAAGAAACTCAGTGACTTTCTCTGGATCTTGTTCCTTAAAGCTAGTTGTCTTTTTTTAAAGTGACCTTAATCTGCTTTAAAGCTACCCATACTGAAGGAACAGCACAATCAAAATGTGCCGCAATTTCCCGTAAAAAAGCGTCTGGATGAGCCTCTACAAAAGCTTTCAATTCCTCTAAAGAAATCTTTCGCTTTTTGACGACTCGCTTTTTCCGCTCTAAGTGTCCTTGTTCACGTCTTTCTTTTCCCACGTGAAGAGAGTTCTGACGCCAACATCAAAAACTTTAGCTGCCTCGACATGGCTGTGTCCTTCTTTGATATAATCTAAATGCCATAGCTTTATTATAAGCTGCTTATTTTAAACTAAGCAACTATACCATCCAATCTAAGGCATTGTGAAGAGCTACAGTAGTTGTCCCAAATTTCTTCTGAATTTTCTTTGGTTTATTGCTATCTAGTGGACCATCTAGAATACAACAAACGATAGACTTTGGTGGACATCAATTCCACACCACGTTTCAATCATGACTTCCATTATAAAAACCTCCTGTTAACTATTTGAACAATAGAACAAGAGGCTACTAGTAAGATATTTTCATGCTCAAGGCATATTAGAGTTATTTCACGACTCTTGTTCATGCAGTTTAACATACAGGCTATGAAAAGCCCTATTAAACATCATGGATTTGTATTGTTCATCTTCATTATAAGATAAACTTCTTTTTCTGTCATGAGTTAGCAGGCTCTGCCTGCTTAGAGTTTTTTATGAACTTGGTTTGCTTTTTAAAACACGCGATACACATAGGGATTCTCTGGTTTATCGACTTTGGTAAAGCTATCGATTTCCAAGGTTGGGAGGTTTTGTTTGAGTTCTTTATGATAGTGATTGACCAGTTTTCCTTTGGCCGTTATCCAAGTGTTATTTTCATACTGACGGGTATTTCCCTTGGTCAGCAATCCATAGACACCGGAATCCGCGATACAGTGAATAATGCCGAAGCGGAACAGAAATTGACTATTGGCATGACTGGGGTCATTATAGACAAAGCCTGTGAACTGGACTGTCTTGCCCTCAAACTCATCTGGATAGTCGTAGATAGCCTCCATGACTTCCATATAGTTTTCATTAGTGATCTGAATACTATCTTGGGACAAGTATTTATCCGCCGCAGTTCGCATTTCCTTTTCATAGGTTGATTTTGAAAAATAAGAACTGGTATCTGGTTTCAAATATTGGCTTGTCGTCCCTTCACTTGTCTGAATGGCTTGATCCGTGCCTTCTGATAAGGGGAAATGATAGCCTTTGGCTGAAACGGTCTGAGAATCCAAGCTAACAGTTGGAAAAGTTAAACCAACGACAATTGGAATAGCCATAAGAGCAATACTCGTCACCTTCGCCACTCGGCTGTTCAAATGACTGTGGATTTTGACTTGCTTCATCCAGATATACAATTGAACAATAGCCAAGATAAAGGAAAGCACCATGGAAATATAGGCCAGATAGGAATAGTGCATGTTGATGTACTGGTTTAATTTGCCCGACAGATGGAGATAAATGGTCAATTCAAAATAGCCAGCTAAAACTAAAAATCGAATCATAGGATGACTCCAATCAAGAGAGAATACACTAAGACAACGAGTGTCACAATCGTTATGAAGTGACTGATAAATCGTGCTTTCAAGTAATTTTTCATCATGAGAATATTTTTGATATCCAGCATTGGGCCAATGACGAGAAAGGCCAGAACTGGTGCTAAACCGAAACTTGAGAGAAGAGAAGCCCCGATAAAGGCATCCGCCTCACTACAGAGCGACAGAAGAAAGGCCAAAAGCATCAAAAGCAGGATGGCAAAAAGAGGGGTTGCGCTGATAGAGGTCAGAATCCGTGTCGGAACATAGACCTGTATAACAGAGGCAAAGAGACAGCCAAATACCAAATAACGCCCCGTATCAAAAAATTCATCAATGGCTTGCACAAAGACTTGAAAAACTTTTTTTGCAGGACTCAAATGAGAAAAATCGTGCTCATGACAGGCCAAACGATTTTCTTTTTGAATCGGTTCTTGCCAGAAAAATCCTAGAAAAATCCCAAGTATCACAGCCACTACAATGGAACCTAGAGCTCGTAACAGAGCGACATGGAAGGAGTTGCCAAAGGCAGAATAGGTCGCAAAGAGAACAATAGGATTGATAACAGGTGCTGTTACGAGAAAGGGAACAGCCGTGTAACTGGGGACCTTCTTTTCCAGAAAACGATTGATAATGGGGACGATTCCACATTCACAAGAAGGGAAAAGTATCCCAACGAAGGTGCCAAAAAAGATTCTCCCCCAACGATTTCGAGGGAGAAAATGATAAACCTTGTCAGGTGTGATATAAACCTCAATCAGTCCTGAGACAATACTTCCTATCAGAACGAAGGGTAGGGCTTCAATGATAATGGAGAGAAAAATAGCCCCAGTTTGAAGCACACTAGACGGGAGTTGTTGGAAAGCAGTCATCTAGTTTTTCTTTTCTGCTTTGGCTTTTTTCTCTTTGTCATCAGGGAAAGTGACTTGTTTCAAATCAGGGAGTTTCGCAAACTCTTCAAACATCTTGTCCAAGTCATCAGTTTTTGTAAATTTTACAGCCATAGGTGCACCTCGATTCTAAATTCTACCTCTATTATACTACTATTTTGAGGAAAAGGAAAAAGTTAAAATTGAGTATCTAACGAATCATAGAGTTTTATAAATCCTGATTAAGTCTGGTAGATTGAGAAAGTTTGACAAAAAAAGTAGATGGTGCTAGAATAACATTAACGAAAGGCATTTGAGGGCAGAAAGGTTCCTGCCGCACCTTGAAAAAGGTATCTGAGATGCTGGCTACACCGATCAGCCAAGTGTCCGTTATTTCAAAGGGGGGAGCTTAAATGCTCCTTTTTTGTTTCAAAATTTCAAAATAGATTACACTGGCTTGCGGTTTTTTTATTTCTCAAAAACACGCATTTTAAACGATTAGAAACAGAAATTACAATCCTATTGTTCAAAAAAGCATTTTCTTGAAGAATAGAGAGGGAGAATAGTGGCGCATTATTGTCAAAAATAAAAACAGTGAAATTAATCACTAGTCCTTTTGTAAACTATTAGAATTAAATTGCAACCTTCTCAATGAATAGAATATTGAAATGAAGTAAATTTATTTCCCAACTTATGTTTTAAAATTGTAAGAGATAATTTGAATAATATTAGCTTGTGGTATAATAGATTCATGGATAAAAAATATGAAAAAATCTCTCAGGATTTGGGAGTGACTTTAAAGCAAATTGATATCGTTCTAAGTTTGACAGCTGAAGGAGCGACTATTCCCTTTATTGCGCGTTATCGCAAGGACATGACTGGTAGTCTGGATGAGGTGGCAATTAAGGCCATTATTGACTTGGATAAAAGTCTGACAAATCTCAACGACCGTAAGGAAGCTGTTTTAGCTAAGATTCAAGAACAAGGCAAGCTAACTAAAGAATTGGAAGAAGCTATCTTAGCTGCTGAAAAATTAGCAGACGTAGAAGAACTCTACCTTCCTTACAAGGAAAAACGTCGGACCAAGGCAACCATTGCCCGTGAAGCCGGACTTTTCCCACTTGCTCGCTTAATCTTGCAAAATGTAGCGAACTTAGAAAAAGAGGCTGAAAAGTTTGTCTGTGAAGGATTTGCGACCGGTAAGGAGGCCTTGGCTGGTGCAGTTGATATCTTGGTAGAAGCCTTATCGGAAGATGTGGCCTTACGTTCCATGACTTATCAGGAGGTGCTGAGACACTCCAAACTCACTTCCCAAGTTAAGGATGAAAGTCTTGATGAAAAGCAGGTTTTTCAGATTTATTATGATTTTTCAGAGACGGTTGGAACTATGCAGGGTTATCGTACCTTGGCCCTCAATCGTGGGGAGAAGCTAGGTGTCTTGAGGGTCGGTTTCGAACATGCGACAGACCGCATTCTTGCCTTCTTTGCAGCTCGTTTTAAGGTGAAAAACGCCTATATTGATGAAGTTGTTCAGCAATCGGTTAAGAAAAAGGTCTTGCCTGCTATCGAGCGACGCATTCGGACAGAATTGACTGAAAAAGCAGAAGAAGGAGCTATCCAACTCTTTTCTGACAATCTACGCAATCTCCTCTTGGTTGCTCCACTGAAAGGGCGCGTGGTTCTTGGATTTGACCCTGCCTTTCGTACAGGTGCCAAGCTAGCTGTCGTTGATGCAACAGGAAAAATGCTGACAACACAGGTCATTTATCCTGTCAAACCAGCATCAACTCGTCAAATCGAAGAAGCCAAGAAAGATTTGGCAGACTTGATTGGTCAATACGGTGTAGAGATTATTGCCATCGGAAATGGAACGGCCAGTCGTGAAAGTGAAGCCTTTGTGGCGGAAGTTCTTAAAGATTTTCCTGAGGTTAGTTATGTCATTGTAAATGAAAGTGGTGCTTCTGTCTATTCTGCCAGCGAACTTGCTCGTCAGGAGTTTCCAGACTTGACCGTTGAAAAACGCTCTGCCATTTCTATCGCCCGTCGTTTGCAAGATCCCCTTGCGGAATTGGTCAAAATCGATCCTAAGTCAATCGGTGTCGGTCAATACCAGCATGATGTCAGTCAGAAGAAACTGTCTGAAAGTCTGGACTTTGTCGTGGATACCGTGGTGAACCAAGTCGGTGTCAATGTCAATACAGCCAGCCCAGCTCTACTTTCACACGTAGCTGGACTCAATAAAACCATCTCTGAAAATATCGTCAAATACCGTGAAGAAGAAGGAAAAATCACTTCACGCGCTCAAATCAAGAAAGTTCCTCGTCTGGGTGCCAAGGCTTTTGAACAGGCAGCTGGTTTCCTTCGTATCCCTGAAAGTAGCAATATCCTCGATAATACTGGAGTTCACCCAGAAAACTATGTTGCAGTTAAGGAGCTCTTCAAACGCTTAGATATTAAAGACCTAAACGAAGAAGCACAAAATAAACTCAAGTCCCTTTCAGTCAAGGAAATGGCGCAAGAGCTAGACCTTGGTCTAGAAACTCTTAAAGATATCATTGCAGATCTTCTCAAACCAGGTCGAGATTTCCGTGACTCCTTTGATGCACCTGTGCTTCGCCAAGATGTCCTAGATATCAAAGACTTAGTGGTTGGTCAGAAGCTAGAAGGTGTAGTGCGCAACGTCGTTGACTTTGGTGCCTTCGTTGATATCGGGATTCACGAGGACGGTTTGATCCATATTTCTCACATGAGTCGCAAATTTATCAAACACCCAAGCCAAGTGGTGTCAGTCGGAGATTTGGTGACCGTTTGGGTCAAGAAAATTGATACTGAACGTGAAAAAGTCAATCTGTCGCTCCTCGCTCCAAATGAAACTGACTGATTACGTTAAGCAGGTTTCACTAGAAGACTTCGGCAGACCTTTTATCCATCATGTCCAGTGGAATAGGCGTCTACGTTCGACAGGTGGGCGTTTTTTTCCAAAAGATGGGCATTTGGATTTTAATCCCAAGGTTTATCAGGAACTGGGGTTGGATGTTTTTAGGAAAATTGTCCGACATGAACTCTGTCATTATCACCTCTATTTTCAAGGGAAGGGCTATCAACACAAGGATCTAGATTTTAAGGAACTTTTGAAAGCAGTGGATGGATTACGCTTTGTACCAACTTTGCCAAATAGCAACTCCAAGCCACTCAAGCTTTATCGTTGTCAATCCTGCCAGCAAAGTTATCATCGCAATCGAAGGATTGATACCAAACGCTATCGCTGTGGACTTTGTCGAGGTAAATTGCTACTAATAAATCAGCCTGAGGACTGATGAAAGCCGAGCCTACCCGTGATATACTATGACTAACCTAGCAGAAAGAGGAAATATCATGAACAGTAAATTTTATAAAATGAGACGAAATCGCATGATTTCAGGAGTTCTGGCGGGTCTGTCAGACAAGTGGAACTTTGATGTTACCCTTGTTCGTTTCTTGTTTGCCATTTTTACAGTCGCAAATTTTGGACTTGGGGTGATTATCTATATCATCCTAGCTTCTATCATGCCAACCAAGGAAGAAATCGAAGCAGAAATGTACGGAACAGGCCCACGTAAACGCAAAGAAGCCCAAGCTATTGACGATAATGAAGGCTGGTTTTGGTGAGGTTTAACAAAAGATTTGGAATAAGCAAAAAGCTTTAAATCAATAGTCTAAACTGCTTGATTTAAAGCTTTTTTACTTTTAATAAGATTTTCTCGGCCTCATATACAAATTAAAAATAATATTTTGAACTCATGTTTCTAATCTGATTTTTCATGCTGAGACAATACATTTTTTGAAAAATGATGGATGCTGATAACAACTGATAACCAGCAAATAGCATAAGCAGTAGCTGTAAATTCTGTACCGATAAAGTATGTTTTTTCAACTAAGATCTGACCGATGAATGGAGAGAGGAGATAGAGAATTCCGATGAGTATATGTTCTTTATGTTTCATTAAAGCGCACCTTCTTTCCTTATAGGTAGTTCGATTTGAAAGTGTTGAATTTAATGGTATGTTATCTAGGTAAGCTTACTCAAATTTCAGTTCCCACTTCCTCCTTTCCAAAGTAAGCCTTTTCACACTTATATTTTACAACTTTAAAAATGGGAAATCAAATCATTTTCTAAGTAATTTTGCCTACATTTCCCCCAATCTTACAAAAATGTAAGATTAAAGCCTTTTTTGTAAGGTTAAGTTATGGCAAGCGGTCTTTTTTTGATGTAAACTAGACTCATAAAGAACAAAGGAGTAACATCATGAAACAAATCTTACATAAGAAAACAAGAAAACCAAGCCACAAAGATATCGAGCGCGTTCAGCTGGGATGCGCTATGATGCAAGCGACATTTCATTTGATGGGATATTAAGAAAGGAGATTCTCATGACACTTTTAGATGTAAAACACGTTCAAAAAATTTATAAAACACGTTTTCAGGGCAACCAAGTAGAGGCCCTCAAG
>JAGZLW010000070.1 GCA_018364455.1 Streptococcus mitis | reverse complement strand
AATGTTTGTAAAAAAAGGCGACAAAGTTCGCGTAATCGCTGGTAAAGATAAGGGAACAGAAGCTGTTGTCCTTACTGCCCTTCCAAAAGTAAACAAAGTTATCGTTGAAGGTGTTAACATCGTTAAGAAACACCAACGTCCAACTAACGAACTTCCTCAAGGTGGTATCATCGAGAAAGAAGCAGCTATCCACGTATCAAACGTTCAAGTTTTGGACAAAAATGGTGTAGCTGGTCGTGTTGGTTACAAATTTGTAGACGGTAAAAAAGTTCGCTACAACAAAAAATCAGGCGAAGTGCTTGATTAATCACGAAGGAAAGGAGAAGTATAATGGCAAATCGTTTAAAAGAAAAATATCTTAATGAAGTAGTTCCTGCTTTGACAGAACAATTCAACTACTCATCAGTGATGGCTGTGCCTAAAGTAGATAAGATCGTTTTGAACATGGGTGTTGGTGAAGCTGTATCAAACGCTAAAAGCCTTGAAAAAGCTGCTGAAGAATTGGCACTTATCTCAGGTCAAAAACCACTTATCACTAAAGCTAAAAAATCAATCGCCGGCTTCCGTCTTCGTGAAGGTGTTGCGATCGGTGCAAAAGTTACCCTTCGTGGTGAACGTATGTACGAATTCTTGGATAAATTGGTTTCAGTTTCACTTCCACGTGTACGTGACTTCCACGGTGTTCCAACAAAATCATTTGACGGACGCGGAAACTACACACTTGGTGTGAAAGAACAATTGATCTTCCCAGAAATCAACTTCGATGACGTTGACAAAACTCGTGGTCTTGACATCGTTATCGTAACAACTGCTAACACTGACGAAGAGTCACGTGCATTGCTTACAGGCCTTGGAATGCCTTTTGCAAAATAATATAGGAGGTAAATCTAATGGCTAAAAAATCAATGATTGCTAAGAACAAACGTCCAGCGAAGTTCTCTACTCAAGCTTATACTCGTTGTGAAAAATGTGGTCGTCCACATTCAGTTTACCGCAAATTTAAACTTTGCCGTGTTTGCTTCCGTGAATTAGCTTACAAAGGACAAATCCCTGGTGTAACAAAAGCATCTTGGTAATTCTAGCTTTCAATTCCGGCGTGATTCGTCGTTATCTGCTTTTGCCTAACTCAAGTTATGGCTGCAAGCAGATGCCTAGACTCACTTAGGAATTGAAACCTAGAAACATATTCTGAGCCTAGCTCAATCATTAACTAGCAAGTGCAACTTGCAAACTACTAGTAAGAGGAGAAAAACAAAATGGTTATGACTGACCCAATCGCAGACTTCCTAACTCGTATTCGTAACGCTAACCAAGCTAAACACGAAGTACTTGAAGTACCTGCATCAAACATCAAAAAAGGGATTGCTGAAATCCTTAAACGCGAAGGTTTTGTAAAAAACGTTGAAATCATCGAAGATGACAAACAAGGCATCATCCGTGTATTCCTTAAATACGGACCAAACGGTGAAAAAGTTATCACTAACTTGAAACGTGTTTCTAAACCAGGACTTCGTGTCTACAAAAAACGTGAAGACCTTCCAAAAGTTCTTAACGGACTTGGAATTGCTATCCTTTCAACTTCTGAAGGTTTGCTTACTGATAAAGAAGCACGCCAAAAGAATGTTGGTGGTGAGGTTATCGCTTACGTTTGGTAATATTTAGCTTCCAATTTCTTTGTGACTCGTCGTTATCGTCTCTTGACTAACCCAAAGTTATGCCTGCGAGACGATGCCTAGATTCACTTTGAAATTGAAACCTAAATGTTCCTTCAAATCGAGAAATCGATTTAACCCCGTGAAAACTGGCCTTTCTGGCCTGACAATTTAACAGGAGAAAATAAACATGTCACGTATTGGTAATAAAGTTATCGTGTTGCCTGCTGGTGTTGAAATCACTAACAATGACAACGTTGTAACTGTAAAAGGACCTAAAGGAGAACTTACTCGTGAGTTCTCAAAAGATATTGAAATCCGTGTGGAAGGTACTGAAGTAACTCTTCACCGTCCAAACGATTCAAAAGAAATGAAAACTATCCACGGAACTACTCGTGCCCTTTTGAACAACATGGTTGTTGGTGTATCAGAAGGATTCAAGAAAGAACTTGAAATGCGCGGGGTTGGTTACCGTGCACAACTTCAAGGATCTAAACTTGTTTTGGCTGTTGGTAAATCTCATCCAGACGAAGTTGAAGCTCCAGAAGGAATTACTTTTGAACTTCCAAACCCAACAACAATCGTTGTTAGCGGAATTTCAAAAGAAGTAGTTGGTCAAACAGCTGCTTACGTACGTAGCCTTCGTTCACCAGAACCATATAAAGGTAAAGGTATCCGTTACGTTGGTGAATTCGTTCGCCGTAAAGAAGGTAAAACAGGTAAATAATGTTGAGTGGTTGATTCTCAACCACCAACCTATTTTCCAACTTTGTGCATAGCACACGATTTAAAACTAAAGAGGTGAAAACTGTGATTTCAAAACCAGATAAAAACAAACTCCGCCAAAAACGCCACCGTCGCGTTCGCGGAAAACTCTCTGGAACTGCTGATCGCCCACGTTTGAACGTATTCCGTTCTAATACAGGCATCTACGCTCAAGTGATTGATGACGTAGCGGGTGTAACGCTCGCAAGTGCTTCAACTCTTGACAAAGAAGTTTCAAAAGGAACTAAAACTGAACAAGCCGTTGCTGTCGGTAAACTCGTTGCAGAACGTGCAAACGCTAAAGGTATTTCAGAAGTGGTGTTCGACCGCGGTGGATATCTATATCACGGACGTGTGAAAGCTTTGGCTGATGCAGCTCGTGAAAACGGATTGAAATTCTAATAGGAGGACACTAGAAAATGGCATTTAAAGACAATGCAGTTGAATTAGAAGAACGCGTAGTTGCTGTCAACCGTGTTACAAAAGTTGTTAAAGGTGGACGTCGTCTTCGTTTCGCAGCTCTTGTTGTTGTTGGTGACCACAACGGTCGCGTAGGATTTGGTACTGGTAAAGCTCAAGAAGTTCCAGAAGCAATCCGTAAAGCAGTAGATGATGCTAAGAAAAACTTGATCGAAGTTCCTATGGTTGGAACAACTATCCCACACGAAGTTCTTTCAGAATTCGGTGGAGCTAAAGTATTGTTGAAACCTGCTGTAGAAGGTTCTGGAGTTGCCGCTGGTGGTGCAGTTCGTGCCGTTGTGGAATTGGCAGGTGTGGCAGATATTACATCTAAATCACTTGGTTCTAACACTCCAATCAACATTGTTCGTGCAACTGTTGAAGGTTTGAAACAATTGAAACGCGCTGAAGAAGTTGCTGCCCTTCGTGGTATTTCAGTTTCTGATTTGGCATAAGAAAGGGGATAAAATGGCTCAAATTAAAATTACTTTGACTAAGTCTCCAATCGGACGCATTCCATCACAACGTAAAACTGTTGTAGCACTTGGACTTGGCAAATTGAACAGCTCTGTTATTAAAGAAGATAACGCTGCTATCCGTGGTATGATCACAGCAGTATCTCACTTGGTAACAGTTGAAGAAGTAAACTAATGAATTTTTAGGGGATGTGCACTATACCATCCCCTAAAACTAGATATAGTCATCTATGATGACGTCGTATAGGCGAGTTGATGGGGGAGACAACCTTTTCTCCCTTATCGGCGCTAGCATTTTACAAAAGAGGAGAAAATAAAAATGAAACTTCATGAATTGAAACCTGCAGAAGGTTCTCGTAAAGTACGTAACCGCGTTGGTCGTGGTACTTCATCAGGTAACGGTAAAACATCTGGTCGTGGTCAAAAAGGTCAAAAAGCTCGTAGCGGTGGCGGAGTTCGCCTTGGTTTTGAAGGTGGACAAACTCCATTGTTCCGTCGTCTTCCAAAACGTGGATTCACTAACATCAACGCTAAAGAATACGCAATTGTGAACCTTGACCAATTGAACGTCTTTGAAGATGGTGCTGAAGTTACTCCAGTTGTTCTTATCGAAGCAGGAATTGTTAAAGCTGAAAAATCAGGTATTAAAGTTCTTGGTAACGGTGAGTTGACTAAGAAATTGACTGTGAAAGCAGCTAAATTCTCTAAATCAGCTGAAGAAGCTATCACTGCTAAAGGTGGTTCAGTAGAAGTCATCTAAGAGAGGTGACCTATGTTTTTTAAATTATTAAGAGAAGCTCTTAAAGTCAAGCAAGTTCGATCAAAAATTTTATTTACAATTTTTATCGTTTTGGTCTTTCGTATCGGAACTAGCATTACAGTTCCTGGTGTGAATGCCAATAGCTTGAATGCTTTAAGTGGATTATCCTTCTTAAACATGTTGAGCTTGGTCTCAGGGAATGCCATGAAAAACTTCTCAGTTTTTGCTCTTGGTGTTAGTCCCTACATTACGGCCTCTATCGTTGTCCAACTCTTGCAAATGGATATTTTACCCAAATTTGTAGAGTGGGGTAAACAAGGGGAAGTAGGTCGAAGAAAATTAAATCAAGCTACTCGTTATATTGCTCTTGTTCTAGCCTTTGTGCAATCTATCGGGATTACAGCTGGTTTTAATACTTTGGCTGGAGCTCAATTGTTGAAAACAGCTCTTACTCCACAAGTCTTTATCATGATTGGTATCATCTTAACAGCTGGTAGTATGATTGTGACTTGGTTGGGAGAGCAAATTACAGATAAGGGATACGGAAATGGTGTTTCTATGATTATCTTTGCCGGGATTGTTGCCTCAATTCCAGAGATGATTCAGGGCATCTATGTGGACTACTTTGTGAACGTCCCAAGTAGCCGTATCAACTCATCTATCATTTTCGTAATCATTTTGATTATTACTGTATTGTTGATCATTTATTTTACAACTTATGTTCAACAAGCAGAATACAAAATTCCAATCCAATATACTAAGGTTGCACAAGGTGCTCCATCTAGCTCTTACCTTCCTTTGAAGGTAAATCCTGCTGGAGTTATCCCTGTTATCTTCGCAAGTTCGATTACTGCAGCGCCTGCGGCTATTCTTCAGTTTTTGAGCGCTACAGGTCATGATTGGGCTTGGGTAAGAACAGCACAAGAAATGCTGGCAACAACTTCACCAACTGGTATTGCTATGTATGCTTTATTGATTATTCTCTTTACATTCTTCTATACGTTTGTACAGATTAATCCTGAGAAAGCGGCAGAGAACCTACAAAAGAGCGGTGCCTATATCCACGGAGTTCGTCCTGGTAAAGGTACAGAAGAATATATGTCTAAACTTCTCCGTCGTCTTGCAACTGTTGGTTCCCTCTTCCTTGGTGTGATTTCGATTTTACCGATTGTAGCAAAAGATGTTTTCGGACTTTCAGAAGCAGTTGCTTTTGGAGGAACCAGTCTTTTGATCATTATCTCTACAGGTATTGAAGGAATCAAACAATTGGAAGGTTACCTATTGAAACGTAAGTATGTTGGTTTCATGGATAGAACAGAATAAAAGTATTTACTGAGTCAGTAAATGCTGAGGGAGTGGAGGTTTAACTCTGACATTTGTGAGAGTTTGGTCTCCCCTCTTCTATTTTGTTTTTAAATAGGGGTGAAAAGACTTTTTGCTTCTATTTAAAAATAAAATAAGGAGATCAAATCATGAATCTTTTGATTATGGGCTTACCTGGTGCAGGTAAGGGAACTCAAGCAGCAAAAATCGTAGAACAATTCCATGTTGCACATATCTCAACAGGTGATATGTTCCGTGCTGCTATGGCAAATCAAACTGAAATGGGTGTTCTTGCTAAGTCATATATTGACAAGGGTGAATTAGTTCCTGATGAAGTTACAAATGGGATCGTAAAAGAACGTCTTTCACAAGATGATATTAAAGAAACAGGATTCTTATTGGATGGTTACCCACGTACAATCGAACAAGCTCATGCCTTGGACAAAACATTGGCTGAACTTGGCATTGAACTAGAAGGTGTCATCAACATTGAAGTGAATCCAGATAGCCTCTTGGAACGTTTGAGTGGTCGTATTATCCACCGCGTAACTGGAGAAACTTTCCACAAGGTCTTTAACCCACCAGTTGACTATAAGGAAGAAGATTACTACCAACGTGAAGATGATAAGCCTGAGACAGTGAAACGTCGTTTGGATGTGAATATTGCTCAAGGAGAACCAATCATTGCTCACTACCGTGCCAAAGGTTTGGTTCATGACATCGAAGGTAATCAAGATATCAATGATGTCTTCACAGATATCGAAAAAGTATTGACAAATTTGAAATAAAGCGTTTTTCACACTTGCAAAAATCCGCTACAAATGTTATACTGAGATAGTCTGACTTATAATTGTTGTCTCTGTGTCTAGAGGCATCGAATCGAAATTTATGGAGGTGCTTTTGCGTGGCAAAAGACGATGTGATTGAAGTTGAAGGCAAAGTAGTTGATACAATGCCGAATGCAATGTTTACGGTTGAACTTGAAAATGGACATCAGATTTTAGCAACAGTTTCTGGTAAAATTCGTAAAAACTATATTCGTATTTTAGCGGGAGATCGTGTTACTGTCGAAATGAGTCCATATGACTTGACACGTGGACGTATCACTTACCGCTTTAAATAATCGAAAAACTTGGAGGGATAAGAAATGAAAGTAAGACCATCGGTCAAACCAATTTGCGAATACTGTAAAGTTATTCGTCGTAATGGTCGTGTTATGGTAATTTGCCCAGCAAATCCAAAACACAAACAACGTCAAGGATAAGATAGAAAGGAGAAAACATGGCTCGTATTGCTGGAGTTGACATTCCAAATGACAAACGCGTAGTAATCTCATTGACTTATGTTTATGGTATCGGACTTGCAACATCTAAGAAAATTTTGGCTGCTGCTGGAATCTCAGAAGATGTTCGTGTACGTGATCTTACATCAGATCAAGAAGATGCTATCCGTCGTGAAGTGGATGCAATCAAAGTTGAAGGTGACCTTCGTCGTGAAGTAAACTTGAACATCAAACGTTTGATGGAAATCGGTTCATACCGTGGTATCCGTCACCGTCGTGGACTTCCTGTCCGTGGACAAAACACTAAAAACAACGCTCGCACTCGTAAAGGTAAAGCTGTTGCGATTGCTGGTAAGAAAAAATAATATAGGAGGTAAAAGTCTTGGCTAAACCAACACGTAAACGTCGTGTGAAAAAGAATATCGAATCTGGTATTGCTCATATTCACGCTACATTTAATAACACTATTGTTATGATTACTGATGTGCATGGTAATGCAATTGCTTGGTCATCAGCTGGTGCTCTTGGTTTCAAAGGTTCTCGTAAATCTACACCATTCGCTGCTCAAATGGCTTCTGAAGCTGCTGCTAAATCTGCACAAGAACACGGTCTTAAATCAGTTGAAGTTACTGTAAAAGGTCCAGGTTCTGGTCGTGAGTCAGCTATTCGTGCGCTTGCTGCCGCTGGTCTTGAAGTAACAGCAATTCGTGATGTGACTCCAGTGCCACACAATGGTGCTCGTCCTCCAAAACGTCGCCGTGTATAATCATCGCATTACACTGCTTTTCGTTTAAGAGGGAGTAACTAAATGATCGAGTTTGAAAAACCAAATATAACAAAAATTGATGAAAATAAAGATTATGGCAAGTTTGTAATCGAACCACT
>JAGZLW010000020.1 GCA_018364455.1 Streptococcus mitis | reverse complement strand
AATTGGCTTGAACACCTTTATTGTATCGCGTTCGGAGTTTTTTTGGTATAACCTTCGACGCGCACCCGCATAGCGGGTGGTTTTTTTGTCTCGCACCTAACGGAGCGAGACGGACTAATAGTCACATAATAAAACGCATAGTATCAGTACATTTCTGTACTGATACTGTGCGTTTTTTGATTATAAATGCGAATTATTTAGTAGCACTTCTCTTTATTGATGAACTGCTTGAGCTGCTGTGATAAGGGTTAACTTGTAAACATCATCTGCATTACAGCCACGAGAAAGGTCGTTAACTGGCTTGTTCAAACCTTGCAAAACAGGTCCTACTGCCGCAAATCCACCAAGGCGTTCTGCCATCTTGTAACCGATATTTCCTGCCTCGATACCTGGGAAGATGAAGACATTTGCTTGACCAGCTACCGTACTTCCAGGAGCTTTCAAAGCTGCAGTTTCAGGAACAAAGGCCGCATCAAATTGCAACTCACCATCGATTTCAAGATCAGGACGCAAGTCGTGAGCAATTTTAGTTGCTTCAACAACCTTATCAACGCTTTCTCCAAATCCTGAACCTTTAGTAGAATAGCTCAGCATGGCAATTTTAGGTTCGATGCCAAACATCTTAGCTGTAATTGCTGAGTTGATAGCAATTTCAGCCAAGGCTTCTGCATCTGGATTAATGTTGATGGCACAGTCCCCAAAGAGGTAACGTTCCGTACCACGAACCATGAGGAAGGCACCTGAAGTACGAGTTACATTTGGACGAGTTTTGATGATTTGAAGAGCTGGACGAACTGTTGAAGCTGTTGAGTGAATAGCTCCAGATACCATTCCATCAACCAAGCCCAAGTAAACCAACATAACACCAAAATAGTTGACATCTTCAACCAAAACCTTGCGTGCATCTTCTTCAGACATTTTACCCTTACGACGCTCTACCAAGGCAGCGACCATTTCTTCAAATTTATCGTAGTGTTGAGGGTCGATGACTTCATAACCATCTTCGATACCTTCGATTTCAAGATAAATTTTAATTTTTTCAGGATTTCCAAGCAAAACAGGAATCACTTCTGTTTCTTTTACCAAGCGTTTTGTAGCTTGAAGAATACGAGGCTCTTCCCCTTCAGGGAGAACGATACGAGCATTTTTACCAACCAAGTTGGCTTTGAGACTTTCAAAAACTTCCATGAGTTTTCTCCTTTAAGATAATAATTATACTCTAAAACATTTTTTATAGAGTATTAGTTGATAACTGAGTAATAAGGTTGCTAAAATCATCCGGCAAAGGACTTTCTAACTGCAAGTCTTGCTCTAAAAATGGATGATAAAAAGATAGGTAATGGCAATGCAGGGCCTGACGTTGGATGCCGTCGTCTAGACTACCACCGTACAAGTCATCTCCCAACAAAGGAAAGCCGATATGAGAAAAATGGACTCGGATTTGGTGGGTTCGACCAGTGTGTAGGCGAATATCGACCAAGTAAATATTTCCATAAGATGCTACAATCTTGTAAGAAGTATGAGCATACTTTCCACCTTTAGCTACGCGTCTGGTAATAATGGAGTCTTCATCACGCGCAATCGGAGCAATAATTTCCCCCTCTTGCTCCAAGTGTCCATCACCTTTAACCAAAGCAAAGTAGCGTTTTTCAATGGACTTCTTCTGCAACTGCTTGTCTAATCGTGCATGTGCATATCCGTGCTTGGCAAAGAGCATCAAGCCAGAAGTGTCCCTATCGAGCCTAGTCACAATGTGAACCTGTTGATTTTCATAGTTTTGCTTGACGTAGTAACCCTTGATAAAATTGGCAACGGTATTAGAGTGATTAACACTAGGAATAGAAGCCACTCCATAGGGTTTATTTAAGACTAGAAAATGGTCATCCTCATAGAGAATATCCAGTGGGCGCTCGATAGCTTCTAGAGTTTCAAAGCCTTCCTCAGCAGGAATATCGATAATAACTCGGTCTCCAATATCCAATAGATACATCGCATTTTGTGGTTGATCATTGACCAGAATAGCTCCGCCTCGAAACTTAATCTTAGCCAGCAGCCCCTTAGAAACCTCGTGCTTTTTTAAGAAGGTCTTAACCTTGACATGCTCATCTGCGATAAATTCAAACCTCATTCGTCCACCTCTCCGATGAAAGCATCCTTAACGCGGTTCCAGAAACTGGTATGGCTCGGTGATGCGACAAAGTGAATCTTATGATGGTCGATTTGATACTCGATTCGCTCAATATTGCGGAAGGAATAAACGCTATTGTCAACCGAAATAGTATGGTAATCGTTTCTCGTCGGGATAAGTTCAATCTTATCCTTCTTAGGAACAATAATGGACGAACCTAGCGTACGATAAACACGATTGTTAAGACTGGCAATTTCCGTCAACTGAAGAGCTTCAATGGTAGGGTGCAAAACAGCTCCACCAAGCGACTTGTTATAGGCTGTACTACCAGTCGGGGTCGAAACTGTCACCCCGTCTCCACGAAAACGTTCAAAGGGAACTCCATTAATCACAATATCTGCTACCATGGTTCGATCCGACCTGCGGATACTAGCTTCATTTAGTGCTCTGAAAATCTTGACCTCTCCATTTCCAAGAAAAACCTTCACATTTAGAACAGGGTAAGAGACTCTTGCTCCAGTGTCTAGCTGCAAATTAGTCACTAGCTTATCCAACTCAAAATCACGGTAGTCCGTATAGAAGCCCAAATGTCCAGTGTGAACACCAATGAAGCGGACCTTATCAAGTTGATTTTCGTACTTATGAAAAGCCGACAAGAGCATGCCATCCCCACCAATGGAGATGACAATATCCGGATTGGTATCATTGAGTATAAACTGATTTCTCTTCAAACGATCTCGCAATTCATACAAAACCCTTTGACTCTGCGGTTTTCTATTAGCTATCAGATCAATTCGTTTACCTGTATTCTTCATCTGTATCGTCACTGTTTCCTACACCGTCATTTAATTTTCTACTCAAAGGATCAAAAAGTGCCTGGGCTTCCTGGATATCATCACGTATTTTACCCATTTCTTCATCCAACTGATGGGCAATTTTGGCAGTAATTTCCAGTCGCTTCTTAATCTCCTCTGGGAAATCCCCTTGGTACTTGTAGTTGAGAGAATGTTCTATCGTTGCCCAGAAATTCATGGCCAAGGTACGAATCTGAATTTCCGCCAAAATGGTCTTGGCTCCATTGATGGTATCAACCGTATATTCTACTACTACGTGATAGGAACGGTAGCCTGATGCTTTTCGATGAGTAATGTAATCTCGTTCCTGTATGATTCGCATGTCCTGACGCTTGTGCAAAATTTCCACTACTTCCTTGACGTCATCTACAAACTGGACCATCACACGCAAACCAGCAATATCTTGCAAATCGTGTTCCAAGGTTGCATAAGTAATGCCACGCCGAACCATTTTTTCCTTGATGCTCTCAATTGGCTTAACTCGACCAGTCACAAACTCAATCGGAGAATGCTTATTTTGTTTACGATATTGCTTACGAATACCACGCAGTTTAATCTTTAACTCACCAACAGCTTGAATGTAAGGATCTAGAAATTCTTCCCATTCTAAGGTCATATATTCTCCCTTGTTCTCATATTATCCTTCAAAAATATCTTTGATTTTTTCTCCAGATTTATATACAATAAATACAAAGCTATTATATCATAAATCCGCTTTCAACGATAAAGAAAAGGTAAGAAAAATGAAACATTTAGAAATTGAATTGAAAACACTCTTGAAAAAAGATGAATACAATCGTCTAAAGAACCAGTTCACAGACGTCACTCCTGTTCTTCAAAAAAATTACTACATAGACACGCCTGATTTTGAACTGCGAGAAAAGAAAGTTGCTATGCGCATTCGAACCTTTGAAAACTGGGCAGAATTGACACTCAAAGTCCCACAAAGTGTCGGAAACATGGAATACAATCAAAAATTGCAACTAAAAGATGCTGAAAACTATCTGGCTAAGGAAGAACTTCCTCAAGGGCTGGTTCTTGAGGAATTGGCTAAACATGGTATCCAAACTAGTGAATGGCAGATTCTTGGTTGTCTAACAACGCTTCGCTATGAAATGCAAACAGCTATTGGCCTCATGGCACTGGATGAAAGTCAGTACTTTGATATGACAGATTACGAATTAGAGCTCGAAGTGGAAAATCACGAGCAAGGCAAACAGGATTTCCAACAATTTTTAGAGGAAAATCAGATTTCTTATCAAAAAGCTCCTTCAAAATTGGTCCGATTTGTCAAAAGCATGAAAAATAGCTGAAATAATCTCCATTTTTTGGTAAAATAGAAAAGATAAAATACAAAAATCCCAGTTCATATAGGCTAGGCAGATATAGCTAGGATTTAAAAAGTTTACAGAGGACGGTCTATAATGTCAGATAGAAAAAACATGAAACTTTTCGCACTCAACTCTAACCAAGAGATTGCACAGAAAATTGCACAAGCTGTTGGTGTCCCACTTGGAAAACTATCATCACGTCAATTTTCAGACGGAGAAATCCAAGTAAATATTGAAGAAAGTGTCCGTGGTTATGATGTTTACATCATCCAGTCTACAAGTTTCCCTGTTAACAACCACCTAATGGAATTGTTGATCATGGTCGACGCTTGTGTTCGCGCAAGTGCCCACAGTATCAACGTTGTCCTTCCATATTTTGGCTATGCACGTCAAGACCGTATCGCTTCGCCTCGTGAGCCACTTACAGCTAAACTAGTTGCTAATATGCTGGTTAAGGCTGGAGTTGACCGTGTTCTTACGCTTGATTTGCATGCTGTTCAGGTGCAAGGCTTCTTTGATATTCCTGTTGACAACCTCTATACAGTTCCTCTATTTGCAAAACATTACTGCGATAAGGGGCTCCTTGGTTCAGATGTTGTTGTCGTTAGCCCTAAAAATTCAGGTGTCAAACGTGCTCGTAGCTTAGCTGAGTATCTTGATGCTCCTATCGCCATTATCGATTACCCTCAAGACGATGCAACTCGTAACGAAGGTTATATTATTGGTGATGTTGAAGGTAAGAAAGCCATCTTGATTGACGATATTTTAAATACAGGACGTACCTTCTCTGAAGCTGCTAAAATCGTTGAACGTGAAGGGGCTACAGAAATTTATGCTGTTTCTAGCCACGGTCTCTTCGTCGAAGGAGCTGCTGAACTTCTTGACAATACTAATATTAAAGAAATTCTTGTGACTGATTCAGTAGCAACAAAAGAAAAAACTCCTAAAAACGTATGCTACATCACTGCTAGTGAGTTAATTGGTGATGCCATCGTCCGTATCCACGAAAGAAAACCAGTCAGCCCACTCTTTGCCTACAATAAAAAGAAATAAGGTGATTCTTTGATTTATTTGGACAATGCTGCCACGACTCCCATGTCAGCAGTTGCTATTTCAGCTATGACCAAGGTTATGCAAGAAACCCACGGAAACCCTTCTAGTATTCATGGTCATGGTCGGCAAGCTGGCAAACTCTTGCGAGAAGCCCGTCAGGAGCTAGCTCAGTTACTGGGGACAAAACCTCAACATATCTTTTTCACTTCTGGTGGGACAGAAGGCAACAATACTGCTATCATTGGCTACTGCCTTCGTCGCCAAGAACAAGGAAAACATATCATCACAACTGCTATTGAGCACCATGCCGTCCTTGAAACGATTGATTACTTGGTTCAACACTTCAGTTTTGAAGCAACCATTATCCAGCCAGAAAATCAAGAAATTACCGCCCAGCAAATTCAAGAGGCCTTACGTGATGATACGATTTTGGTTTCTACCATGTTTGCTAATAATGAGACAGGAAACCTACTTCCCATTGCTGAAATTGGCCAAATACTCAAGCAACACCCAGCCGCCTATCATGTCGATGCAGTTCAGGCTATTGGTAAAATCCCTATACACCCAGAAGAATTGGGCATTGATTTTCTCACTGCTTCGGCCCACAAGTTCCATGGTCCTAAGGGAATCGGTTTTCTCTACGCTTCTAGCATGGACTTTGATTCCTATCTACATGGTGGAGACCAAGAACAGAAAAAACGTGCAGGAACTGAAAATCTGCCTGCCATCGTAGGCATGGTTGTAGCCCTAAAAGAAGACCTAGAAAAGCAAGAAGACAATTTTCAACATGTACAAAATTTAGAAACTTCCTTTCTTGCAGAACTAGAGGGAGTTCAATATTACCTGAATAGAGGACAACATCATCTCCCTTATGTTCTCAATATTGGATTTCCTGGTCAGAAAAATGACCTCTTACTCCTTCGTCTAGATTTATCTGGAATTTCAATCTCTACTGGCTCAGCCTGTACGGCAGGTATTGTCCAATCCAGCCATGTTCTCGAAGCCATGTACGGCCCGAATTCAGAACGCTTGAAGGAATCCGTTCGCATCAGTCTCTCAACATTAAACACTGTTGAAGACCTAGAAACCCTCGCAAAAACCTTAAAAGAAATTATCGGAGGTTAGCCATATGGCATTTGAAAAAACCATTCAGTTAAAAAATTGTCGTTACGACTACACTCTTAGCCCTTCTGTTAAAAAATTCACCCTCAAAGACAACACCTTTTTTGAGACCAAGGTTGGTAACTATGAACTGACTCGCCTTTTGGAAAAAGTTCCAAACAGCGGTGAAGGATTCCAACTCAAAATCATCATTAACAAGGAACTTACAGGGGCTAAAATCAATATCACTGACAAGTTTGGGCTACGTCTAGTTGATATTTTCAAATCAGAAGACCACCACATTCATCAGGAAAAATTCTATTTCCTCATGGATAGCTTGGTAGAACGTGGTGTCTTTACAAAATCAGAAAGATAGAGCCAAAATGTTTGAACTGACCTATAAGGACAGCTATCATGTAGAGCGCACTCTCAAGTATGAGGATTATGAGGCTCTCATGCTGGCTCTGTCAGGATGTGTTACTCTGCCAGATACACTTTATGTAACTTCTTTGACCTTTAAAGGGCAGGAAGTTTACCAAGGACTGGTCGGAGACCTCTACCGTTTTCTATCACATGCAGATTTTTTACATCAAAACTAAGATTTTTCTTAGTTTTTTCTTGTTTTTGTTGATTTTTTCACAATGTTTCTATAAAATAGAAGAATAGAAAGGTTGTGATTTTGTGAAAGATAAACAGTCTGCTATTCCAAAAGCTACAGCGAAAAGACTCTCTCTCTACTATCGAATTTTTAAGAGATTTCATGCAGAAAAGATTGAACGTGCCAACTCTAAACAAATTGCAGAGGCTATCGGTATTGATTCAGCGACAGTTCGTCGTGATTTTTCCTATTTTGGTGAACTAGGTCGTCGTGGTTTTGGCTATGATGTCAAAAAACTGATGACGTTTTTTGCCGATTTGCTCAATGACAACTCTATTACCAATGTCATGCTGGTTGGTATTGGAAATATGGGCCATGCCCTTCTCCACTACCGCTTCCACGAGCGTAACAAGATGAAGATTATCATGGCCTTTGACCTAGATGACCATCCCGAAGTCGGTACCCAAACTCCTGACGGAATTCCTATTTACGGGATTTCTCAAATCAAGGATAAAATCAAGGATGCCGATGTGAAGACTGCTATCCTGACCGTTCCCAGCGTCAAATCACAAGAGGTCGCTAATCTCTTGGTGGATGCTGGCGTGAAAGGAATTCTCAGTTTTTCACCAGTCCATCTGCATTTACCAAAAGATGTGGTCGTTCAGTATGTCGATTTGACAAGTGAACTCCAAACCCTCCTCTATTTCATGCGAAAAGAGGATTAGAAAGCGAAAATCATTTTATGAAAAAACCAGTTATAGGGATTACAGGAAACGAAAAAACTCATCCAGATGATGACATCATGATGAGCTACGCAGCAAAAGGCTTTGTTGAAGGCGTTAAAGACGCTGGAGGGATTCCCATCATCCTACCGATTGGTAATCAAGAAATGGCCTGCCACTATATCAGTATGATTGACAAGCTCATCTTGACAGGTGGGCAAAATGTTGATCCAAAATTCTATGGTGAACCAAAAACCATCGATAGCGATGACTACCACCTTCAAAGGGATATCTTTGAACTGGCCCTCATCAAGGAAGCTATTAAACAGAAAAAGCCAATTTTTTCTGTCTGCCGTGGAACACAACTCTTTAACGTTGCCATGGGTGGAACTTTGTACCAAGATATAGAAGACCACTGGCAGGATTGTTCCGCCGAGTACACAACCCAACGCTTGGTGACAGAACCTGATACAGTTCTTCGAGAAATCTATGGAGAAATTTCCCATATCAACTCCTTCCACCATCAGAGCATTAAGGATTTAGCACCAAATTTAAAGATTGCGGCTCATGATCCTAAGGATGGCATTATTGAAGCTGTCATGAGTACGGATGATGTTGCCTTTCTCGGTGTCCAATGGCATCCAGAGTTTCTATTTGAAAATCGTCCCAAAGATAAAAATCTCTTTGACTATGTCGTTAATGAACTTTAGATTAAATCTGTCTTTTCACGGTAGCTAAAGTAACTGGAGTGAGAGACAATCAAATGGTCCAAGAGGACAATCCCCATCAGGTCACAGGCTTCTTTGACAAGTTTAGTGACATGATCATCATTTCGGCTAGGCGATACTGCTCCTGAAGGATGATTGTGAACCAAGATGAGAGAGGTCGCCATATGCTTGATGGCATAGTGAAGAATCTCTCGCGGTTCAGCGATACTACGAGTTGCAGAACCGATAAAAATGGTCTGTTGATGGATGATTTGATTTTGAGTATTGAGATAGAGCGCCACCAGGTGCTCTTGTTTTTTATGTCCCAATTCCTGCTGCATCTTCTTGGCCAACTTTTGACTGCTGAGAATACTTTCCATCTCAAGGGTTTCATGTTTATGAATACGATGTCCCAATTCAATCATAGCTTGCAACTCTATAGCCTTAACACGACCGATACCAGACAGACTCTGCAATTCCTGCAGGGTCATTTTTTTCAAATCCGTTAGGCTTGAAAGATTGCTCAAGACTTTCTGGGCAATTTCAAAAACGCTGGCTTGACGTGTTCCTGTCCTGAGTAAAATAGCTAGCAACTCTTGGTTACTGAGCGCTTCTACTCCTTCCTTGGCTAGTCTTTCTCTTGGTAATAATGAATCTTCTTGGAATGAAATACTGTACATAAAAATCCTCCTCACTTTATTATTCGTGAGAAGGATGAAAAATTAGATTCTTTTCTCAATTGGGGCTACACTAGCTAAAAGTTTTTTCAAACCTACTTCTGGGAAATTGATTTTTAATTCCTGCGTAGCACCGCTACCTGAAACTTCCAGAACAGTTCCCTCTCCCCATTTCTTGTGGAGAGCAATGTCACCAATAGACCAATTTGTCTCGCTAGACGCTGATTTTGTGCCAGTTGTAAATTGACCAAATGGAAGACCGCTTGACTGGATAGTTTTTGGTGCTGCACTGCGTTTACGGTCTTGAAGAGCTTGAGCCAGACTCATACCTTGACCGAAGGCAAGACCACCACTGCTATATGATGCCTTAAAGCTTGTATTTGCTGGACGAGCCAGACCTTGATACTCAAGTAAGTCTGAGCTGATTTCGTTAATAAAACGAGTCGGACGGTTGTAGTTGGTACGACCGAAAAGCAGGCGCGAGTTGGCATTGGTCAGATAGAGGACTTTCTCTGCACGCGTAATTCCTACATAGGCCAGACGGCGTTCTTCTTCCAATTCATCTGGATCTTCAGCGGCACGACTAAGCGGAAAAACATTTTCTTCCATCCCAATCAAAAATACAACTGGAAACTCGAGACCTTTGGCAGCATGCAGAGTCATCAGGGTCACTTCTGATGTCTCCTGACTACCTGAATCTGTGTCTGCAATCAAGGCCAAGTCATTTAAAAAACGACTCAGCTTGTCCAGACCAGTTTCCTCTTCTGGCCCATCAGAGGTGGCATCAAAGTTTTTCGTTACAGAAAGGAACTCTTCGATATTTTCCACCCGAGCCTTGCTTTCTAGAGTTGCTTGGGCATTAAGAATATCGACGTAACCTGTTCTTTCTAGAACCACCTCAACCAACTCTGTAATAGTTAAGTGGTCTAGCTGCTCTCGTAAATCTAGAATCATATTGGCAAAATCCCAGATAGACTGGGCTGTTTTACCCTTGATACCAGATAACATGATATTGGCTGAAGCATCTAGCATGGACATATTTTGCAAATTTGCAAAGTCACGAATTTTCTCGACCGTACCTGGGCCAATTCCGCGTTTCGGTTCGTTGATAATACGCTCAAAACTGATATTGTCACTCAAATTAGCAATGAGGTTGAGGTAAGCGATAATATCGCGAATTTCCTTACGGCTGTAGAACTTGGTTCCTCCAACCATGGTATAAGGAATGTTTGACTTGAGCAGGGCTTCCTCAATAGTACGGGACTGGGCATTAGTCCGATAGAGAACTGCAAAATCCTTGTGAAGGAAGTTTTGACTGCGACTAAGTTCATCGATGGTTCTGGCTACAAATACAGCCTCATCCAGCTCATCATCGGCACGATAGTAAACGATTTGCTCCCCATCAGCATTCTGGGTCCAGAGATTCTTAGGACGGCGGTTTTTATTGTTTTTAATGACCTCGTTGGCCGCTTGGAGAATGGTTTTAGTGGAACGGTAATTCTCCTCCAACAAAACAACCTTGGCTTGGGGATAATCTTTCTCGAAATCCAAGATATTCTGCATATCAGCACCTCGCCAACCGTAGATAGACTGGTCCGCATCCCCAACCACACAGATATTTTTAAAACGGGAAGCCAAGAGTTTAACCAATTGGTACTGAGCGTGGTTGGTATCTTGGTACTCATCAACATGAATGTATTGAAACTTCTGCTGGTAGTAGGTCAAAACATCAGGATTTTGATCAAAGAGACGCAGGGTCAGCATAATCAAATCATCAAAGTCAACCGACTCCGACTGACGCAGTTCTTTCTGATAGGCTGTATAACACTGGGCCACAATTTGCGTGTACATATCCCCAGCTTGGGCAGCATAAGCCACATCATCAATCAAATCATTCTTGGCATTGGAAATGGTCCCCAAAATAGTTCGTTCATTCCATTTTTTAGGATCCAGGTTCAACTGTTTGAGAATGCGTTTCATGAGCGTTCGCTGTTCACCAGGATCGACAATTGTAAAATTACGATTGTAGCCAATATGGTCCGCATCACGACGCAAAATACGAACACACATGGAGTGAAAGGTCGCAATCAGACAGTCCTGAGTAGCTGGATTGAGGTTATAAGCACGCTCCTTCATCTCACGCGCAGCCTTGTTGGTAAAGGTAATGGCCAAGATATTCCATGGATTGACCAGCTTTTCATCGATTAAATAAGCGATACGGTGGGTCAAAACTCGGGTCTTTCCAGAACCAGCCCCCGCCATGATCAACAAGGGACCTTCTGTCGTTTGCACCGCCTCAGCCTGACGGTCATTCATTCCATTTAATAATGCGTTCATCTTCTCTTCCTTACTCTTGAAGTCAATATTTCTATTATATCAGAAATCAGGGAAAATATCTTTACCTAGATTAATTGTGTGTAGAAGACAACTCTTTCATCAGCTGAAAACAACTCCTTATATCTAGATAAAAAATGAGCTTGGATAGTATTTCCAAACTCATTTATTACTCAATGAAAATCGAAGTGCAAACTAGGAAGCTAGCCGCAGGTTGCTCAAAGCACTGCTTTGAGGTTGTAGACAAGACTGACGAAGTCAGTCACATATATAATCCAAGGTGAAGCTGACGTGGTTTGAAGAGATTTTCGAAGAGTATAAAGTCAATTTCAATATACTAGAACAAGCCTAGAACGGTTCCATCGCTTTCAACATCCATGTTGAGAGCTGCTGGACGTTTTGGTAGGCCTGGCATGGTCATGACATCGCCAGTTAAGGCAACGATGAAGCCTGCACCTAATTTTGGTACCAATTCACGAATAGTAATTTCAAAGTTTTCAGGTGCTCCAAGTGCATTTGGATTGTCTGAGAAGCTATACTGGGTCTTAGCCATACAGATTGGCAATTTGTCCCAACCATTTTGAACGATTTGAGAGATTTGTGTTTGAGCTTTCTTCTCAAAGTTCACTTTGCTACCACGGTAGATTTCAGTAACAATCTTTTCAATCTTTTCTTGGACAGAAAGGTCATTGTCATACAAACGTTTATAGTTAGCTGGGTTTTCAGCGATAGTCTTGACAAGAGTTTCAGCAAGAGCTACACCACCTTCGGCACCATCAGCCCAGACACTTGCTAGTTCAACTGGCACATCAATAGAAGTACAGAGTTCTTTCAAGGCTGCAATTTCTGCTTCAGTATCAGAGACAAATTCATTAATAGCTACTACTGCAGGTACTCCAAATTTACGGATATTTTCAACGTGGCGTTTTAAGTTAGCAAAACCTGCACGAACTGCTTCTACGTTTTCTTCTGTCAGAGTGTCTTTAGCCACACCACCATTCATCTTAAGGGCACGAAGGGTTGCGACAATAACAACTACATCCGGCGAAGTTGGCAAGTTTGGTGTCTTAATATCAAGGAATTTCTCAGCACCAAGGTCTGCACCAAAACCAGCTTCAGTAACTGTGTAATCAGCCAAGTGAAGAGCTGTTGTAGTTGCCAAGACAGAATTACACCCGTGAGCAATATTGGCAAATGGACCACCGTGAACAAAGGCAGGTGTTCCGTAAATTGTTTGAACCAGATTTGGCTTAATAGCATCCTTCAAAATCAAAGCCAAGGCACCTTCAACCTGCAAATCGCCAACAGAAACAGGGGTACGGTCATAGCGATAGCCGATAACAATATTAGCCAAACGGCGTTTCAAATCCTCGATGTCTGTAGCCAAGCAAAGAATGGCCATGATTTCTGAAGCAACGGTAATATCAAAGCCATCTTCACGTGGAATACCGTTTAGAGGACCACCAAGTCCAACGGTCACATGACGAAGAGCTCGGTCGTTCAAGTCCACAACACGTTTCCAGAGAATACGACGTTGGTCGATTCCTAGCTCATTTCCTTGGTGCAAGTGGTTGTCTATCAAGGCAGAAAGAGCATTGTTGGCAGTTGTAATGGCATGCATATCTCCAGTAAAGTGGAGGTTGATATCTTCCATTGGTAGAACTTGAGCATAACCACCACCGGCTGCACCACCTTTGATTCCCATTACTGGACCAAGAGATGGTTCGCGGATGGCAATCATAGTTTTCTTGCCAATCTTGTTCAAGGCATCCGCAAGACCAATGGTAATGGTTGATTTTCCTTCACCAGCTGGTGTTGGGTTGATGGCAGTAACCAAAATCAATTTCCCAACTGGATTGCTCTCAACTGCACGAATTTTATCAAAGCTGAGCTTAGCCTTGTACTTTCCATACAACTCCAAATCATCGTAAGAAATACCAAGTTTCTCTACAACATCAACGATTGGCTTCAACTCAATACTCTGTGCGATTTCAATATCTGTTTTCATTCAAAACTCCTCTAACCTCTTATATGATAATTCATTATAACACAAAACAAGATTTTTAACATCCTTAAACTCTCTAAACGTTCGTAAATATCCCTTATTTTAAGGTTTTTAGAGCCCTTTCTTAAATTTTATATGGCTTTATAGTTTGAAACTATATTCTTTTCTTTTACCGAAATTTTATCACTTTCATTTTACTTACCGTTTATTTTTGTGTACAATAGTGCTATGAAAATTTTAGTTACATCGGGCGGTACCAGTGAAGCTATCGATAGCGTCCGCTCTATCACTAACCATTCTACAGGTCGCTTGGGCAAAATCATCACAGAAACTTTGCTTGCTGCAGGGCATGAAGTTTGTTTAATGACGACAAAACGAGCTGTGAAGCCAGAAGCCCATCCCAACCTAAGTATTCAAGAAATTAGCAATACCAAGGACCTTCTATTAGAAATGCAAGAACGTGTTAAGGATTATCAGGTCTTGGTCCACTCAATGGCCGTATCTGATTACACCCCTGTTTATATGACAGGTCTTGAGGAAGTTCAGTCTAGCTCCAATTTGGAAGAATTTTTAAGCAAGCAAAATCATCAAGCTAAGATTTCTTCGACTGATGAAGTTCAGGTTTTATTCCTGAAAAAAACACCAAAAATCATCTCTCTAGTCAAGGAGTGGAATCCTGCTATTCATCTGATTGGCTTTAAACTGCTGGTTGATGTCTCTGAGGATTATCTCATCGAGATTGCCCGAAAAAGTCTTATCAAGAACCAAGCAGACTTAATCATAGCAAATGACCTAACCCAAATCTCAGCAAACCAGCATCGTGCAATCTTTGTTGAGAAAGATTATCTTCAAACGGTTAACACTAAAGAAGAAATTGCAAAACTCCTCCTTGAAAAAATTCAAAACTATCATTCTTAGAAAGGAAAGCTATGGCAAACATTCTCTTGGCTGTAACGGGCTCAATCGCCTCTTATAAGTCGGCAGATTTAGTCAGTTCTCTAAAAAAACAAGGCCATCAAGTCACTGTCTTAATGACCCAGGCTGCTACAGAGTTTATCCAACCTTTGACTCTACAGGTCTTATCACAGAATCCTGTCCACCTGGATATCATGAAGGAACCCTATCCTGAACAGGTTAATCATATCGAACTTGGCAAAGAAACGGATTTATTTATCGTGTCCCCTGCAACTGCTAACACTATTGCAAAACTAGCCCACGGCTTTGCGGACAACATGGTGACCAGTACGGCGCTAGCCCTGCCAAGTCATATTCCCAAACTCATCGCACCAGCTATGAATACAAAAATGTATGACCATCCAGCAACTCAGGCTAATCTGAAAACATTAGAAAGCTACGGCTATCAGCTGATTGCTCCAAAAGAATCCCTACTAGCTTGTGGAGATCACGGACGAGGAGCTTTAGCTGACCTCACAATTATTTTAGAAAGAATAAAGGAAACTCTCGATGAAAAAACGCTCTAATATTGCACCCATTGCTATCTTTTTTGCAACCATGCTTGTGATTCATTTTCTAAGCTCACTTATCTTTAACCTTTTTCCATTTCCAATCAAACCGACCATTGTTCATATTCCTGTCATTATTGCTAGCATTATTTACGGTCCACGAGTTGGAGTTACACTTGGATTTTTGATGGGGCTACTTAGCTTGACCGTTAACACGATTACAATTCTACCGACAAGTTACCTCTTCTCCCCATTTGTACCAAACGGAAACATCTACTCAGCTATCATTGCCATTGTCCCACGTATTTTGATTGGTTTAACTCCTTATCTAGTCTATAAATTAATGAAAAACAAGACTGGTCTGATTCTAGCTGGTACCCTGGGTTCACTTACCAACACAGTCTTTGTACTTGGTGGAATTTTCTACCTTTTTGGAAATGTCTTTGATGGTAATATCCAAAAACTCCTAGCAACTGTTATCTCAACAAATTCGATTGCTGAATTAGTTATTTCCGCAGTTCTAACCCTAGCCATTGTTCCAAGACTACAAACCTTGAAGAAATAAAAATAATCTCCGCTTTCAAACTTGAAGGTGGAGATTTTGCTCTATACAGTTTCTTTTTAGTGAAATCTTTACCAATATTTAATTTAAAATGGCCTATAAACTTAAGTAAATCCTTGATTTATTCTCTTGTTTATTATACTATACTAGTGTATATACAGTTAAAAGGAGATTCTTATGAACACACGGAAAAAGACACAATTTATGACAATGACTGCCCTCTTAACGGCTATTGCAATTTTGATTCCAATTGTTATGCCTTTCAAGATTGTCATTCCACCTGCTTCCTATACTTTAGGAAGCCACATCGCTATTTTTATTGCCATGTTCTTATCGCCCTTGATGGCTGTTTTTGTCATCCTAGCCTCTAGTTTTGGATTTTTGATGGCTGGCTATCCCATGGTTATTGTTTTTCGAGCTTTTTCCCATATCTTTTTTGGGACTTTGGGAGCTCTTTACCTACAAAAATTCCCCGATACCCTAGATAAACCAAAAGCTTCCTGGATTTTCAACTTTGTGTTAGCGCTTATCCATGCCCTTGCTGAAGTATTGGCCTGTGTCGTTTTTTATGCAACTTCCGGTACCAATGTAGAAAATATGTTTTATGTTCTATTTGTGCTAGTTGGATTTGGTACAATTATCCATAGTATGGTAGACTATACATTAGCACTAGCTGTCTATAAAGTGCTTCGAAAACGCCGTTAAAAGGAAGAACTATGACCAAAGATCGCAAACAAGCCCTGCTCCAACTCTTGAAAGAAGCTCCTAAAGCCCTCAACGGCCAAAGTTTGGCGGAACATTTTCATGTTACACGCCAGGTCATTGTACAGGACATTGCAATTTTAAGAGCCGATGGCGCGCCTATCCTATCCACCAATCGTGGCTACATCTATAAGCAAATTGAAACCAATCCTTATGTTCACAAACTTTTCAAGGTGAAACATGAAGTTGAAGAAATCGGTCAAGAACTCCTTGCTATCGTAGATAATGGCGGACGTGTTCAAAACACCTTGATTGACCATCCCGTCTATGGAGAAATTGAAACCTTGCTGAAACTGTCTTGTCATAGAGATGTGCAACATTTTCTAGAACAAGTTGAGCATTCAGATTTTAGACCTCTGTCTGAATTAACAGATGGTATCCATTACCACCTAGTTGAAGCCGAAACACAACAAGACCTCCACTATATCGAGGAGGCCTTGGATCAGCTCGGTTATTTAGTAAAAGACTAGAAGATTTTCTTCTCCCAATCATCTTCTGTACGGCGAGGGTAGAAAAATTCAGATTTGTCCGGAGCTTCCATCATCTCCATCAAAGGTAGCATATCATAGGCCAGATCCAAGTTTGGAATCTGGTCTTTTTGCACCCAAGAAACTTCTCCTTCATCTGAAGAGCGAAGGGTACCAGAGAACTCAGTCGCCTTATAACAAAAGACGATATAGCGCCCGCCTGTATCCAGAGGCCAATTTTTAATGCCGACAAGTTGAGGATTTTGGATAGTCAACCCTGTTTCTTCGTAGATTTCACGAATGACAGACTCCGCAAAAGCCTCACCATTTTCTACATGACCTCCTGGAAAGGCATAACCAGACCAGCGATTGGTTTCAGGAGAGCGATACTGCATAACCACGCGCTGGGTTTCGAGATCTTCAATCAGACAAATATTTGTTAAAATCGTTAATTGGGAACGGGACATATTTTCTCCTTTAGGTAATATTCTAATCCAACGCCTTGACTTCCAACATCATATCCCGAATCTGAGCTGCTAGTTCAAAGTCAAGCACTTCGACGGCTTCTTGCATTTGTTTCTCTAGTTTCTTGACCAGTTCTTTGCGCTCTTGTTTGTTGAGGCTGTTGATGTCAACTTCCTTGTCTTCTTCCTTAGCAACTGCCTTGGTCACAGCAATCAGATCACGGATTTCTTTCTTGATTGTCTGAGGCACAATACCGTGTTCTTCATTATAGGCCATCTGGATTTTCCGACGGCGGGCAGTTTCATCGATAGCACGTTGCATAGACTGAGTCACGGTGTCCGCATACATGATGACATGGCCTTCGCTGTTACGGGCAGCACGTCCAATGGTCTGGATGAGTCCACGCTCATTACGAAGGAAACCTTCCTTGTCAGCATCGAGAATAGCTACCAAGCTTACTTCAGGAACGTCAATCCCTTCACGGAGCAGGTTGATTCCGACCAAGACATCAAAGACACCCAAGCGCAGGTCACGGATAATCTCTGTCCGTTCCAAGGTCTTAATATCCGAGTGCATGTACTTGACCTTGATACCCATTTCCTTAAAGTAGTCGGTCAAGTCCTCTGCCATTTTCTTGGTCAAAGTGGTTATAAAGGTTCGTTCATTCTTTTCAACACGGGCATTAATTTCACCTAAGAGGTCATCAATCTGTCCCATAGTCGGACGGACTTCCACCTCAGGATCCAAGAGTCCCGTTGGACGAATGATTTGCTCAATCACTGTCTCAGTCTGTTCATTTTCATAGTCACCTGGTGTCGCTGAAACGTAAACAATCTGATGAACATGGCTTTCAAACTCCTCACGACGGAGAGGACGATTGTCCAGAGCAGACGGCAAACGGAAACCGTAATTAACCAGCATTTCCTTACGCGAACGGTCTCCATTGTACATGCCTTTTATTTGTCCCATAGTCATGTGACTCTCGTCAATCATAATCAAAAAATCATCTGGGAAGAAATCAAGAAGCGTATAAGGAGGCTCACCTTCGCTACGCCCATCCATATGGCGAGAATAATTTTCAACCCCGTTGGTATAGCCCATCTCACGCAACATTTCGATATCATACTCTGTCCGCTGTTTCAAACGCTGGGCTTCAAGCAATTTACCTTCCTTTTCAAAGACAGCTAGTTGCTCTTCTAATTCTGCTTGAATCTTGGCAATGGCAACTTCCATATGGTCGTCATTGGTCACAAAGTGAGTAGCTGGGAAAATAGCTAAATGATCCACTTCTCCCAATACCTGACCAGTCAGGGCCTCAACCTCACGAATACGGTCAATTTCGTCTCCAAAAAATTCTACTCGAAAAGCGTGTTCATCACGAGATGCTGGGAAAATCTCCACCACATCCCCACGCACACGAAATCTCCCCCGTTGGAAATCAATATCATTACGTTCAAACTGGATATCAACCAAGTCATTCAAGAGTTTATCACGAGAAATTTCAAGACCTGGACGCAGACTCACAACGCTATCAGCGTATTCCTTGGGCGAACCCAAACCATAGATACAAGAGACTGAAGCCACGACAATAACATCATTGCGCTCCAAAAGGGCCGAAGTCGCTGAGTGGCGGAGCTTGTCAATCTCGTCATTGACAGAACTATCCTTTTCAATATAGGTATCACTGGAAGGGACATAAGCTTCTGGCTGGTAATAATCATAGTAAGACACAAAGTACTCAACTGCATTTTCAGGGAAAAATTCCTTAAACTCCCCATAGAGCTGGCCTGCTAGAGTTTTATTGTGGGCAATAACCAGAGTTGGTTTATTGACTTTGGAAATGACCTGACTCATGGTATAGGTCTTCCCTGTTCCGGTCGCCCCCATCAGAATCTGAGCTTTTTCTCCCCCTTCGATATTATCAACCAACTGCTCAATAGCTTGAGGTTGGTCTCCTGAAGGTTGATATTTTGATACTAGTTTAAATTGATTGTCAGTAATGCGGTTAATCATAAGAATCCTCTCTCCATGTGCTATTCCTATTTTAGCATACTTGTAGCATTTTCACGAAGAAAAGGACGGACCGAAGTCACATCCTTTCATTTTCTTTCTTTAATTTATAGCCAAGATAGACAATCAGCAGTAGCAAGACTAAACTTGTCATGATAGAACCTTCAATCCCAAAAGATCCTCCTGATAGCCAGCTCTGATCGCCTTGTGGTAAAAAGGTCATCAATGACGTTCCTGATAGTTGACCACTAACTAAAATCCCAAAGAGATTGCCCTGAGCAAAATTCCAAGCCCCATGAATACCTGCTACACCCCAAACTGTATCTGTTTTGAGGAGGTAAAGTGACATGGCAACTCCGAATAAGAAGAGATTCACTAGAGATAGTGGTGTTAGACCAGAATTGCCCATATGAAGCAGGGTAAAGAACAGGCTAGATATAAGAACAGCAAGTTTTAGATTGGTTCTTGAGGCCAATTGAGGAAGGAGCCAAGCACGGGACACCACTTCTTCTGCTGTCCCCTGTAAAATCCAAAACGGAATGGTAAAAATAACAAAGGCAAGCGAATAAGGATTCAAGTGAATGGACTCCAAACGATATTGCCCCAAGGCTACTAATCCTAACAAGGTCAGAAGAAAAAGTGCCAGGCCTAAGCCAAATCCTTTCAGAAGACTGCTGAGGAAATTTTCTCTATAAAATCCCAAGGTTCGAATAGGTCTTTTCTCAACTTTTCTAGTCCATCTGAACACAGTGTTGAGAATAAACCCAAAGGCCAGCAATTCTAAAATTAAATGAAAGTCACTTGTTTTATCCGTCAAGCTCTGTTGCAATGTCTGCAAGTAGGTTGCAAGATTTTGACCAGCCTCTCCAAAATTTCTAGCAAGTCCGATGAGAGCTAACAAACTAATACCATACAGAGTATAAGCCACAAACTCTCCTATGAAGACAAAAGCAAAGGCTAACAAGGGGCTTGTGTAAATGTTTAAACTCATTTTTGAAGCTTGGAAGTCTTTAAATATTCTTTTGTTCTTCATATCCCTGTCCTCTTTTCTTCTATATATACTATTATTATAGCACTTTATAGTAGCAATTCAAGAAAGAAAAGGAAAAAAACAATGTTATATTTTCTGACACAGAAATATAAAAATTTGCCTTTTTTTACTTTTTCTGATATAATGGGAAAATATTCGGAAAAGGAGACTAAAAATGAAGAAAAAATTTCTAGCATTTTTGCTAATTTTATTCCCAATTTTCTCATTAGGTATTGCGAAAGCAGAGACAATTAAGATTGTTTCTGATACCGCCTATGCACCTTTTGAGTTTAAAGATTCAGATCAAACTTATAAAGGAATTGATGTTGACATTATCAACAAAGTCGCTGAGATTAAAGGATGGAACATTCAGATGTCCTATCCTGGATTTGACGCAGCGGTCAATGCGGTTCAATCTGGTCAAGCTGACGCTATCATGGCAGGGATGACAAAGACGAAAGAACGTGAAAAAGTCTTCACCATGTCTGATACTTACTATGATACAAAAGTTGTCATTGCTACTACAAAATCACACAAGATTAGTAAATATGACCAATTAACTGGCAAAACCGTTGGTGTTAAAAACGGAACTGCTGCTCAACGTTTTCTTGAAACAATCAAAGATAAATACGGCTTTACTATTAAAACATTTGACACTAGTGATCTGATGAACAACAGCTTGAGTACTGGTGCCATCGATGCCATGATGGATGACAAACCTGTTATCGAATATGCCATTAACCAAGGTCAAGACCTCCATATTGAAATGGATGGGGAAGCTGTAGGAAGTTTTGCTTTCGGTGTTAAAAAAGGAAGCAAATACGAGCACCTAGTTACTGAATTTAACCAAGCCTTGGCTGAAATGAAAAAAGATGGTAGTCTTGATAAAATCATCAAGAAATGGACTGCTTCATCATCTTCAGCAGTGCCAACTACAACTACTCTAGCAGGCTTAAAAGCTATTCCTGTTAAAGCTAAATATATCATTGCCAGCGATTCTTCTTTTGCACCTTTTGTTTTCCAAAATTCAAGCAACCAATACACTGGTATTGATATGGAATTGATTAAGGCAATCGCTAAAGACCAAGGTTTTGAAATTGAAATCATCAACCCTGGTTTCGATGCCGCTATTAACGCTGTCCAAGCTGGTCAAGCAGATGGTATCATTGCTGGTATGTCTGTCACAGATGCTCGTAAGGCGACTTTTGATTTCTCAGATTCATACTACACTGCAAACACAATCCTCGGCGTCAAAGAATCAAGTACCATTGCTTCTTATGAAGATTTGAAAGGGAAGACGGTCGGTGTTAAAAACGGAACTGCTTCTCAAACCTTCCTAACAGAAAATCAAAGCAAATACGGCTACAAAATCAAAACCTTCGCTGATGGTTCGTCAATGTATGACAGTTTAAACACTGGTGCCATTGATGCCGTTATGGATGATGAGCCTGTTCTCAAATATTCTATCAGCCAAGGTCAAAAATTGAAAACCCCAATCGCTGGAACTCCAATCGGTGAAACAGCCTTTGCCGTTAAAAAAGGAGCAAATCCAGAGTTAATTGAAATGTTCAACAACGGACTTGCAAACCTTAAAGCAAACGGAGAATTCCAAAAGATTCTTGATAAATACCTAGCTAGTGAGTCTTCAACTACTTCAACAAGCACTGTTGATGAGACAACTATCTGGGGCTTGCTTCAAAACAACTATAAACAACTCCTTAGCGGGCTTGGTATCACTCTTGCTCTAGCTCTTATCTCATTTGCTATTGCTATTGTTATCGGGATTATCTTCGGTATGTTCAGTGTCAGCCCCTACAAATCTCTTCGTGTAATCTCTGAGATTTTCGTTGACGTTATCCGTGGTATTCCATTGATGATTCTTGCAGCCTTCATCTTCTGGGGAATTCCAAACTTCATCGAGTCGATCACAGGTCAACAAAGTCCAATTAACGACTTTGTAGCTGGTACTATTGCGCTATCTCTCAATGCAGCCGCCTATATCGCTGAAATCGTTCGTGGTGGTATTCAAGCCGTTCCAGTTGGACAAATGGAAGCCAGCCGAAGCTTGGGTATCTCTTATGGAAAAACCATGCGTAAGATTATCCTGCCACAAGCAACTAAATTGATGTTGCCAAACTTTGTCAACCAATTCGTTATCGCTCTTAAAGATACGACCATCGTATCTGCTATCGGTTTGGTTGAACTCTTCCAAACTGGTAAGATTATCATCGCCCGTAACTACCAAAGTTTCAAGATGTATGCAATCCTTGCTATCTTCTATCTTGTAATTATCACACTTTTGACTAGACTAGCGAAACGCTTAGAAAAGAGGATTCGTTAATGGCAAAACTAAAAATTGATGTAAATGATTTACACAAAAACTACGGAAAAAATGAAGTCCTAAAAGGAATTACGACTAAGTTCTATGAAGGAGATGTCGTTTGTATCATAGGTCCTTCAGGTTCTGGTAAGTCAACCTTCCTTCGTAGCCTCAACCTTCTAGAAGAAGTCACTAGCGGTCACATCACTGTGAACGGCTATGATTTAACTGAAAAAACAACTAACGTTGACCACGTCCGTGAAAATATCGGAATGGTTTTCCAACACTTCAACCTCTTCCCACACATGTCTGTATTGGACAACATTACCTTTGCTCCTATTGAGCACAAGTTGATGACTAAGGAAGAAGCTGAGAAATTGGGAATGGAGTTGCTTGACAAGGTTGGGCTAGCAGATAAAGCTAATGCCAACCCAGATAGCCTATCAGGTGGTCAAAAACAACGTGTGGCCATCGCTCGTGGACTTGCAATGAATCCAGACATCATGCTCTTCGATGAACCAACTTCTGCCCTTGACCCTGAGATGGTCGGGGACGTACTAAACGTTATGAAGGAATTGGCTGAGCAAGGTATGACCATGATTATCGTAACCCATGAGATGGGATTTGCCCGTCAGGTTGCCAACCGCGTTATCTTTACTGCAGATGGTGAATTCCTTGAAGACGGAACACCAGATCAAATCTTTGATAACCCACAACACCCACGTCTGAAAGAGTTCTTGGACAAGGTATTAAACGTTTAAACTTAAACTGTAAGGATTTCCTTGCAGTTTTTTTCTATCTCGTATTGGATTTTTTGATTTTTCGGAAAATTATGTTAGAATTAAATTTATGAAATGAGGTTTCCTCATACCTAGCAAGACTAGGAATAAAAATAGAAATTAGGTAGCTAGATGTCATCTAAGGTTATTGTTACAATTTTCGGTGCGAGTGGAGACCTGGCTAAACGCAAGCTCTACCCTTCCCTTTTTAGACTATATAAATCCGGCAATCTTTCCGAACACTTTGCAGTCATTGGAACTGCTCGTCGTCCTTGGAGCAAGGAATATTTTGAATCTGTTGTAGTCGAATCGATCCTTGATTTGGCAGATAGTACCGAACAGGCTCAGGAGTTCGCTAGTCACTTCTACTATCAAAGTCATGATGTCAACGATACAGAACACTACATTGCTTTGCGTCAATTGCAGGCTGAACTAAATGACAAGTACCAAGCTGAACACAACAAGCTCTTCTTCTTGTCTATGGCACCTCAGTTCTTTGGAACTATCGCAAAACACCTCAAGTCTGAAAACATTGTGGATGGTAAAGGTTTTGAGCGCTTAATCGTTGAGAAACCATTTGGTACAGATTACGCAACTGCAAGCAAGTTGAATGACGAGCTCCTAGCAACATTTGACGAAGAACAAATTTTCCGTATTGACCATTATCTTGGTAAGGAAATGATCCAAAGCATCTTTGCAGTCCGCTTTGCAAACTTGATTTTTGAAAACGTTTGGAACAAAGACTTTATCGACAATGTTCAAATTACCTTTGCGGAGCGCTTGGGTGTAGAAGAACGTGGTGGCTACTATGACCAATCTGGTGCCCTCCGTGACATGGTACAAAACCATACACTACAACTTCTTTCTCTCCTTGCCATGGACAAGCCAGCCAGCTTCACAAAAGACGAGATTCGTGCCGAAAAGATTAGGGTCTTTAAAAACCTCTATCATCCAACTGATGAAGAACTTAAAGAACACTTTATCCGCGGTCAATACCGTTCAGGTAAGATTGATGGCATGAAATACATCTCTTATCGTAGCGAGCCAAATGTAAATCCAGAATCAACAACTGAAACCTTTACATCTGGTGCCTTCTTTGTAGACAGCGATCGATTCCGTGGCGTTCCTTTCTTCTTCCGTACTGGTAAACGTCTGACTGAAAAAGGAACTCATGTCAACATCGTCTTTAAACAAATGGATTCTATCTTTGGAGAACCACTTGCTCCAAACATTTTGACCATCTATATCCAACCAACAGAAGGCTTCTCTCTTAGCCTAAATGGGAAACAAGTAGGAGAAGAATTCAGCTTAGCTCCGAACTCACTTGATTACCGTACAGACGCGACCGCAACTGGTGCTTCTCCAGAACCATACGAGAAATTGATTTATGATGTCCTAAATAATAACTCAACTAACTTTAGCCACTGGGATGAAGTTGGTGCGTCATGGAAATTGATTGACCGTATCGAAGAACTCTGGGCTGAAAATGGTGCCCCACTTCATGACTATAAAGCTGGAAGCATGGGACCTCAAGCTAGCTTTGATCTACTTGAAAAATTCGGTGCCAAATGGACTTGGCAACCAGATATCGCCTATCGTCAAGATGGTCGTTTAGAATAAAAAAATTTCCTGCAAGTTTGTTCCTTGCAGGATTTTTACTTCTAATTAGATTAAGCCTTCCAAGAGACCCTTCATAAAGTTTTCTGAGTTAAACTCTCCAATATCATCGATTTTTTCACCAAATCCAATCAATTTTACAGGAATATTGAGTTCTTCACGGATAGCTAGAACAACACCACCTCGAGCAGTTCCATCAATCTTAGTCAAGACAATTCCTGTCAAAGGGGTAATTTTTGAAAATTCTTTGGCCTGTACCAGGGCATTTTGACCTGTTGATGCATCAAGTGCCAAGAAGGTTTCATGCGGTGCTTCTGGTACAACACGTTTGATGATACGACCAATCTTTTCCAACTCAGCCATAAGGTTATCCTTATTTTGCAGACGACCCGCTGTATCAATCATAAGAATATCGATACCTTCAGCCACGGCACGTTCCATGCCATCAAAGACCACACTGGCTGGGTCAGCTTTTTCAGGTCCAGTCACAACTGGAACGTCCACACGACGGCCCCATTCAGCTAGCTGGGCTACTGCCCCTGCACGGAAGGTATCTGCGGCAACTAGCATAACCTTCTTACCTGCTTGTTTGTAGCGGTGAGCTAGTTTCCCAATAGAAGTTGTTTTCCCAACACCATTAACACCAACAAAGAGCATGACTGTCAAGCCATCTTGGAAGTGGATTCTTTCATCGTAGTTGCCATCCTTTTCATAAAGCTCAACCAATTTCTCAATGATGACACGGCGTAGTGCGTCGGGTTTCTTGGCGTTTTCAAGCTTGGCTTCGTAACGTAGCTCCTCTGTTAAGTTAGAAGCGACTTGGACACCAACGTCACTCATGATCAGTAATTCTTCCAGTTCCTCGAAGAATTCTTCATCGACAGAGCGGAAATTGGCAAAGAAGGCATTCAAACGAGCACCAAATCCTGTACGAGTTTTCTTAAGACTGCGGTCATATTTTTCCTGAACAGTCTCTTCTACTTGAGGCGTTTCTGCTTCAAGAACTTCAGAACTATTTTCTTCTACAGTTTCTAAGAGCTCAGTATTCTCTTCCTCTGAGACTTCTTCTGAGTTTGGAAATTCTTCTATTTCTTCTTGATGAACCTCTACAACTGGCTCTGAATCCAGACTTTCTTCAACTGTCTCTTGATTTTCGTCTTCTTCAAACACAGCTTCTTCAGAACTTTCAACTTCTGCTTCTTCATGAGGAACTTCCTCAGCTTCTGTTAAGGCAGGCTCAACATCTTCAGACAAATCAAGATTTTCCAGAGCTTCTTTTACAACTTCTTCGATTTTAGGTTCTTCTTTTTTTCCGAATAGACGGTCAAATAATCCCATATCTTAGTTCTCCTTTAGCACATATTCTTCGATAGCCCAGGCGACAGCTTCCTCATCATTGGTCATTGGAGTTACCACATTTGCGACTGCCTTAACTTCAGGAACAGCGTTTTGCATGGCAACACCGAGCCCTGCCCACTCAATCATAGAGAGGTCATTGGCCTCGTCACCACATGCCATGACTTGACTTTGGTTAATTCCAAGATGGCTGATCAGTTTTGCCAAACCTGTTGCTTTATGAACATTCTTTGGTGACCACTCTAGCAACATTTCCCGTGATTTAAAGATTTCATATTGGTCAAACAATTCTGGAGCAATCTTTTGAATGGCTGCATCCAAGGGTTCTTGAGGAAAGGCAGTCACACACTTATTGTAAGTCATTTGACTCGATAAGTCTTCAAAATCCACTGGAAGAAAGGTCAATGCTGGATTGAATTTGGCATAAAGACTTTCTTGGTCCGATTGGATTTGATAAACAGTTCCTTCTGAGATAGCATCAAGAGGCAGTGATAATTTCTCTGTTTCCTCATACAAGCGTGCCACATCATCATATGAAAAGACTGTTTTATCAAGGATTTCTCCTGTATTTTTCTGAACCAAACCACCATTAAAAGTAATAGTATACTCATCTTCGTGGCCGTCAGTCCCTAGCTCATGGAGAAAGAAATCCATGGCTTTTAAGGGACGACCAGTTGTCAATACGACCTTGATACCACGATCACGCGCAGCTTTCAAGGTTGCCTTGGTGCGATCCGTCAGCTTTTTATCAGTAGTCAGCAAGGTCCCGTCCAAGTCCAATGCAATCAATTTTATATCTGCCATTATAAGCCCTCCATATAAGCTATAACCGACTGGTCCTTATGGTGACCAATCACTGTCTCTGCTAATGCTAAAATTTCAGGTCGTGCATTTTCAGGAGCTACAGGATGTCCCACAACCTGCATCATATGCAAGTCATTTAGATTGTCTCCAAAAGCCATAACCTGATCCATTGTGATGCCAAGTTTTTTAGCCAATTCAACAATGGCCACTCCCTTATCGACATAGTCCAGAACAATATCAATAGATTCAAAGCCAGTTGTCATGGCCTTAACACCAGGAACATGTTCATTAACCCAAGCTTCTCCAGCTTCTAGCGTTTCTTCTGTGAAGTTGGTCGTAAATTTGAAAATGTCATCTGTGATATCTTCCAAACTTGCTACTTTTTGGATATTTTCATTATAGTGCTGGCTCACTTTCAAATAGGTCTCATCAACCGTATCTAGAACATAAGCTCCCTTTTTGCCCGTCAAGAGCAGTTTATTGATATCTACATAAGGTGAAGTTTTCAGCCTTTCAAAAGTTGATAGATAAAACTCACGAGACATAGTCGCTTCATACAAGTCCTGACCTCGATACTCTACCAAACTGCCATTTTCCGCGATGAAAATAATATCATCACGAACATCAGCAAATAATTTTTCTAGAGACAGAAATCCGCGCCCTGAAGCTACCGCAAAGTAAATCCCTTTTTCCTTATAGGAAGCTAAGAGAGACTTGAGACGATCCATATCAAAGCGCCCATTCCCATCTAGGAAGGTTCCGTCCATATCCGTTGCTACTAGTTTAATTGTCATCCTTCAATACTTTCTAAATCTTTTAACTTAACTGAAACAATTTTTGAGACACCTGATTCTTGCATGGTCACTCCATAGATGGAATCAGCCGCTGCCATGGTTCCCTTACGGTGGGTTACGACGATAAACTGGCTGTCCTTGTCAAAGCGGTTGAGGTAATCGCCAAAGCGTTTAACATTGGCTTCATCCAGTGCAGCCTCTACCTCATCCAAGATAACAAATGGGATAGTCTTAACTCGAATGATAGAGAAAAGCAAAGCAAGAGCCGATAGGGCTTTTTCCCCACCACTCATGAGGTTGAGAGACTGGATTTTCTTACCCGGTGGTTGAACAGAAATCTCAACCCCAGCTGTCAGCAGGTCTCCCTCAGTCAAAATCAAGTCTGCTTGACCTCCGCCAAACATCTGCTTGAAGGTCACTTTAAAGGACTCACGAATAGCCTCAAAGGTTGATTTAAAGCGTTCCTTGACCTCATCATTCATCTCTGTGATAGTTTCTAGAAGCAGGTTTTTCGCTGACAAAATATCATCTCGCTGGCTATTTAGGAAATCTAGACGGTTGTAGACTTCTTCATACTGTTCAATAGCTTCCAAATTGACAGGACCCAGTGAGCGAATAGCCTTCTCTAAATCTTTAACCTCTTGCTCCGCCAGATTGAGATTTTCCAACTCATGAGACTTTTCTAAAGCTTCTGTATAGCTAATCTGATACTGGTCTGTTAATTGACTTTGTAGATGGCGCAAGCGCTCGCTGACCTTTTCTTTCTTGGCTTCAGCACGAGTTTGCTTGCGAATCCACTCTTCATTCTGCTGGCGAGCCTGATCCAAATGACTAGCAATATCATCCAGTTGACCCTCGATATCATCCAACTCAAACTGCTTGCGAATTAAACCTTGTTGAAGATTTGTTTTCTGGTTTTTGGCTTCTTCAGCCTGTTGACTGAGCAATTCTGTATCAACCTTCTCCAGATTATCAACCTTTTCTTGAAGAAGGCGCTGGATTTCCTCTTGTTCTATATCTAAATTGTCCAATTCTTTGCCTAAACGCTCAATATCAGCTACTTCATAACGTTTTTGCCCTTGTAGTTCTGTCTTAAGCAAGCGAGCTTGCGCTACCTCTTCCTGCAAGTTTTGATAGCGTTCTTGGATGGCGTTTTTGTTAGACTTAATCTCTTCAATCTCAGCTTCCAGATTTTGCTTGTCACTGGCGATTGTAGCAAGACGCTCTTGGCATTTTTCCTTATCTGCTTGCCAATCTCCCTCAGAAAGACGATTTAATTCCTCTTCTTGGAGTTTCCAAAGAGTTTCCAGTTCTTCAACTTGCTGACTGGTCTGCTGATAAGCGAGGGATAAGCCCTGCTCCTGAATACGAGCCTGCTCACCCTGAGATTTGATGGCTTCTAAGGATTCGGTCAATCTAGCCATCTCATCTTGCAAGTTCTTCAAAGATGCTTCTTCTGAACGAAGACTTGCTTCTTCTTCAGCAATTTCTTTTTGTAATTGCTCCAGTTCTGGCTTGATAAAAATACTGTTATTCTGGCGATTAGCTCCACCCGCATAGGAACCACCTGTACGTAACTCTGTCCCATCCAATGTCACCATACGAACCTGATAACGAACTTGTCGAGCAGCTGCACGCGCATGTTCTACAGTATCAAAAATAGCCGTCGTAGCTAGCAAGTTCTTGAAAATAGCTTCCAGTCTAATATCGAAAGTAACTAACTCATCTGCCATGCCCAGAAATCCTGAACTTGCAGCAATAGCATCTTGGTTCTGACTAGAAATCGTACGCGCCTTGATCGTTGTCAACGGAAGGAAGGTTGCACGACCGGCTCTGTTTCGTTTAAGGAAATCAATAGCTTTAGTTGCCGACTCTTCATCTTCTACGATGATATGCTGGCTACTTGCCCCTAAGGCAATCTCCAGGGCAGTTTGATAATGCACATCAAAGGTCAGATGCTCACTGACTGCTCCAATAATCCCACCAAGGCGGTCTTTTTCTTGGAGAACACTCTTAACACCTGCATAAAAGTTACTGTGATTTCTAAGGATATTTTCCAAACTTTGAGCTCTGGCCTGCTTGTTTTTAAGACTGTCCAGACGGTCAAATAGTTGACTTTGTTGAGCTTGATAGGAAGCTTTCTGCTCCTCTTGCTCCTTGGCAATAGCTTGATAGTCGGCCAATAATTTTTGAACCTGCTCCTTAGCAGTTTCAAGCTCTTCCTTTTGCTGACTAGCCTTCTCTTTAGCTGTAGCCAACTGTTCTTTGAGCTTTTCTAATTGATCTGCTTGTTTTTGAGAAAGCTGACGACTATTTTCCAACTCGTTTTCGATACGGGTCAGCTGGTTTGAGACATCAGCTTCTTCTTGTAAAAGCGCCACAAAGCGTTCACGCAAAAGCTCAATCATCTGATCAGGATCATCTGAAAAAGCTAGCAATTCAGCTTCTAGTCGATTGAGTTTTTGATTATTTTGGACTAGATTTTCCTCTAAAAGTGCTAAAGAGTTTTCCTTATCAGATTTTTCTTTGCTGAGTGAATTTCTCTTATCCTCCAAAGAGGCCAAACGGGCTTGTGCTTCCTGTTGATTCAGAGCTACTTGCTCAGATTCCAGTTTCGATAGGGCTAATTTTCTCTCTAAATCACTAATCAGACTGGTCAAGTCCATCAAACTGCCTTGATCTTTGGCCATTTCAGCCTGTAAATCTTGGCGTTGCTTCTTGAGATTCTGATTTTCCTCTTCTAATTTTTCACGCTTCTGGTAATAGCTCGTCAAGAGTTCCTGAACCTGCGCCAACTCTTCTTCTGTCAACTCTAGTTCAGCCTTATTTTCCTTGATTTGAGCAACCAGCACGTCTAAATAAATAGCCTTGCGTTGACCTTCCAAGTCTAAAAACTTACGAGCATTTTCAGCTTGCTTCTCAAGAGGCTTGATTTGATTGTCCAACTCATAGATAATGTCTTCAAGACGATCCAGATTATCCTGAGTTTGTTGCAATTTGCTCTCAGTTTCTTTTCTACGAGTCTTGTATTTCAAAACTCCAGCAGCTTCTTCAAAAATAGCTCTGCGTTCTTCAGGCTTGGAATTAAAAATCTCCTCAACCTTCCCTTGAGAAATAATAGAGAAGGAATCTCGTCCCAAACCTGTATCCAAGAAAAGGTCATGAATATCACGCAGACGGACTTTCTTGCCGTCAATCTTATATTCGCTATCTCCACTACGATAGATATGGCGCTCTACCCTGATTTCTTGACCTGCATCCTTGATAAATCCATCATTATTATCCAGAGTCACAACTACAGAAGCATAATTGAGCGGTTTGCGACTTTCTGTTCCAGCAAAGATAACATCTGGCATCTTGCCCCCACGGAGACTCTTAACACTTGACTCCCCCAAGGCCCAACGCAGACTTTCTGTAATATTGGACTTTCCAGATCCATTGGGTCCAACAACTGCCGTCACACCTTGGTCAAAGACGACCTTGGTCTTATCAGCAAAAGACTTGAATCCCTGAATTTCGATTTCCTTTAAATACATGAATCCAGCCCTTTCTCAACGGCATTTTTGGCAGCTTCCTGCTCTGCTAATTTCTTAGAGCGACCTTGACCTTGACCAATGCTCTTACCTTCAACCAGAACTTCTACATCAAAAACCTTATCGTGGGCAGGACCCGTTTCAGAAATCACCTGATAACGAATAGCCACATCGCCATTGACCTGAAGTAACTCTTGGAGATGGGTTTTGTAGTCTGTAATCATCTCAAATTCGCCTGCTTCAACCTTAGGAATCATGACTTGATAGATAAATTCCTTGACCTTGGCCACATCCTTGTCCAAAAGGAGGGCACCAAGAAAGGCTTCAAAGGCATCACCAAGAATGGTATCACGATTGCGACCACCAGATTTTTCTTCCCCCTTACCCAGCTTGATAAACTGATCAAACTGGCAATCACGCGCAAAACCAGCCAAACTCTCCTCGCGGACAATCATGGCACGGAGTTTAGACAAGTCACCCTCAGGCTTTTTAGGATATTTTTTATACAGATATTCTGAAATCAATAACTGTAGAACAGCGTCTCCTAAAAATTCCAAGCGCTCATTGTGTGAAATTTTTAAGAGGCGGTGCTCATTGGCATAACTCGTATGAGTAAAGGCAGTCTCCAGTAACTTTTTGTCTGCAAATTCGATTGCAAAATGATTCTTTAGTACAGTTTGTAATTCTTTCATACCAACCTCTTTCTAACTGATAACAGTCCTTTTTATTATATCAAAAAAAGCCCCCTGAGTCACTTTAAAATGGGACTAGAGAGGATTTGGGAATTCTTTAAAAAGAGATTTTCAGTTTTAAGGGCCAATTTAGGGCTGTTTAAAGAAAAAAGCCCTATTAAAGGCTTTTTAGGATATTTACATCCACCCTGAGGGAATCGAACCCCCATCTCAAGAACCGGAATCTTACGTGATATCCATTACACTAAGGGTGGAAACTTGTTTTATTATAACAGAAATTTGCTCTAATAACAAGTTTTTTTCTGGCCATATAGCCTGTCTTAGTGGGAAGCATCCCCATTCCAAATAGAGTTTTTCACGATCACATAATCAACGTGTTTAAGGTCAGCAACCTGACGTCCACCTGCGTATGAAATAGCACTTTGAAGATCCTGTTCCATCTCAGTCAAAGTATCTTGCAAATGACCTTTGGCAGGAAGCAAGATTCGTTTGCCCTCCACGTTTTTGTATGCACCTTTCTGATATTGTGAAGCTGAACCATAGTACTCTTTGAACTGTTCACCATCAACTTCAATCGTTTTCATCTTAATCCAGT
>JAGZLW010000069.1 GCA_018364455.1 Streptococcus mitis | reverse complement strand
TGAAAATCAAAGAGCAAACTAGGAAACTAGCCGCAGGCTGTACTTGAGTACGGCAAGGCGACGTTGACGTGGTTTGAATTTGATTTTCGAAGAGTATTACTTGCTATACATCCAGAAGCAAACTCGGCAATAGAGAGAAAATTTTAAGTAGTAGGCCTATAGGGTCAATCAACTTGAAGGATTTTCTATCAGTACGATGTATGACGATAACGGTTTTAAATAAGGGGGAAAGAATGTCCATTTTATCCATTAAAAATATTTCAAAATTTTACACTTTGGACGGTAAACATCAAGAGCAGGCTCTAAGAAATATTAATCTGCAGATTGCAAAAGGTAAAATTACAGCGATTTACGGTCCATCAGGCTGTGGCAAAACCAGTCTACTAAACATCATCAGCGGTTTAGATAGACAATATGAAGGAGATTTAGAGTTTAAAGGGGAATCCCTCCGTGACTTATCAGAGATTGAACTAACTCAATTTCGTAAAGATAAGATTGGATTTGTGTTTCAAAACTTTAACCTCATTCCACATCAGTCTGTCTTGGACAATGTCAAGCTACCTCTCTATGTCAAAGATTTATCTGACAGGGAGATGACAATGATTGCAAAGGAGCAATTAAGTAGCTTGGGAATGGAACCTTTTATGGCTAAAAATGTTAAACAGCTTTCTGGCGGGCAAAAGCAACGTGTAGCAATCGCGCGAGCCTTGGTAAATCAGCCTGATATGATTGTAGCAGATGAGCCAACGGGTTCGCTGGATTCTCAATCCCAAGAAATGGTATTGGAAGTGTTTAAAAAATTAGCCCAAACAGGGAAAACAGTATTGATCGTAACCCATAATCCAGAGGTTGCTGAATATGCAGACGTGATTATCAAAATGAAGGATGGTGAAGTCGTTGAAGAAGTCAAAAAATAAAGGATTATCATTGAAAAATAAATTCAAACTTTCTTTAAATAACTTTCTGGAAAGAAAGTGGCGTAACCTATTGATTGCGCTAGCAACCTCAATCGGTTTTGTAGGAGTCTTAATTTCTTTCGGCTTGGGAAATGCTTTGATTTCGATGATTGATGAAAATACGAATGGAGGTCAAATTCCTTCTCAAGTTCAGATTGCTTTAAACACAAAAAATGTTGGACGAGGCTTTTTGAACCAAGACGATAAGAACTATATCACGGATATAGTTGGGAAAGAAGCTATTAAATATTTGGAGAGTCCTTTTGGGATGACCATGTCAAATATGACTATAGATGGGCAAGAAATGGATCTGAGTCAAACGATGCCTTCTTATGCTCAAGTAGTGAGTCTCTATAAGGATACAAGTATTTCTGTTAGTAGTAATGAGGCGGACAAAGTATTAGCTGGTTCCCTCTATACTGATGCAAATGAACAGGGTTTGACAATTCCAAGCAGTTTACTAAAAAGTTGGAATGAACAGACAGGAAAAAATCTGACAGCTAGTGATGTTATTGGCAAATCAGTCTCAGCCAGCATTGTAGAAAATGCTGCCGAAGCTAGCAAGACTGCTCAATTTCAAACGAAGATTGTGCGCGTGATTAATGATGAAGATGACATGGAGGACAGCAACAGTTTTATGGCCTCTAATCAAATGGAAGCAATTTTGAAAGAAGCTGGATTTACAAAAGCTGTATCTTATTTTATCTTGGAACTCAAAGATCCATCACAGACAAAAGCGGTAACAGAAGAATTGCAGAAAAATAAAAAGTATACTGTTCTTTCTCAACAGAAGGTTCTTGATATTGTGATTACTTTTATTCGTGTCATTCAGGGATTGTTGATTGTGCTTTCATCACAAGCTATTGTGGTAGCAGCGGTCATGATTGGTATCATTATTTACATCAATATCATGCAACGTTCTAAGGAAATAGGTGTCATGAAGGCAGTTGGTTATCAAAATCGTGATGTCAAAGGAATTTTTATTTACGAGGCTATTTGGATTGTAGGCATTGCCTTGCTGCTGGCATTTTTGGTTGCACAAGGGGTGGGAAGTTTGGCGAATGCGGTTGTAAATCACTTTTACCCATCCATCACGAAAGTTTTTGAATTAAATCTTCTATCTATTCTAGGAACTCTAGCTTTCGCTCTATTACTTGGTTATGTCTCAGCTTACTTCCCAGCGCGTAAAATTAGTAAAATGGATCCTGTAGAATCGCTACGATATGAATAGTAAGGGAGTCCTTGATTTATAGCCTTAAAAAGAAACTAACATAGAAAAACAATGCCCGTACTTGCAATTAAACTTAAATAGTTATATAATAGGTTTGTTGAAAGGTGATTTGTAGTGATTCAAGTTACTCTTTTCACAATAAAAATTTCATGATTTTCATAAGGAGGAAATCACTAATGGTAGTTAAAGTTGGTATTAACGGTTTCGGACGTATCGGTCGTCTTGCTTTCCGTCGTATCCAAAACGTAGAAGGTGTTGAAGTTACTCGTATCAACGACCTTACAGATCCAGTTATGCTTGCACACTTGTTGAAATACGACACAACTCAAGGTCGTTTCGACGGTACTGTTGAAGTTAGAGAAGGTGGATTTGAAGTTAACGGTAAATTCATCAAAGTTTCTGCTGAACGTGATCCAGAACAAATCGACTGGGCTAACGACGGTGTAGAAATCGTTCTTGAAGCTACTGGTTTCTTTGCTAAGAAAGCAGCTGCTGAAAAACACTTGCACGCTGGTGGAGCTAAAAAAGTTGTTATCACTGCTCCTGGTGGAAACGACGTTAAAACAGTTGTATTCAACACTAACCACGACGTTCTTGACGGTACTGAAACAGTTATCTCAGGTGCTTCATGTACTACAAACTGCTTGGCTCCTATGGCTAAAGCTCTTCAAGATAACTTTGGTGTTGTAGAAGGATTGATGACTACTATCCACGCTTACACTGGTGACCAAATGATCCTTGACGGACCACACCGTGGTGGTGACCTTCGCCGTGCTCGCGCTGGTGCTGCAAACATCGTTCCTAACTCAACTGGTGCTGCAAAAGCTATCGGTCTTGTAATCCCAGAATTGAACGGTAAACTTGACGGATCTGCACAACGCGTTCCAACTCCAACTGGATCAGTTACTGAATTGGTAGCAGTTCTTGAAAAGAACGTTACTGTTGATGAAGTGAACGCAGCTATGAAAGCAGCTTCAAACGAATCATACGGATACACTGAAGACCCAATCGTATCTTCAGATATCGTAGGTATGTCTTACGGTTCATTGTTTGACGCAACTCAAACTAAAGTTCTTGACGTTGACGGTAAACAATTGGTTAAAGTTGTATCATGGTACGACAACGAAATGTCATACACTGCACAACTTGTTCGTACTCTTGAATACTTCGCAAAAATCGCTAAATAATTCATGAGTCGATAAAAAAGCAAGGCCTTTTGGTCTTGCTTTTCTTATATGGAAAAATGGATGACGCTATCATCCATTCTTTTTTAATTCTTTTTCAAAAGTATCTGATAGGGTAGTGAAGCTTAATCCCTCTAATGTAAGTGGATGGGTAAAGGAAAGTCGAAAGGCGTGGAGCATAAGCCGACTTGTTTTTGATTTACTATTATAGAGAGGGTCCCCCAGGATAGGAAGATTATGATGCGAAAGGTGGACACGAATCTGATGGGTTCGCCCGGTCTTTAGTTTGCAACGAACCAAGGAAGTTTTGTTTGGAAATTGCTTTAATCTGCTTACATGCGTTTCAGCATATTGCCCATTTTTTGTATCAACTATTCGCTTTCTGCGATCATGGCGATCACGTCCGATTTTGTCTTTGAAAACAAGTTCTTTGTTGCTGATATTTCCGTCAACGAGTGCCCAATATTCTCTAGAAATCTCTTTTTTCTCCAATAAGCGGTTGAGAATGGGGAGGATAAAAGGATTTTTGGCAAAGAGAACCAAGCCACTGGTTTCCATGTCCAGACGATGAACGACATAGCAGGTTTGGCCAACATAGGCACTGACATGGTTAAGAAGGGCGATTTCGCTTGGCTGATTACCATGCGTTTTCATTCCCTCGGGTTTGTTTACAATAATCAAGTGTTGATCTTGATAAACTTCCTGAATAAGGTTTGGGTTGCCCCAAGGAATTTCTTTTTCGGGATAATCTTCCTCGTCAAAAGTCAATTGGCAAACATCTCCAGGATTTACCGTCTCGTTCCAATGAACTTCTCGCTGATTAATCAAAATGTGTTTCTTGATTCTCAAAAAATGACGGATTTTTCTAGGGATGAGGAGTTGCTCCTCAAGTAATTGCTTTACCGTCATTTGAGGTAGAGAGTCTGGCAATGTAAATGTGAATTTCATACAGATATTGTAACAAAAAAAGCCCTATTTGGATAGGAAATAGCTAAATTCTTGTCTTCCTATGATGAAGATGATAAAATAAACGCATGAAATTAGATAAATTATTTGAGAAATTTCTTTCTCTTTTTAAAAAAGAAACAAGTGAACTAGAGGACTCTGATTCTACTAGCTTACGTCGTTCTCGCAGTGATCGAAAAAAATTAGCCCAAGTAGGTCCAATTCGAAAATTCTGGCGTCGTTATCATCTAACAAAGATTGTCCTTATACTAGGTTTGAGTGCAGGCTTGCTAGTTGGAACCTATTTGTTTGCTGTAGCTAAGTCAACCAATGTTAACGATTTGCAAAACGCCTTGAAAACTCGGACTATCATTTTTGACCGTGAAGAAAAAGAGGCTGGTGCTTTGTCTGGTCAAAAAGGAACTTATGTTGAATTGACTGATATCAGTAAAAATTTGCAAAATGCTGTTATTGCAACTGAAGATCGTTCTTTCTACAAAAATGACGGGATTAACTATGGTCGCTTCTTCTTGGCTATTGTCACTGCTGGACGTTCAGGTGGTGGTTCTACTATTACCCAACAGCTGGCTAAAAACGCCTATTTGTCGCAGGATCAAACTGTTGAGAGAAAAGCGAAAGAATTTTTCTTGGCTTTAGAATTGACTAAAAAATATAGCAAAGATCAGATCCTAACCATGTACCTTAACAATGCCTATTTTGGAAATGGTGTGTGGGGTGTAGAAGATGCGAGTAAGAAATACTTTGGAGTTTCTGCGTCAGAAGTGAGTTTGGATCAAGCTGCGACTCTGGCAGGGATGCTGAAGGGGCCGGAACTGTATAATCCTTTGAATTCCGTACAAGATTCGACTAATCGTCGCGACACTGTCTTGCAAAATATGGTTGCAGCAGGATATGTTGATAAAAACCAAGAAACCGAAGCTGCAGAAGTTGATATGACTTCGCAATTGCACGATAAGTATGAAGGAAAAATCTCAGATTACCGCTATCCTTCTTACTTTGATGCGGTGGTTAACGAAGCCGTTTCCAAGTATAATCTAACAGAGGAAGAAATTGTCAATAATGGCTACCGCATTTATACAGAGCTGGACCAAAACTATCAAGCAAATATGCAGGTTGTCTATGAAAATACATCGCTATTTCCGAGGGCAGAGGATGGAACATTTGCTCAATCAGGAAGTGTAGCTCTTGAACCGAAAACAGGGGGAGTTCGTGGGGTTGTCGGTCGGATTGCTGACAATGATAAGACTGGATTCCGGAATTTCAATTATGCAACTCAATCAAAACGTAGCCCTGGTTCGACAATTAAGCCTTTAGTTGTTTATACGCCAGCAGTTGAAGCAGGCTGGGCTTTGAATAAGAAGTTGGATAACCATACCATGCAGTATGACAGCTATAAGGTTGATAACTATGCAGGAATCAAAACGAGTCGAGAAGTTCCCATGTATCAAGCCTTGGCAGAATCGCTTAATCTACCTGCTGTTGCTACTGTTAATGATTTGGGCGTCGACAAGGCTTTTGAGGCAGGAGAAAAATTTGGACTCAACATGGAAAAAGTCGACCGTGTTCTTGGTGTCGCCTTGGGAAGCGGTGTTGAAACCAATCCTCTGCAAATGGCTCAAGCATATGCTGTCTTTGCAAATGAAGGTTTAATGTCGGAAGCTCATTTTATTAGTAGAATTGAAAATGCTAGTGGTCAGGTTATTGCCAGCCATAAAAATTCACAAAAACGGGTGCTTGATAAGTCTGTGGCCGATAAGATGACCAGTATGATGTTGGGTACATTCACTAACGGAACCGGTATTAGTTCATCTCCTGCAGACTATGTCATGGCAGGGAAAACTGGAACAACTGAAGCAGTTTTCAATCCGGAGTACACAAGTGACCAGTGGGTAATTGGTTATACTCCGGATGTGGTGATTAGTCACTGGCTTGGTTTCCCGACCACTGATGAAAATCACTATCTAGCAGGTTCTACATCAAACGGTGCAGCCCATGTCTTTAGGAATATTGCAAATACCATTTTACCTTATACACCAGGAAGTACCTTTACAGTCGAAAATGCCTATAAGCAAAATGGAATTGCACCAGTCAATACAAAAAGACAAGTACAAACCAATGACAATAGCCAGACAGATGATAATTTGTCTGATATTCGAGGACGTGCGCAAAGTCTAGTAGATGAGGCTAGCCGAGCTATCTCAGATGCGAAGATTAAGGAAAAGGCTCAAACAATATGGGATTCGGTAGTCAATCTATTTCGCTAAGATGCTTGTCAAAGCCTAGCTTTCTTGTTATAATAGATAAGATGGAGGCGTTATGGCACTAAAAAAAGCAAGCCTAGCTTGTGCGGTTTGTGGTTCGAGAAACTATTCAATCAAGATTAGTGGAACCCCCAAGCCTACACGACTAGAAGTAAATAAATTTTGTAAGCATTGTGGCAAGTACACTACACACAGAGAAACGAGATAGGAGAGAGCGATGCGTTTTATTGGAGATATTTTTAGACTTCTTAAAGACACAACATGGCCAACTCGCAAGGAAAGCTGGAGAGATTTTCGTTCTATTATGGAATACACAGCTTTCTTTGTAGTAATTATTTACATTTTTGACCAGTTGATTGTTTCAGGTTTGATTCGATTTATTAACATTTTTTAGAAGGCTAGTGGAGTTAATTACACTAGAAATCTTCTATTTATGAAAGGAAATATCATGGATAGTTTTGATAAAGGGTGGTTTGTTTTACAAACTTATTCTGGTTATGAAAATAAGGTAAAAGAAAATCTATTACAACGTGCACAAACCTACAATATGTTGGATAATATTCTACGCGTTGAAATTCCAACACAAACAGTGCAAGTTGAAAAAAATGGAAAGAGAAAAGAAGTAGAAGAAAATCGCTTTCCAGGTTATGTTCTTGTAGAAATGGTCATGACAGATGAAGCTTGGTTTGTTGTTCGAAACACACCAAATGTTACAGGATTCGTCGGATCTCACGGAAATAGATCAAAACCAACACCATTATTGGAACAAGAAATTCGTGACATTTTGGTATCTATGGGACAAACTGTACAAGAGTTTGATATCGATGTTGAAGTTGGTCAAACTGTACGTATTATTGATGGTGCTTTTGCAGACTACACTGGTAAGATTACAGAAATTGATAATAACAAAGTGAAAATGATTATCTCTATGTTTGGTAATGACACAGTTGCAGAAGTAAACTTAAATCAAATTGCAGAATTATAACCCTGAGAGAGGCAAGCCCTCTCTTTTTTGTGCAGTTGAGGAACTAAAGGGTGCAGAATGGATGAAATGTGCCAAAAGTGTTTCTGAATCTGTTAGACTGTATCTAGAAAGGGGAA
>JAGZLW010000003.1 GCA_018364455.1 Streptococcus mitis | reverse complement strand
GATTTTTATCTCTCTGAACATCAAAAAAGAAAGGACGAAATTTGTCCTTTCTCGAGCTTAGCTTTTCATCAACCCACTACAGTTGACAAAGAGCCAAAAGAAAGGACGAAATTTGTCCTTTCTAGATCTTAGCTGACTTCAACCTACTACAGTTGACAAAGAGCCCAAATTAATTTGATATTCCTAATCAATTTGTTCATATCTTATTCCAATCGACTATATATTAATTATGATAATTTATTCAATATCCTAGTGAGAATAAGAAAACCACTCATTAATCAGACTAGCGATTTCTTTAGGTGCTTCAGTAAAAAGCTCATGACTAAAGTTTTTTAGAAAAATAGTATCAAAATAAGTTGGCAATTCTTTTAGGGTTTCCTCTCTCTATCTAGTTTCATTAGGATATCGAGGACTAATAAATAAGGTATCCCCCACTTCTCTCTTAAAAGCTTGGATTTTCCGCCGTAGTCGAAGAATCGCTTCTATATTTTCAGAATTTATAGCTAACTCATATCTATTATACTCCGCATTCCAGTGATAAGACTGTCTTACAGCTTCTTCCATATTTTCTGACCAATGCTTTGCTTCAGATTTCTCTTTAGAAATAAGAAGAGCTAAGTCCGAAACGACTTGAGATTCAATATAGTTTTTAGCTTCCTCTAACTCTGTATCTAAAGGTAAAATCTTATCTAAATCTAGATAGCCACCATCCAAAAGAATCAGTTTTTTCACTTCATGAAATTCCGATGCGAGATAACGAACTAAATCCCCTCCAAGAGAATGGCCTATCAAACAGATATGTTCTTTCTCAACAATCTTATTTTTAAACCATGCTTTCAATTCTGTTTCATCTCGAAGATGCTTTTCATACGGATTTAGAAAACAGACCTGCGAATCTAACTCTTGAAGAAAATCCTTGCTATGATAGATATTGCTTCCCAGACCGCCAATAAAAAATGTTTTCATCCCACTACTTAATACTATGCTTATTCATCTTTTGTTCAAAGATAGTCGTGATAATCTGACGCAATTCTTCGCGTTCTTTTTCTGGAATATCACCACTTGTTTGAGCTGCAGCGTAGAGTTCAGGGTGTTCAATTGAAATACGTTTAATCGTACGTGTCGTAGCATGTTTTCTGACGAAAAACGGAATGCGCTTAATCAAGTCTTGTGGTACTAGCGCAAGAATCTTCTCAGCAGTTTCCTTGTCACTAATCTTAGACGTCGTCAGCCCCTTCTTAATCATTTCCTGTTCTTTTTCTGTAAAATCTTTTAATTCCATTCGATTAGTCCTCCTATTTTCTTTAAGTTAAATTATATACCAATTGTAGCAAGACGACAAATAGTCTGTTTGTAAAATGCTCTCTATACTACAATTTTCCTGTCACTCTTAATTGCTCTTTAATGAAAAATCACAAATCCTTTTGGAGAGATGACAAGCTGATTCTCTAATTCTTGGCAATTGCTTGCTAGTGCTACTGCTTCTTTCTCTACAATACAATCTTCTGTTGATTGGTTAAAGATAGCTTTAAGGAACTGTCCTTCATATTTCCACTCCAAGGCAACTACATCTTGTTTGATTTTTTTTAGGCTATACTTGCCATGCGAAATGATTACTGACGCGAATTTGCGAATCTTAATCAGCCTCTTCATGAAATTCAGCATATCATTGTCTCTTGATACGCGTTCCCAAGGCATACAACGACGACAATCTGGGTCTGGTCCTCCGGTCAAGGAAAGCTCTGTTCCGTAATAGATACACGGTGTCCCTTTTTGTAAAAAGAGAAAGGCTAGGGCTGATTTGACCAGTTGAACATCTTCATTTGCCGTCCACAAAATACGTTCTGTATCATGCGAATCTAGAAGATTAAACATCACTTCTGAAATCTGCTGTTTGTAATACATAGATTGGCCATTGATCTCATAGATGAATTGGTCTGTCTTCTTAATTCCTCGTAAGAAATAGTCCTTGATACTATCAGATAAAGGATAATTCATGACCGCATGGAACTCATCGCCATTTAGCCAAGGCTGAGATGTATGCCAGACTTCTCCTAGGATATAAAGATCAGGCTTTTTAGCTAAAACTGCCTTGCGAAAATCCCTCCAAAACTGATGGTCAATCTCATTAGCCACATCCAAACGCCAAGCATCAATATCAAACTCTTCAATCCAATAAGTCGCAACCTTTAAAAGATAATCCTTGACCTCTGGATTGGCTGTATTTAGCTTAGGCATACAGTCCTCGAAACCAAAAGCGTGATAGGGTAACTCTCTCTTATTGGCTAGTTTTTCAGTAGTCACTGGGAATTGTTGAATATGAAACCAATCCTTATAAGCAGACTGTTCACCATTTTGGACAACATCTTGCCATTGAGGAGATTGCGAACCAATATGATTAAATACAGCATCCAGCATGACTTTCATGCCACGCTGATGAGCTTGCTCGACCAGCTCCCGAAAGGTCTCCTTGTCTCCAAAATGACGGTCAATTTCAAAGTAATCTGTCGTATTGTACTTATGATTGCTCGTAGATTCAAAGATGGGACAGAGATAAAGTCCAGTAATGCCCAAGTCTTGCAAATAATCCAGATGGTCAATAATCCCCTGTAAATCACCACCAAAGAAATCATCACTCTTAGGTGTGATAGATGAATCCCAGTCTAAAGCCCCCTCTGGGTTTAATTGAGCATTTCCATTAGCAAATCTCTCAGGAAATATCTGATACCATACCGTATCTGAAACCCAGTCAGGAACCTGGCAGGCATCAATCTCATGAAGATAAGGCAACTTAAATCCGTTTCCAATAGCATGAAGATTTTCTAGAGAATTTTCCACACACCCTTTATCACCATACAAAATACTTTGATCTTCTGTATCCTTGAGTTCAAAGAGATACTGGATACGTGCAAAGTAGACGGACACTTCAACCTGCCAATAATCAAATAGGGCAGCCGAAGTTATTTTGGACATTTCTTTTGTATCCTGATAAAACTCCTCCATAAAGATAAAAGGGTCTCCATAGTGCAAGTTGATGCTTTCAATGTCCCCTTTCTTAGTTCGAATCCTAATATGAAGCTTCTTATCCTTATAAAGATAGGCAAACTCCGACTCTGGCCTATGGTAAATGGCACTTAATTCCATCAATTTGTCTCCTTGAGTTCCAATTCAAATCTTACGCAAACGTTTTCATAATTGTGATTCTAGTATACTACTTTCGTATTTTATTTTCAAGGCTTGTCCGTAGATTCTAGTGGTTTGGTTCTATAAATAAAAAAGCAGCCAGTCTTACAACCAACTACTTTTCAAATGATGATTCACAAATGTCTTTCCAGCCACTCTATCTTTTTAAAATCCTTATTGTTATTGTGCTCATTTCGATAAGAATCTTGGGAAGAAGCCTTGTAAATACTTAAAAACTGTTCCAAACTTGGAACGCGAAAAGTGATGTTTTCGAGATGAATCAACTCTATATCCGATTCCGAAACTCCAGCAAAATCAGGTAAAGAATCGATACTTCCGAATTCAACACTCAGACCATCTTTTTGGAATTCATGCTCATGAATATCTATTAAGGCATAGCCTAAGTGTTTCATCACTTTCATTATCTTATCCCACTCATAAATTCTGAGATGATCGGGTGCTTCCCAACCTCTAGGGTCACCAGGCACATGAATGTCAATGTCAGACGGCCCCCATTCTTCATTTGATCGGTATTCAAACCCCAAAGACCCCATGAGCGTCGGAGTGATTCCAACTTGGTTTAAATGAGAACAAATTGTTCGAAATTCATCAAATAGAGAATTCATTCCTCCTCCAATCGTTGATATAGAACTTAATTTCGTTGTGAATAATAAACTAATTTTTACCTTCTACTCTTTCGGTTTTGAAAAGACTTCAATATGTTGGCCCAGTACCTTGATTTCTACAGGTAGGTTATCTGACTTATCACCGTCAACATCTGACTCCAATTCACTATCTGAAGAGATCTTAATATTACGCGCTCTGATATACTCAATATTATCATTGCCGACAACATCTCCTTTTAGTAAATCAGGAATGACGGATAATTTGGAGAATATTGAAGCATCTTTCAGAATCAAAATGTTGGCATAGCCGTCCTTGTTTTCTTCAAAGATTTTTTTGTCAGCGAAGTAATTTGTCAAGAGAACCAAAACATGACTAGCTTCACCAACATAATTTCCATTCTCTGTCTCCACCTTAATGTTAAAGACATGATCTGTCATAACGGACTTCATGGTATTTACAGCATAGGCAAGAATACCAAATTTTGTCTTATCTTCAATTTCAACGTTGTGAATCGCCTCAGGTAGAGAACCGATACTAAAGATATAACCAAAATAATTGTCATTCGCTTTTCCGATATCAATCTTATTGGTTAAGTTGAAATCGAGTTCATCAATCGCGCCATCGATGTCTTGATTGATTTCCAACAGTTTTGTAATAAGGTTACCCGTACCGCCTGGGATAATCCCTAACTTAGGAATGTAGTCTCTCTCAGCAATACCCGAAATGACTTCGTTGACAGTTCCATCTCCACCAAACACAACCACTGCATCGTACTGCTCACGAGACGCCTCTTCAGCAAAATGTGTTGCATCCAGCGCTTTTTCGGTAATTTTGGTTTCCACGCGATCAAAGTATTCTTTGACTTTATTCTCCAGCTTTTCTTTGTAATCCAAGGCCTTTTCCCCACCAGAGGTAGGGTTGATAATTATCATTGCTTTTTTCATTAATTTTCTCCTTAATATTCGTTAGAAATCTTTATATTTCATTATATGAAATTAAATGTATCCCTATTATACAATGAAAATACAGAAAAGAGAAATATGATGTACTGGAGATTAATACGCTTTTATTCTATTTTCCCATCGTCTAACTACATCCTTTAGGAGTTCATCCAAGTAAGAATAGGCCTTATCCTTAATCCAATCAGGAATACCATAAGCTGCCTCTGCTATGCTTCCTGTGATTGCTGCGAGAGTATCACTGTCGCCACCAAGTGAGATGGCATTCCTTATCGCATCTTCGAAGTCTATACTTTCAAGAAAGGCAATAATGGCTTGAGGGACAGTTTCTTGACATGTTTCGTTAAAACGATAGTTAGGGCGGATTTCATCTAAAGTTTGAGATAGATTGTAGCCGTATGTCTTCTCTATATAATCCTTAATCCGTCTTTTACACTCTGCTGGATTGTCCTTAATTGGTTGCTCGTATTCTCTACAATGACCACCAAAGTAAAAACGACACAAAAAGATAGCATCAGCTGTAGCCATAGCACCTTTGACACCTTCTGGATGATTATGGGTTACCTCTGCAGAAAGACTCGCAAGTTCTCTAGATGATGGCCACGTACCAGCTCTCGCATAAAAACCACAGTCCATGACCCAAGCACATGGAGAAACACGCATAGCTGATCCATTCCCAAAGCTATTATAAGGCTCACGGTTATCGCTGTTTAGCCATGCATTAAACCGAGCACCGTAATCAGCATTCGGATACAGTCTGCCATATTGCTTCATCGCGTCAATGAAGTCGACTTTTTGTCCACCATTCATAATTGCTTCTGCAACAGCACAGGTCATAACCGTGTCATCTGTAAAAAAGCAGTCCTTACGAAATAAAGGAAAGTCCTTAGTTTTGATATTGTTCCATTCGTAAACAGAACCTACAATATCTCCAATAATTGCTCCGAGCATGAGATACCTCCTTGTGAACTATTGATTTAGACTGATTTTTCTATTTCCCATACTCGTTTATTTTATCAGCATATTCAGTCAAAAGATTCTTTGAATAAATTTTTTCAGCTTTTGAATTTCTAACTTCTTTCCAAAGAATAGAAGCTACTTTTAACTTATTTGAGTAGTTAAGACTATTTTCGTCTGCACAGAAATCCTTTAGAAATTGGTTCCATTGACAAACCGAATGATCATACTTAGCATAATCTGAATTTCCATAATAAACTTTTAGCATATCTTGGATTGTAAAACTCAAATCATTTTCTCTTTTTACTTTTCTCCAAGCAGTCGCCATATCAGCAGTAAATTTAAAGAGTGAAATATCTGTTAAAGTTGAGAAATATTCTCTAAAGTGAGTGTTAAAGGAGAATCCACATTCAAGTAAGGGCGTATTTAAGGTAACGACTTCTACTCGTTTCTTTTTCCTTTTTATTGATGATTTTTTAATCAAATTACCCTTAAAGTACTGCTCAATAATATGATTGAGTTCTTGTTTGGTACCTCTATATTCAAGTTCTAATAACTTGCATATTTGTGAAAGTTCATCACGATACCAATAATATTTATTAAACTCATCAAACGAAGTGATTTTATCAAATTCTGGTCTGTTCTCTATCAATATTTTAGCTCCACAAAAAAATTTAGGTTTTCATCTTAAAATAATGGAGTTTTAGTTTCTTTATTTTGAGCATTAGCTCTGTTTCACTAACAAACTTACACACTCCACGTGCGTTGTTTTCTTTATTTGTACACTTTTTTTCGTCATCGGTTACGGTATTAAAACACAATTTATCATTTTCTATTTTAGCATTCTTCCTTTTAGATTTGTAAGATTTTGCATCTTTAGTCGAAGAATCTCCCGTTTTAAAAATTATAGTCAACATTGCTGGATCAATTTCTCCATCAGAATTTATTCCGCCTACTATGATTTTTTCAACGATACTTTCAAAAATGTCCTTGTCAAACTCAGTCAAAGTCTTTTGTGAAGTTAAAATTTCTTTAAAATTCTCTAATCTACTTTTTATATCAACTTCTGATTTTAAAGTTACTTCTAAGTTTACTTTTTCTTCTAAAAGTTTTTCTTTCTCAATTTGTATTTGATTGAATTTATCTTCATATACAGAATCACTTATTTTTCCATCAAGATTCATTGAAACTAATTTTTCTTCTTTTTTGTACAACGAATTTAATTTACTAACTATCTTATTCAACTCCACTTTTAAAGTATCATCAGTAAGCTCTTCTTTTATAATTTCAAGAAAGTCTTCAGTTAGGTTATTATTTTCATAAAACAACTGTTGGTAGCTCTGTAAAAAAGCATTTTCTATTGCTTTTTCCTCTATTCCTTTACTATGAGTGCAATACTTTTTACCTCTCTTTATAGATGTTGTACAGTGCCAAATAATCTTTTTGTACTCTGAACTAGAGTGCCAACTTCTTCTAGATAGAACAGTACCACAAAAACCACATTCCAATCTACTGCTAAAAGGGTACATTCTTGAGTATCTTTCTCGTTTACCTTTTGTATTTGCTATGGTTTTTTTGTTTCCTGATCTCCGTAATCTAATTTCTTGCGCCTGTGTAAAAATTTCTGGACTAATTATTGCATCATGATTATTTTTAATGTAGTATTTATCTTCTTCACCGAAATTTATTAAACGTCTCTTACTAATGGGGTCAACAGTGAAAGTTTTTCCCATTAGAATATCACCCTTATACTTCTCGTTTTTAATAATTCCTAAAACTGTTGTGTCTTGCCAGTGATCAAGACCTCTCGGAGTTTTATAACCTAGTTCATCAAGTTCTCTAGCTATTGCCCTACCCCCAATACCATCAATGTATCGTTCAAAAATATAACGTACTATCTTGGCTTCTTTTTCATTTATTGATATTGACTTTGTATCTTGATTATAGTCATAACCAAGACAACCTTGAAAACCAATAAGTTCTCCACGTTGCATCTTCATTTTTAAACCTTTTTTAACATGAGCAGATGTGTTTTCAACTTCCTGTTGAGCCACTGAACTTAATATCGTTAATAGTAGCTCACCATCCATAGTTAAAGTATCAATATTTTCTTCTTCGAAAAATACACCAATTTGTTTATCTTTGAGCAGACGAACATATTTGAGAGTATCTAATGTATTTCTAGCAAATCGAGCAATAGCTTTAGTAATGATATAGTCTATTTTTCCATCAAGGCAATCTGAAATCAATCTTTGAAAGTCTTGTCTTTTTCCAACTTGAGTTCCCGATATACCTTCATCAGCATAAATATCAACTAAATTCCAATCTTTATGCTGTGATATATATTCCCGATAATGTCGAACTTGAGAATCATAGCTATTCTTTTGGTCATCACTATCAGAACTAACACGACAATACGCTGCCACTCTTCTTAATAGAGAACCATTACTATCATTTCTTCTCGTTACTAAAGGGTTTGCTTTTATGATTTCAACATTATTTGTCATGACTTAACCTCCTATTATTCTGCATTTATTTTACCGCAACCAATAGAAAAGGTCAGCTAATTTATGTACATTTTACGTAGTTTCAGCTTTATTTTATCATATTCTTTTTCACTAATAAGTTTTTTTAAGAATAATAGATTTAACATCTCTAGCTCTACTACATAATTTTCTAAACTTGATTTCAAAAAATCACTTCCTTTTGATTTTTATCATTTACCTCCATGGCATGACTGATGAAGTCATCATAAGAATTTCACTTGCTGCTCTTTTACGTTGGCAGCCTGAACGGTCAGAAGTATCATTGTATATCATTTGTATCATGGCATATAAAGTATCGCTCTATTTTATTGATGGTTTTAATGTCGCTCTTATCATGGCGAGCCATTCAAAACTGCTCCACAAATGAGGAAAGTACCATTTTGGATTATTCAATTGTCAAAGAACAAATAAAAAAATCTCCTCATTTTCACACTCTATGAAATTGAGGAGATTATTTTCTAAAGCGAATTTTATCAGGAAAATCTGTCAATCCCAATAGGTAGTCTGTACTGACATCGTAAAAGTTTGAGAGAGTTACCAATACATCTGCCGTTAAGGCATGCTCACCCCGTTCAATTTTAGCATAAGCTGAGTTTGTAAACGAAAGTATTTTAGCTATTTGTTTTTGGGTCAAATCGTGATCTTCCCTCAAATCTCTCAAACGTCTGTACATCTAGCTTTCTCCTGAGAAAAAGTATAGACCATAAAATTAAAATATTTAATAGATTGTCCAAATTGGACAAAAGAATTTTTCAACCTATTTATAGACTTATATTTCTATGTAAAGATTTTTTAAAAAAAGAGTAAGTAATAATTGCTTTTGCAATCATCCTCACTCAAACTCAATTAAATATTTCTAAACAATAGGACAATAACTTATCAATTATTCGGGCGAAAAGTAACCTAACTGTTCCGCGACATGAATAGCTTCCTGTCTACTGGATACTCCTAATTTTGAAAAAATATTTGCAAGATGATTCGAAACAGTTCGCTTACTCACATAAACCTTTTCACAAATATCATCTATACTTAGACCATTTCGAACTAATTCTAATATTTCTATTTCACGTGAAGTTAAAACATCTACCACTACTTCATCTGAAAAAATCTTTCTACCCTGATAAATTTCTATCAAGTTTTGAACTAACTCCACTGGAGCAATACTCTTATCCAAAAATCCCCAGGAACCCATTATCTTAGCACGATACTCATACATTTTTTTACTATATCCAGTTAAGATAACAATTTTAGCAGAACATCCATTTTTAATAATCGTTTGAGCTAAAGATAACCCATCCTCCTGATACAAACTAGTCAAGTTTATGTCAATCAGAATAATGTCATAGTCATCAAAAGGGAAATCCAAAACAGAAGAAAAATCATCCATCAAATCTACCCTTTCAATATCCTCTGATAATTCCAAAATCAGTTTAATACTCTGACTAAACAATTTATGATCATCAATCAACAAAATTTTCATAACATAGCTCCTTATCAATCGGTAGTTCAATAACAATACGAAAAACACCATTCTTATCTAAAGTATTCATCTTACCACCTAAAACACTTAATTTATTTTCCATATTTTTCAAGCCATATCCCAGAGAATGTTCTTTGGTAGAAATAGATTTATTCTCAGAAACTATAAAAATAACATCCTGTTTTGTCTCGATTACTAAAGAAATCTCTCCTTCTTGTGAATATTTAACAGCATTAGTAATTAACTCCTCAATAAAACGGTAGACAATTTTATCATAGGGAGTCATTAAAAAAAATTTAGGTGGAAAATATACCACTACTGAACTTTCTTTCTTATATCTTTTCTCGATCCTTTCGATGAGTGCCTGATATTTTTTTGAAAGAGGTTCATCTACCTCACTCATAGGTTGGTAATAATCCATTCGTTCTCTAATTCGTTGTACTAGTTCTTCAGTAACAAGATTTATTTGATTTCCAAACATCTCATTTTGACTATAAGCATTGAAATTCTTAATAGCTATCACACTTTGTAAAATTTCATTATGGAGAAATTCTGAAAATTGCTGTTCTACAACTTCATTAGAAAGAAGATGATTAACCATTTTATTTCGCTTCAAAAATAGAATTTCCAGGTAATCTTTCGCATTTCTCATATCTGATACACGAAACAATCGAATACATTCTTCTGCAACAATTGCCATGATTATTAAAATTACATTTAAAATTAAAAAACTCACATTCAATTCTAGTTGAAAACCGATAAACAAGAGCAATAACAATCCTCCCACTAAAAAAAATAAGCGGGTAAAGGCTTTTAAATATGATAATTTCAATTCATCAATTTTCTTTTTTAGTGATGTAAAAATTGTTTTAAAATGTAAAAAAGTCAGTATAGATAATACCTCAATATACCACACTAAATTTAGAACACTTGACCCCCTAGTATTAACATATAATACAAAGTAGGAAACAGGTAACACTACTGAAAGAATCACAATATTTCTCCTTTGAGAAGCTATTACATTTCTCAACTCTTTTCGATACAAGAGCAATAAAAGCAAAGGAACAGCTGTAAGAAAAAAAGTAGTGAATATCGATAGGAATAAAAATAGTGGGAAGTAAATCACATAAGAAAAAATTGTAATGATGGTTAAACCTAGTGAAACATTCACCAATTCTTCCCCAATCCTCTCACCTAGTAAAATAATCGAAAGAGAACTATAAACCAATAAAAATGAATTAATTGGATTCAGTATATCAAAAAAATGGAGGAGAGTATTATTTATTTCTTGTTGAAAGATTGCTTGCCAGCTAACTAAAGATAACAAAAGTATTATCCATAATTTTAGTTCACTATATCGAAATTTGATAAAATTACAAACATAGCTGGACACAATTAACAAAATCACAAGTATTACGGAGAACTTTTGCGTGAGACCACTTGCATAATAAATAGGAACTCTATAGTATATGTAGAACATCAAGATCAAGTGATTCAGCAAAGTTAATTGCCACAACCATAATGAATGATTAGAAATGATTTTTACAATTTTTTTCATCATAATCATCTCCCTCTATTTTATAAGTATAGTATAGCATAAAACTAGAATACTATTTAACAGTATCCTAGTTTTATCCTAATTTTTATCGAGAATATGCCAACTTACTTTATAAGTTATAACTAAGTAAATTAGAAAGAGGAGAGCTGCCACTCCTAGATAGGTCACATCAATTGTGATAGTTGTATTGGCAAAGTTTTCAAAGTAACCTAATAAGGACTTGCTTAGAGAAACCGCTAATGGAACAGCAAGTAGCAAGGGAACAAAGAAGTAACTTATAATTTGATGAATAAGTATTTTCTTATTTTGTTTTTTCTTATTTCCCAATAGATATAAGATACGATAATCATTAATGCTGTCTAGTGCACTAGTTGAGATTTGTAGAGATAAAATGCTAAGTGAAATAATAATAAACACAACACTAATAAATATCAATACTAGTACAATGACTCCCATAAATCCTATATAAAGTTCAGATAATCTCACCTTACTTTGATAAGTGAAGTCATTTAATTCTGTACCATCCACCGTAAAGTAATGCATATCAACCCACTCTTTCATAAATGCTTCAATTTTTCTTTTATCAATATTTTCTTTATATTTAACCACATAAGTTGTAAAGTCTTCGTTTAATTCTTTAATAACTTTATCTGGTACAATAAGAGTCCCCGAATCATTTAATCCTACTGAAGAAAGAAAATAAACAGTATCTAATGGTTGGGATGATGCCAATTTTAAAGAATAACCGCCAATTGATAAATCTTTCTTTTGTAGTAAAAATTCTTGGATTTGTTTAATGGTTCCTTTGTAATTGGCATTTACTAGATAGCCATTATCAGCTAAGTCAATATCTTTTACACCTTGTAGTTTTCTTAGATGATTATAAGTTGAAATTCCTAAAATATGGACTTTTGAATCAGGTAACCCTTTATCGTGCTCCCATAACTGACTAGTATCTATGATATCTTTATAAGTCAGATCACTCGTAAAAGTTGAATAAACATAGTCTTCTTTTACGACATCAAAATCAAAGCCGTCTGCTTGTAATCTATCTTTTACACTCTCGTTTCCATAATGAAACTCATTACCTCTATATAAATTGGCTTGTAAATCATAAGGGGCATAACGATTCAACTCATGGTTCATGGTTGTGTATGAACTGCCACCAAACACTAGTAAACTAAGAGCCAAAGTCAAGGTCATAGATAGTACTGCTAGCGTTACAGAATTGCTGTCCGCTTGTTTGGAAAATTGGCGGATTTTAAATGAGTTTAATTTATTATAATAGAATGAAGATACTTTCTTAACAACTCCAAGTAAGAAATTACTTAAGGTGTTGTAAAATAAAATGACAAAGATCACTAAAATAGATACTAATAAAACTCCCCAGTTTTTCAAAATGGATAAGTGATGATAATCAGAAAAATAAATACTACCAGAGATGATAACAATACTTGAAATAATGAAAATTAACAATTGTAAAATAGAATTTTCTTTAATAATTCGTGATTTTTCAATGCCGTTTTCTTGAATTAAGCTAATGATTGTTTTCTTTCTAAATTTCAAAATGTCCATTAAACCAACTATTAAACTAGTTACCACATAGGAATAGCCCAACAGAGAGAGTGACTTAGGATCTAAAAAGAATAGATTTCCAAAATAATTTGACATAAAAAACTCAGAAGCAATGTGAGCAAGTAAAATAAGTAAGATTAGCCCAAAAGTAAATCCTAGAACTAGAGCAAAGATATTTACTAACATCGTTTCAAAGAATAGCGTTCCGATAATTTGATATTTTTTCATTCCAAGTGTTGAATATAACCCGAGCTCTTTTTGTCGTCTTCCTAAAACAAAATTTGTAGAGTAAACAATAAGAAAGGCGACAGTACCGAGTATCAGATATGAAATAAGTCCCATGTACTGGCTCATGATTGTCGTCAACATTTCTTTCGCACCCGATAAGCTCTGCATGACAGGATGACTTGGAAGAGCATTAAAGGCGTACAAAAGACTATAAATCAAAGCAAGACTTAAAAAATAAATCGTATAGGTTTGTAAGTTTCTAAATACATTGCGTAAAATTAACTTTGGGTACATAGCTCCCCTCCTATCTTGTTCGTCTGTATATTTCTTCTAGGTATAAGTCGTTTGATAGTCCATTCCGCTCAATATCATCGATAATCTGTCCATCACTGAGAAGAACCATTCGAGACGAATATTTAGCAGCAGCAGGATCGTGAGTAACAAGTAGAATAGTTATTTCAAACATTCGATTAATTTCTTGTAAGAGGGACATGAGATTTTCTGAGTTAGCAGAGTCAAGAGCTCCTGTCGGTTCATCTGCAATCAAGAGTTTGGAATCATCTATTAACGCTCTAGCTGTTGCGACACGTTGACGTTGCCCACCTGATAATTGATTTGGAAATTTATTTTTTAAATTTTGAATAGATAATTTACCCAAAACATCATTAATTTTCTTTTGATATTTTCTAATGGATTTTCCTTGAATTTGAAGTGGTAAAATTACGTTTTCATAAACAGTTAAGGTCTCTACCAGATTATAAGATTGAAAAATATAAGAGATATTCTTAGCGCGATAATAGGCTAATTGGCTTTCTTTTGCTTGAATCATATCAAAATCTTCAAAAACAATACTACCCGAATCAGGTTTATCAATAGTGGATATACAATTCAATAAAGTTGTCTTTCCACTACCACTAGCCCCCATAATGGCTAAAAATTCACCCTTATTTACTGAAAGGTAAATATCAGATAAGGCATGAACTAAATTTTCTCCTTCTCCAAATGTCTTATTTAATCCTGTTACTACTAGTTGTGGCATTATCATTTCCTCCATTTCTTTTATATAATTATTATAGCTTGTAGAAAAAGCTATTTCATGAGTATTTCGTGCAGAGTTGAGTCGTAATTGAGACTTCTTGTCTTTTTTCTAAGGCACAATAAAAACCAATACTTCTCAAGAGCATTGGTTAGAAATAATAGTGATAAAACCAATCTATACACTATTTTTTATCATTTCGTTTTTTCATAAAGTATACAATACCAATGATGACTACTCCTAATACAAGTACAGGAGCATAAAATTCAAGAGTTCCAATAATTCCTTCCATCCGATCCTCCTTTATCAAGGTTCAACCAACCTCTTTTAATAACTCTTCTTTTAGCTGACTTGATAATATCTTTACATCTGTTAATATTTTTTGTTCTATGTTTTTAATAATAAACAAAGGAAATCTATGTTTAGTTTCTAACAGTGAACATGATTTCTAGTACACTCATGAGAACATGTAAAGCATCGACTACATTTTCCAATCTAAGAGACTATCTCCTGAATTAAAAAGTACGAACCTATTCAACTGCTCTTCAACACTAATATTCTCACTAAAAAATTTCAGCTGGTTTTAGATATATCACACATAATGTATTCCTCCTTTTTCCATAATTTTAACAAATTTTAGAACATTTAAAATGAGTAATTTGTGCACTTTTTAAATATCTCTGCTATTTAGATACACAAATTTTTTCTTTATTTAAGCAATTAATAAACATATCAAGTCTAAATGTTACCTATTCGTAACCATCGCTCTCTAATTCTATCTGGATTCTTTAGTCAACTCCCTCTCAACAACATCAATGCCTATTTTATCGGTTATATTCAATTTTGAAAGATTTAACTTCGTTTCTTGCTTGTTTTCAACTGAAGCCAGTAAATGTTCTACTACTTGATTTACAGACGCCATCTAATTTATTTGAAAAACATGATAGATTTTTTGTTACATGTTTTTCCACGCAACCAGTTTCAGGTGGTATTTTAAATAAACTAATATGCTCTGAAATAGCAGACATATTAAAAATAGGCTCTAACCCTTTAGGTCTAACAACATTACCTTCATTTAGTTTTTGAAATCCATTTTCCTGAGCATAAGAATAAAGCTGTTTGATAATTTCAATTACGTCCATTTTTTTCTCTCATTAATTGGACATAGCCCTTTGTTTCTATTTTTGAATTTAAAAACGAGAACTCTCCGCACATTTTATCATAAAAATTATTATAATCTTCTTTTGAAAAATCTCCTAAAATCTCTATCTCAAGATAAAATCCAAGACCATCAATCTTATCTAGATTAATCGTTTTATTTTCTAATGCATCATGATAAGTCTTTCTATGTTTACTTATTGTGAAAATATTTGAAAATCCATCTTGCAAGATATTTCTTACAAATTCTAATTTTTCAGATTCTAACTCTATTTCACTTTCACTCCACATCCCTTGTTTTATCGTATCTTTTCTTGTGAAAACACATGCTTTATTATCATCTTCTTGGCGAATTCTGTAGATAAAGCTACCTACCTCATCTTTTTCAAATTCTCTTCCTTTGGTTTTAAAATATTCATCAACTTGCTTATTTTCACTCTTAAATTTATAAGATTTTTCTAAATATGAAATAGCATTATTATAATCTCTCTCATTGTTTAATCCAAATCTAACTTCTAATTCATTCATTTTATTTATCTCCCCTTAATTTTTTTTCATAACTCTTTATAAGAATAACCAATAAACTACTTAGTAATCCCAAAATAACTAGACTTAATCTCGGGTTTAAAAGCCAATTAAAATAAGCAGCTAATATCCCTCCAAAAGGTGCAAAAATGGTAGCTATTACAAAAGAACTAGAAAGTATTTTACCAATATTATACTCAGTACTTTCTTGTTGCTGTATTGTTGTAATTGAGACAGAAGCTATTGTAATTAGTCCACTCAAAATTGAGTAACAAATTCCAAAAAAAATCCAATTTTCTACTATTCCGCTTGCCATAATGACAAGTGGGATAGTTGCCATTGATATATTCATTAAGATAAAGGTGTCCTTCTTATTCAAAAAAGTAGAAAGAAGGGTTACTGCTATCAAACTACCAAATCCAGCAATGGAGTAAACAATCCCAACAAGACTATTTGATAATTTTAATTGATCCTGTAAATAATAAATAATCGTTGCATTGAAGCCTAGCATAGCGATATTCACAACTATAGTAAAGAGTAAAGAAATCCTCAACTTAATATTTGTAAAGTTCTCTTTAAAACCTACAAAAATTTCTTTTATATTATCATTACCATTCTCCTTGTGTTCTTGATCTGGAATATATGAAATTAGTATTGAAAGAAATAACAATAAGAAAGAAGCACTATTTATAAAAAAAATACTATTAATATTAAACTTTAACATTAATACCCCTGCTAGAGCTGGAGAAATTAATTTTGAAATAGTTCGTACACCTTGAAATTGAGAATTATATTTTTGTAATTCTTCCTTCTCAAATAAAGCAGGAGTAATGACTGAGAATCCCGTTTGAAAAAGTGTCGAAAATAAAGGTATCAAAAATGCAATAACGTAGTAAAAAAATATAGAAACTGAATATTTAGATAATATCGGTATTACACTACATAATAATGCAGGTATTAATGTAGACCATAATAGTATTTTTTTCTTATTGAAATTATCTAATAAGTAACCCATAACAAATCCCAACAAGAATTGAGGTAACAATTCAATAATCACCATTCCTCCCATTGCAAAAGACGAATGAAATTCTTGGTAAATTAAGATTGGAAAAGCAATTTTCTGAAATCTATCTCCAACATTTGATATAAACTCACCAAAAGTAATTGTATAAAACGTTTTCTTATTGATATTCACAGCGTTCTTCCCTTTTATTTTTTGCCTTTAGTTTAGCACTTCGATGTTATTATGTCAATTATTTTCATAATATTTTTTTATTAATTTTTATTAAATACATATTTGTATTATTTTGAATTGAAAAAACGATGCTTTATTGAACATCGTCTTTACTATTCTGTTATATCTGCAATGTAATGCTCGATTTTAAGAGCCATTGACATATTTCCCTCAAGCTTATACAGGAAATAAGCCGTTTCAAAGTATCCTTTTACTGCAACTTTAGAAGAAAAATTCTTACTGACATTTCCCATCAATACATACAAATCAGCCAAAAGATATGTTGTTCTATACGTCTTACATTGCTTTATCGTATCTGTGATTTTAGTAATAGCCTCTTCAGTATTATTCTGCAACCATAGATAGCGACAAACATTATAATTAAATTTAATAGAAAGGTTTAATTCTTCGATTGTGTTTAACTTGAGTTGATTTACTTGACACTCTAACTTTTCTCGAATTTCATTAAAACTCTCTAAATCTTCAATATCATAATAAAAATTAAATAGAGTATTTGAAACTTGAAGGTAGAACAGGTCAGTTACATTTAACTGAGACAGTACCTTCTCCAATCTTGCCACAGCCTCCTCTTTTTGCCCATAGAAATAAAAATCTATAAGAGATTTTATCCACTCCATATAAAATTTATTTACTAGAGACAAGCGATTTACCTTTACACTCTCTAATTCATATATATATTTCAAAGACTCAAAATTTCGATTTGTGATAAATGTCTGGGCTAACTTCTTAAACTCTGATAGCTCATCAATCTCTTCTACAATCTGCTCATTAAAAAAATAATCTATACTAACTTTTAACTTCTTAGACAGAGCATATAAAAAGTCTGCTCCTGGAGTAAATTCTCCATTCTCTAATCGACTAATCTGTCCCTGTTTACATATCCCCTCGGCCAATTCTCGCTGAGACATTTTTAATTCTTTTCGTCTATTTTTTAATCTGGTTGCTAATAGTGTGCCCACGTTTGCATTTTCCTTTTCTATTCGATTTCAATTTCAATTGTAACATGATTAAATTTTAAATACAAATTAATAAACCAAAAGATACAAATTATATATAAATAATGACTAGATAGGTTATTTTTGAAAACCCATCTCTTCTTCTTTTGAAATTTTCTTACTCACACGATTGATAAACTTATTCACTTTAAATACAATGTTCTCATATCTATCGCTTTCTAATGCCAACTGATTTCCCAACTCCTTCAGATTCTCTTCCACAACATTAATACTAATTGCCTCAGTTATATTCAATTTTGAAAGATTCAACTTCATTTCTTGCTTGTTTTTAACTGAAGACAGTAAATATTCTGCTACTTGATTTAAGGTTATCACTCGTTCTTGCAAAGCATTGATTCTCAACTCAGACGCTGCTAGTTCACGCACTAGCTCGTCTTTAATCGTGATATAAGATTGATTTTCCACATCCAGCTTAATCAAAGCATCCACTTCTTCAATCTTTTCTTCAATCATCTCTACAGTCGTTTTTCTGTGGAATGGAATTGTTTGATTTTCAGAGCTGAATTGGCGAATCAACGTTCTACCTTTCATATAGCGATTTTTCTCGGCGTCATCTTTGTGATAAACATAGTAGGCGCTAGTTTCTCTGATAAAAACCTTCACCTTATCCTCTTCCATATCTAGCTCCATGTTAGGTACAAAGACAAGCCCCTCCTGACGAATACCAAACTTGATCTTGATGTAAATTCCATCATCCACTACTTTTTCGATTTGATTAAATGACAACTCTACCTCAAATTCATGAACAGCGTCCCTGTTTTTCCTGAACCCTTGATAGGACTCCCAAAATTTCTCCTCGCTTGGGAGTTCTTTTTCTTTGGAGATTTTCTCTTCTTGATAAACTTGAACTAAATCCTTAAGTTCTGGGGCTTTCAATTTTTTTCTCTTTTCAAAATAATCTTTGAAAAATTCTACATCGTAAAGATTTTTCTTATTTAGTTCGGTCTCTTTCACCTCTACTCCTGAAAATTGAAAAGAAACATGCTTTTGCTTAGGACTGATATTTAATCCAAATAGTTTTGCTTTTTTTATCAGAGTTTCTAAGTTATCAACATTGGGTAGAAGAAATTCCATAAGCTCTTCTATTTTTCTTTTGGCAAAGTAATTCTTGAAAAACTCTTCTGTGTAAGGTTGCTTGCGATTGAGTTTATTACCACGCACCACTTGTCTCATAGTTGAGTCCGTCATAAAAAAGGTGGTATGCTTGTGACTGAAATCCATCTCCATATGTAGTAATGGAGCGTTCTTTTTTAAATCCTCAAAATCGGTAGAATTTTCCATCAAAAAATAGAGTCGCTGCTTGAGTTCGTACTTGTAATTGGTCTTACGATAAACTTCAAACTGCTGGTGGGAATAGCGATTCTCTATAATTTTCGCCCCTGCAATTTTAGAAAATCTATCTGAAATCATTCGAAGATTTCGTTCCACATTATAATCCCACTTGAGTTTTTTATCCGAATTACTATCAACCGAGTTGATAATGATGTGATTATGGAGGTGATTTTTATCAACGTGAGTCGCAACGATAAAACGAAATTTTCCACCGGTTAACTCCTTCATTGTCTCATAGCCAATCTGATTGATTTGTTCAGGAGTGAGATGATCCTCTGGAGAAAAAGACTGAATGATATGATGGGCATGAATTTTTCGTTGCTTTTCCTCTAACCTAGCATGCCGAAAATTATAAAGCGTATCATTGCTGATAAAATTTTCATGATACATCTGCACCATCTCATCATAGCTAGGAAAATCCAGAAAATTTCTCATGCCATAGTCCGATACCAATGCAAGATTCTTGGTCTTATCAGGATTAAGAATATACTTGATAATTTTTCTGCGATAACTCTTTCCGTGAATGGCAAAATGCTTAGTGATGACCATAAAACTCCCTCAACTTTTTTGCTTGAACACTAAACTCTTTCTCTACCTCACTTATCAAGTCATAGATTCCCTTTTTCAAGTCTTGCAATTCTTCACTTGAAATCAACTGAGATTGATTGACACTTCGGGCAATCTGGTTGATGTTATTACCAATCCTCTTCAACTCAAATATCAAATCTTGATAACCAGTTGTATCAATGGTGATGAAATTCATACCAGGGTCAAGTAGGGTTCGTCTAGCATATTCTGAAAAAGATTGACAACCGCTTTGATCGATGCAATGTTTCAACCGACTCAATTCGCTATCAGATAGGAAAACTTTCTTTAGCTTAGTTCGGTAACGATTTTCCATTTGCCTACCTCATGTATTTTTTACGGAAGTCTTGACTAAGAGGAATGGAGTTCCCTATTTCTTGAATCAATTCCTGAACACAGGTTAAGAGAATGGATACATGTTCTTGGGTGACTTGATGTTCTGCCCTTGATAAGATTAAAATCTCATAAACATCACGACTGATTTGTTCCAGCTTTTGAGAATGCCAGAAGGTGAACCAACTTTCAAAAATTCTATCCTGATAATTCTTTTTCAATAAATTTTGACGAAGAAATTCTGAGAAACTATCCACTTTTTGTTCCCTCATCATTTCTTTTATCTGTTTTTCTTCTTGTCTCGTGATTCTAAATTGCTTTCGGATTGACTTAATTTCTTGTCCCATTCTGATATCCCTTCAATATTCTACTTGTCTGACAATGTAAGTCTACCTCACATTGTCAGTACGCTTCCTAAATACCTCACTTGCTTCTTGTTCGGTCTTTGCGAGCTCAGATATTGTGTCCACAATATCCCAAAAATCATATCGCCAACCGACCAAAACCTTCCAGTTTTGACAGCCAACGATAAGATAACTTGGTGGCTTCACCCCCAAACCCCCAGAGAAAAATCAAGGATCGATTTTCTTAGGAATGGTATTAGGATAACAAGGATGATTTGGAAAAGGTATCACAACATCAAAAAAAATAAGAAAAAGAGCCAGGTGGCTCTCTAAAAAATAATTGCAATAAAACACTAAGAATAGTTTTACAATTCTCAACCATTGATTTCCTATTAATTTTCGTATATTACAAATGGAGCTTTGTAAATTTTTGTATCATCCATCTGTATAACTGAGACTTTATCAAAACCTGATCTATCTAATGTTAAAAATGCTTTTCCTACAATTCCTTGTGTATTTAATGGATTTGTTGTCATGAATAGATTAACCTCATTATAGGTGTTAACTATTTTCTGTACCTCTTCTCGAACTGTACTAACTAATAGAGGATTGTTATATCTGTTACCACTATAATTTCTTTGCGATGAAATTTTTACTGTTGTATTTTCCAAATAGTCAGGTGCTAATTTTTCTATAGGAATATCATATGTATCACATACTAATAAATTTACAACTTTATTCTTTTTGTTTTCAATTAGATACTCAACAATAATTTCTCCTTTAAATTCATCATATTGAACAACTGATGATTCAGAGATAAACTCTGAAAAAACTCCATTATTAATAAGTTCAAACTGCATTGGTATTGAGACACCTATAAGTTGTAACTTTCGATAACCTAATAAATTTGCTGCAATCCACAGTCTTTTATAACAGTTGTGAAGATATACAGAATGACCATCATTAAATGTTCGTTCCGCGTTTTTTTTTCTAAAAATCATCAATAATGAAGTAGAGATTAATACATAAAGAACTATATAAGTAGCGTTAGAATTATCAGGAATTATTTCAAAAATAGCTCTTGTAAAAAAATTGGTATTTGATATTTTTTCAACTTCAACTAGGGTCAAACTTTTCCCAATCAAACAGCAAATCAGAATTGGAAATATAAAAATTAATACTAATGGTAAATAAAATTTTTGAGACCAAAAAAAGTATTTCTTAAATAATTTATTTTTTCGATTCATGCGTATCTATACATCCTTAAAATAGATTAGAGTGGATTGCCACTTATTTGATTCCTTAAAGTAGAATCTACCAGCTCGAATTCCAACTATCAAAAAGAATAATCTGTCATCATTATCTGATATAATTTTTTCCCATGAGTTAATGTCAACAAAAGATGCAGTAGGGATATCTTCGGGATGAGTATGCCATTCCCCAATTAAACTTATAAAACCTGAACTTTTATCAAAATAATCATCTGCAAATTTCTGGTGGTTTTGAGAAGTTTTTGAGAATTTAAATCTACTTCTTACATCATTATCCTGTGGTTCTGAAAAATTTATAATAAGTATCGAATTATTTAAAAGTCTCTTACCAACAAAAATACCACCTGCTTCAGGTTCCAAACCAAGTTGCCTAAACTTTAGCAATGAATTAAAAATATCAGATGGTATTACAATTCGAGATTTATTATTCAGATTTACATATATCAACTTTATAATCTCCGTTACACTCTGGACAAGATGTATTTGTTCTTAAAGCAACATTTAATAAATCACTGTTCTTTAAACAATTGTAGTATCGAACACTATATGTAAATCCTTCTTTTCCAAACTGTTTATTTGAACCAATTTCTGATATTAATCTGTTTTCAGAAGAAAATTCCCCATCCAAGTACTGTAAATATACTTCTATAGCTTTATTTGCCAAAGAACTAGGTGCAATAACATTATAAGGAATAAACGAAGAATAACAACTGGCTAAACGCTTTTCAAATATTTGATTTTCCTCTGCAAAAGAGGCCCTATTATTAACAAGATATCCGTTTTCATAATTCATACACATATAGCATCCATTATTTGGTGGAGAAACTAGTAGGTTATGATACCCAACTCCATATGGATCTAACCAGCAATACAATACCGTTTTACCAATCTTTCTAAAAAAATGATTAATTTCAAAATTTGTTTTAGTATCTCCGACACAAGAAAAAACAAAATCATATTCATGAAATAAATTTGGATTCTTCCGAACTATTTCTTGAAATCGGATACCCTCACATTCAATCTCTAAATCTGGATTTTCTTTTTTCAATCTATCTTCTAAAGCATCTACTTTTTGAATATTGTCTATTACACTATCGATACCTAAATAGTGCCTTGAAATGTTATCTACTGTTAAAAAATCAGGATCTATTAAAAGAAGTTTCGCTATACCCATTTTAGATAAATTATTTGCAACAAACGATCCTACAGATCCAAGTCCAACAATTACTACTTTTTTATTAAGAAAATCATATTCTTGGGATGTCCTACTCACTCTATACTCCTTGTCGAATCTTGTAATATATACTGGAGTAATCTTAAAACTTCCATTTTTTGATTTCTTCTCCTTAGAACCAATTTTTTTTCTACCTTTATTTTTTTGTGGTACCTTATTATCAAATTTAAATGGATATTTCGAAGTTCTAGACTCAAAACTCGCACCAAACAAAACAAAATCATTATCAGATATAGGAAGTGATACAATTAATATGAATGACTTTCGTTTCGTTTTACACCACTTTTGGAAGCGACGTCTAACCCTCGAAGATAGATTTCCTGTAATCATTTTCTTAAATGTTGCTTCTGTTAGTTCGTTCAGGGGATTAGGAGGAATCACAGAAGTTGAATCTTTAAGTGGAAGTATATAAACATCACTGCTTTTTTTAGAATGTGGCGCAACACTCTCTTTGAGTTGTGAACCATAATTAAAAAGATAGCCATTCTGATTCGATAGAACTAATTCATGTTTTTCAAATGAACCGACCCTGGATAAGTAACTTCGAATGGATATATATTTTGTTTTTGAATTCAAACAACTAATCTGCCAATATGATAGAAACTCTTGTCTGAGATCTTCAATCATTTTTGGTGTATCCCAACTATCCAATAATTCCTTTACTTTTTCACAGCAATCTTTCAATAATCCACATGGATTGTTAAAGTCCCAGATTAAATTATCTTCTGAAATGTAACACAATTTCCCTTCGGAACCGACATGGCTATACCATTTATTAAAAGCCATATAATTTGAAAGATAAAATTCAGGAAGTGAGTGGGGAAAGTCATTAGAAACGATAATTTTTAAGGTGAATTTTTTATATTGATAAAAGTAGCATTCTTTATCTTTAGACTCAAATCTCTCTGAATGTATATTTTCAAAGTACATTTGGAATATTTCTTTTTTTTCTAACATACTCGTATCTAAGCACTTGGATAATCACTGATAATAGCCTTAGTACCAAAGTTTTCTGCTGTCTCATTTTGCTCAATAATAGGAAAATCGTCACCAAACTGTTTACTTAATATTTTTGTAGACTCACTTAAATCAGTAGCTTCTATTGCCTCATCTAGTGAGGTTCTTAATTTTTCTAATTTATTCTTAAAATCTTCCATTTGTATATTTGATACCTTTTCATATACATCAGTATTTGGCTTAACAGGTAATATAATCTCTAATCTCGGATAAAATAATTTTCTTTCAACATCATATCTATCCGAAAATGAATTAATCATAGTATTTATTAAGTTTCTTAAAGCTGAAATATCATCATAAGTGGTTTTCCCGGATAAATAGTCTACTTTTTTGGATACAGAAAAATTATTAATAGCAAAAACTGAGATCCCAATACCTGTCGGTCTATTATCTTGATTTTTAAATTTGAGATCTTTCCATCTTTTTAAGTAACGAATTACTCTCCGAAATTGGTTTCTGTCTTCGGAGTTCTCCATAGCATTATTAATTTCTTTAGTTAATTCTACAGGGTCAGCTTCCTCCCATTTAATGTTTTCGTCAGTACTATTAAGTTTTCCTCTAGCTAAAAAATAGTTATCATTTTCAGTACAATACACCGCTATATCAATGTGAACATTATCTTCAGGGAATGATACTGTCACACATGGATTTTTTACTTTGACACTATTTTCCCCAAATTCGGAAGCTAATGCATCAAAAATAAACTTCTTTACCTCTTTAGGAGAATGCGATTGTCTATCAACATCTATTTTTAAACCTCTATCTAAATCATAATCTCCTTCATCGATTGGCAAAATACCCGTGTAAGTTGAGTAACTTCCTTGGTTGAAAAAGCTTTTTCCAAATCCTGAAACACCTTTGTTTATTGCTTCTTCAACTTCTTTACGTTTGTCAATTAATACCTTTTTATCGTCAGCGTCTAGCTTAATTGTTTCGTGAAATTTAATAAACTGTGACTGTAAAGTTGGCATGTGTCCCTCCTTAAATTATCGTCTTTACTTATCTTCATTATATCATGTTAAACGATAATTGGTGAATTATTAATTGAATAATACAAACTTATTTATAATGAATTGTACCCCAAAAGTTAGACAGAAAAATTCTAACTCTAACAACCATTTCGATTAGTTAAATCTTTCAATCTTTCATCTCCAGATTTAAGCATCTCTTTCTCTACCTGACTCCACTCCCCAAAGAGTAACCCTTGAAGAACATCTGCTACTGGAGTTGTATTTTCTTTTGAATCATATACACAACTTCTATCTCGTTGATAAATTTGAATTCTTTCAAAGATAGCTAGTTCTTCTAATTGTCGTGTATTATCAACTAGATGATTTACAATGAAATCATGATGTTCTTTTGGAGTTGCGCGTGCTTGATTTGGATTAATAGCGTACAGTTCTTCATAACGGATAAGGGTGCTCAGATAGGACAGCTTAGGCTTTGTCGCAATCAAGGCTAATTGTACTTCATATCCCCTACTTTTCAAGAGTTGTGCTGTTTTCTTTGGAACATCAATAGTTCGTAAAGTTCCCTCTATCAAAAGATTGTATCCCAAATGACTCAATTCGGTTACTAAAGACTCTACCATTTTTCCTGCAAAATCTTTGGTGTATTCTACACTATCTTTGCCATATTCTTGCTGCAGTTCTAAATAGTGTGGATGTTGAGAACGAAAACTATCGCCATCTATGATAACAATATTTCCTTGAAATTCTTTCTGTTTAATACGATGAATTGTAGTCTTGCCAGCACCACTTTGCCCTCCAAGCAAAATCGCTACAGGTTTCTTACTGGACTTTTTTCCTCTTGTCAGAGAACGAAGATTCCGTGCTAAAGCATGTTTGAATTCACTATCAGTATAATCTTGGATTTCCATTAAGCTACCATCCGCTTTTCAGATATCTCTAACATACGTTCAATTCCATCCAAATAACCGCTATATCTCTCTATTTCATCAAAAGTTTCTACTAAATAGATATTCGTATGAATCAAATCAGATAGATCATCACTCATTAAAATCCAAGGGTTAGATTCATCATCAATGCTAATTCCCTGACCATCTTGATAGCGATAGAGTCGAGAAAGTAGATTAGCACCTCTTTCTTTCACAATTTCAATTTTTAAAGTCAATTCATAATCTTCAACAGGATTCAGCATTTTATCTTCTCCTACAATATCGACATAAGATACATTAAACTTCTGACAAATGATGTCTATTAATTCGGTAGAGACTGAACTCGTTCCATTTTCATAACGACTCAGACTATTTCGTGAAATACCTACAATCCGTGCAAATTCGGGTTGTGTTAAGTCATGTGTTTTACGTAAGGATTTTATGTTCTTTCCAATCATGGCAAACTCCTTTATTTTTCTAAATCCATTATAGCATAAAAAAGCAGAACGCACCAAAATTGGTGCGTTGTTTGTTGTTTTTCTAGCCTAAACTTTACTTCTAAAAAAGCCACCTTAAAGAGTAATTCCTTTTTCGGTGGCTTTTCAAAATACTATACAATAAAATACTCTTGTTTAATTTTTGTAAGCAGGTTGTTAGCAACCGAAGTTACACCAACATGCATCAGTTCAGGATCAGAATAATCTAGATTACGAGCATAGCCTTCTGCAACAGTCTGAGCAATACGCTCATCCAATTTATAATTAGAGGCTTTTAATAGTGCTTGAAATAATTCTGAACTATATAGTTTAATATTATTTTCCAACGATACTACTGCCATTTTTGTAACTCCTCTCCTGTCTTTGATTGATAAACTTTCTCTATTTTCATTATATCACAAAAAGATTGGTTGTGAATGGATAATTGTTTAAAAGAATAGGGTTTTCTAAACTCAGCAAGCATTTCTTCTTTTGTAATTTCATTCTGACGAAAACGAGCTAAAGCTTGGGTTGGATTGTCATCAGTCTGAACACCATAGATAAAATCAAAATGGTGTTGTAATTCATCTGGATTTTCCCGATTTTGAACGACAAATTCAGCAAAATCTAAATCTGACTCTGACTTTTTATGTTTTGCAAAATAGTGACAATGATAGTCAGGGTTCTTAAAAATTTCTATAAAATTTGAAATACGAAATTCTACTATAATTCCTACTTCTTCTTCTTCTGAGTCAAAAATATTATTATTAGAAGTGCTTCGATTTAATACTTCAACTTGCTTGTTAATAAATTTTCTAGCTTGTTCAAAGTCAGGTGTGATATAGAAACCAGGTCCAAAGTCTAGCTCACTTCCTAAATTAAATTTAACATCGATTCCTTTTTTTAAGGATTCTAAATGTCTCAATAATGTAGCATGAAACCACTGCGTCTGACCTAGTTGCTTTTCCTGCTTGGTAGTCAACTCCAAAATATTTACTTCCTTCTCTAGTCTATACTAAAAGTATAACACAAGACTTTATGCAAGTAAAAGAAAATTTTATAAAACCATTTATTTCATTCCATTTTTCCTAAATCTCTCTAAATTCTTCTCCAATTGTTCCTTATGAAGTTGATTCTTAGCTTCCTTTAATGTGTCGTCCAAAGTTTCTTCTCTGTAAGTTGCTTCTGTTTTTAGTTGTTCTGATTCTTGGTTTGGAGTGAAAATGATATCTAGCAGTCGATCTATTTTTTCAAGATCTTGGACAGACATATCAGATAGTCTATGAATCAGCTTTTTAAATACATCACTATTGTCGTGATTTTTCTTAAAAAATGTTGTAAACATCTATAACCTCTCAAAAAAAGCAGCCTATCAGGACTGCTTAGTGTAATTCGGAAATCGCATCATAAATGGACTGCAATTTCTTATTGTCTTTATTCTTTGTGTCGATCAACGTATGTAGCTCTTCAATTTTCTTTTGACTACTTTGAATATCGCTATTGTTATCTGCAATCAGTCTTTTAAGATGTTGCTGATAACTTGTAGTGATATCTGTCTCTTTTCCTGTTCTAACCTCTGTAACTTTGGGTTTAGAACTAGAATTTGATTCCGTCACAGGTGCTTGTTTTCGCTTTTGAAAAGCTGCTTCATAATTTACATCATTACCTCCTTGATGATTTCCAAATAAGGCCGCAATTTTATCTGGATCTTCTTGATTTTCTGATTTGCTTTCTAATGGTTGATTAAAATTCCAATCTTTTGTCATTCACTCATTTCATCCTTTCTAAATTCAGAATCATCGAATTGTCTTTCTTTACCAAAGGCATGGTCAAGAGCTTCTTCAAAACTCATGTGACTAATGCTTTGACGCCTTTTGAACGTCGCAAACATCGCTGTCTCCAGTTGTTCTTTGTAAGCAGCGAGTTTTTCTGTCTCTCTTGCTACCTTACTTTCTTGCCTAGTGACCTTTTCTTCTAAGCGTTCAATAATGGTCATATACGATCCTCCTTCATTCTAATATTAGCTAAAACATCTTGATTTTGTTATCACAATTCTAAACATTGAGAGGTTTGTCTTACTGGTTGATTCCTCAATGTCTCTTTTGCAGTCTCGATCATCAATTGTAAATCTGATTTCTTTTCTCTAATAATATCGTTCCAATCTATTTTTTCTTTCCCAAATTCATTATTAGGTAAATCCAGTAAAACAGGAAATCCTGATTGAGATAACTTATCAGAAAAATCTTTACCTGCATCATCACAATCTACTGCTAGTGTCAATAAAGCAGGATGATTATAAAAATAGCTGGTTGTATCACGAATTGTATTGATTAAGGGCAATAACTTTGAAGGTGTTACTGTATCTAAAAATTCCAACTTCTGATTTTCTTCAGCTATCAGTCGTAAAGTTTGATAAGCAACAACAGACCTTTTTAATCCCTCCATAGATACCAAACGAACATCAGATAGACTTTGTTGATGAAGTTCGTAATAGCTCATCAAGTCGATGAACGATTCACAAAAGACCAGTCTATTTGGTTTACCAATGTCAAAGGATATTCCAACATGTCCATGGCTTCCTTTTAGAATCGTTTTTAACCTCTCTCTAGAAAGAGCGGGATTCTTATAAATCCCTTGTAGACTTGCTGCCTGCAGTTTGTGACGATGATCAAAGCTTTTAAAAACAATAACAGGTTCAACTGTTTCATTTGTTTTCCAACTGGCTTGTGCCATCAATCCTTGTTGAATCATCTTTTTTACGATTTCTTCTGAGATTCCTCTACATTCTGTTAAATAATATCTAGCCAGACTACAGTTAGAATCTTCTACTCTCTTTAAAGGATAATAAAATGGTCTCTCTCTTTTTTCTTGAACAGCTTCTTTTTGAAAAGGTTCTTCAGAAAGAAAGGCTAGAGCTTCTTTAAAGGAAATTCCCTGAACAAGTCGAACAAAATCAATGACATCACCTTGAATATCTCTTGAAAACCATTTAAAAGTATTGGTAGTTGAAAAAATCCGAAATGAATCGTGTTCAGGATGTTCATAGACACTGCTAGAAACTTGTTTAAAGGAGATACCTAAACGATTGGCTACATCAAGAATTGAAATTTGCTTACATTCTTCTATTTCCATGCAATATCATCATTTTGTCGTAGTATTTGGCAGTGATGGTATTGATGATGATTCTTCTAAAGTTTTGGGAGTTGCCTTATCTAAATCATCTAACCCAGATTTCCAAACCTGCACTTGATTGACCAATAACTTACCTGGTAGTTTAGAATAGGATAACTTAACCGTTCTGGTTTCTGTCTGATTGGTCTTTGATTGATTGGCATTCTTTAAATCAGATACATAGGTTACATTATAAGAGACCATGGCAATAGCTTGATTCGTAGTCTGATTGACAAAGATATCAGCTTTTTCAAAATGATAATCCAAAATATAATCCTTATACACTTGGTTCATGGCATCATTTTGACTTGACAATTCTTGAGAATAAGCCGATTCAGTCATATAAGGTTGAATACGTGTATTATTTTCTCCGAGCTTTTCTTTCGTATAGTACTGCGTCAAAAATTCTTTTACAGTATCCGATGATAAAATGCTGGCTTTATCTTCTGCTTGTTTGTCCTCTACAAGTTTAGCTGCAGCCAATTCGATTTCTTTGCGACTTTGTTTAGCAGTAGAATGTTGACCAGCAGTATATCCCATCATGAGAATAAAGCTAGTTGCAGCCACTGCTCCGACACTAATTAAGGCTTTAGTTTTGACTTTATTTAACATCTTAGACCTTCTTTCTATAAAAACTAGGTCAAGAATAACAAAAAGGACTTGTAAGTTTTATCACACCACAACGAAAGGTGATTCCTACATTTCAGGCGCAAAATCGTACAGTTCAGAGAAAAATATCAAAACTATCTGTCTTCAGCTTATAATGTAACTATGAAAAATTTAAAAGAAGAAAATATGAGAAGAGCTCTTTCTCATATTGAACGACATAAACAAGCCATAAATACAAGTAATAATAGTGAGGATAATGATTTTCATACATTATTACTCCAATTTAGCTATGAAGTATATGAAAGAATCAAGGCTAATAAAAAACCTTATCCGAATTTAGATTCAGATAAAGTCTTTTGACTAACTTTTTCCTTATAAAAAATTTTATATAAAAATATCTCTAAATAAAAGTTTTATCCAGAGATATTTTTAGACCTAAATTCTAATTTTTATTATATATTTTAGATTCCATTATTGTATAAAACTTTAACAATTTTTTACTTTGGGAGTTCACTATCAATTTTATCTAGTAACAGTAGTAATTTTTCAATAATTGATAATCTACGAATAGCATAATCCTCCATTGAAAATTCAATTGGAAGATTATGATTTGATTTCCATTTTTCTTGGAAAATAATAAATGGATTTTTAAGAGCAATTGCATATTTAACATTTGAATTAACATACAATTCTATATACTTTAGTAGCTCATCTATTTCAATTTGAATTACTCTTAATGTCTCAAAATCACTATTTAAATAAGCATTATAAGTTAAACCTTCTGATGTAATAGATAAAAGAATTGCATCGACAAAATCTCTAATAATGCTTTCTGATAATCTTAAATCCCCTTCGAAATTTTTCCAATGCTGATCAAAAATATCATTATATATTGCAATTTTTAATATGTTCTCTTGCTCATTTTTTGAAAGTTTTTTGAAATTATTTATATAACCCTGTATCTCTTCCTCATACAAGCATTGCTGACTTTCTCCATCACAAAATACATAATCTGTACTCATATACTCTTCCCCATCATTATACTGTTCAGTTGAAGTCAAATTATGCTCCTCTGTATCTGGTAGATTATATTTTTCTTCTTGTTGCCAGTCTCTATTTATCTCAAAATTATTTATTAAATCTTTCCATTCTTCAAGATTTGTTTTTATTACCTTGATATAATCAGAAGCTCTATAAATTTTTTGTTCCTTTAGATCATAAATATCGAGACTTAAACTTGCTAATTTTATCGCGTTAGATAAAACGTCATTAGAAATTTTTTTCTCATCCTTTCTTTTATTAAGATAATCATTTAAAAACCCACTTATCCCTAAAATAGTTACAATATTTGCTATTAGACTAATCCAATCTAAAAATGATAAATCCATTTTTATTCCTCCTAAAGTAATTATAAAATTAGTATAACACAAAAAAAATAAATATTTTCAGTTTAAAAACTACCAAATAGATTTCAATAAGAAGGTAAGGATAATCTATATTTTACTCCATACTACAAAAAAAGATTGAGCATTGTACAATACAAAACTCAATCCTTTAAATAACATTTAAGTTAGCACACAATTAAACTGATTATTTCTTAAAACAACTCTTTATAAAAATCAATCGTTTCTTCTAGGGTTGGCATAAATGGGTTTCCCGGCGCACATGCATCAATCAAAGCATTCTTAGAAAGGTATTCAAAGTCGAAATCTTTTTCTTCAATACCAAGTTCAGTCAATTTCTTAGGAATACCTACTGTTTCAGAAAGCTTCTCAATCTCAGCAATTGCATAATCGGCACATTCTTGATCTGATTTACCTTCTACATGAAGGCCCAAGGCTTTAGCAACATTGCGAAAAGCTTCTGGTACACGTTTAGCATTTTCACGTTCTATAACTGGTAGCAACATGGCACAGCACACGCCATGTGGCAAATTATATACTGCACCGAGTTGGTGAGCCATTGAGTGAACATAACCAAGACCAGCATTATTAAAGCTCATACCACCAAGGAAGATGGCATTGACCATACCTTCACGCGCTTCAATGTCGTGTCCATTTGCTACGGCACGAGGAAGGTATTCCTTGATAAGCTCAATTGCTCCGATAGATAATTTCTTGGTTACATCATAAGCACCAGGTGTTACTAAAGCTTCAACAGCGTGAGTCAAAGCATCCATACCTGTCGCTGCAGTCAAGGCTTGAGGTTTTGAAATCATCAATTCAGGGTCATTAACAGAGATAAGGGCAAGGCTATTCTTGTCAACCATTACCATCTTAACCTTGCGTTCTTCATCAGTAATCACATAGTTAATGGTAATTTCTGCAGAAGTTCCTGCCGTTGTATTGATAGCCACAACTGGCAAGCCTTTTTTAGCAGACTTATGAAGCCCTTCATAATCCTGTGGTTTTCCACCATTTGTAGCTATGATAGAAATACAACTAGCTGCATCCTGTGGAGAACCCCCACCAAGACTGATGATAAAATCACATCCATGTTCTTGCAAAGCAGCTACCCCATCTGTGACATTCTTACAAGTAGGGTTTGGCTCTACATCGCTAAAGATGACATATTCGATTCCTTCTGTATCCAGTGGTTTTAAAACCTTAGGCAAAATGTCACTTCCTTCGATGAACTTATCTGTCACCAAAAGCGCCTTTTTATAGCCAAGTTCCTTGATATAAGGACCCACTTCATTTACAACACCTTTACCAATAAGGTTGACTGCTGGAACATAAAATGTAGCCATATAATTTTCCTCCTGCGCCTTCGCGCTATCTATTTAACATCATTATATTACTTTTTGTATTCGTTTTCAATTATTTGTGAATTATTTAACAAATCTTTTTAAAAGGATAGGAGGGACGTAAGTTCACCTCCTATATAAACAAGTTTTATTTATGTAGTGGCCCCAACAACTGACATGCACGATAGTCTGCTGATTCTAGATCATCTGTTCCAAATAAGGACCAATTTTTAGGCCTAAAGATATCTTCCTCAGGTACATTATGCATATTGACAGGAATTCTCAACATAGAAGCCAAGGTAATCAAGTCTGCTCCAATGTGTCCATATGTTATGGCTCCGTGATTAGCTCCCCAATTATTCATGACGTCATAGACAGACTTGAAAGCACCTTTTCCTGTCAAACGTGGAGCAAACCAAGTAGTTGGCCATCCTGGATCTGTACGATTATCTAAAGTATGGTGAACATCTTCAGGAAGTTCAAGTGTGTGACCTTCTGCAATTTGTAGCACTGGACCAACTCCTTTTAAAAGATTGAGACGTACCATTGTTACTGGCATATCCCCCTTCGTCAAGAAGCGAGTTGAGAACCCTCCTCCACGAAAATATTCGCGGTTTGCTGGTGGGAAGTCTGTATTTTCAAGCATAGCCTGCACTTCACTTTCTTCCAACTCCCAGAATGGTTTCATAACAGGTTTTCCATCACAACTAGCTTGACCTGTACCATCTAATGTACAAGAACCCGAGTTGATTAGATGTAAGAATCCATCTGCAGCTCGACCCTCTAAAGTATGTCCTGTTACACGTTTAACAGCTTCTGGACTCCAATAAGTACGCACATCAGCAAAGATTTGTGGAGTATTCGTTAACAGATAATTAAAGAGCATAGACACACCATTTAGTGAATCATTCTCTGTCGCAAATACGAATGGTTTTCGAATACCATTCCAGTCAAACTGAGTATTGAGGAAAGTTTCCATAAAGTCCCCATTGGGGAAATGGTCTGTCCACTGGCGTTGACCTTGGAAACCAGCTACTAAAGCATGGTGACCAACCGCTTCTTCCTCAAAACCAAGCTCTGCTAAACGAGGATTCCCCTGCATAAGATCTCGACCAATCATGAACATTTTTACCACAAATTCCCATTGTTTTTCTTTCTCTTCTTTAGAAAGAATCAAATCCTCACGATTTCGGTCAACCCCTTCTTTGATATGTTCTTTTACCCAAACCATAGCACGTTCAAACTCTTCTGGGTCATAAATACCACGGTCCATACGGCGCGTGAACTCCGTCATATCGACTGATTCATTCCGCATTCCTAGGTATTCTTGGAAGAAATCCGGATTTACAATAGAACCACCAATCCCCATCGAAACACTACCCATTGATAGGTAAGCAGTATCTCGCATCAAACCAGTTGCAAGAGCTGCACGCGCATAACGTAAAAGTTTTTCTTTGACATCTTCTGGAATATCTGTATCATTAGCTTCCTGAACATCTCTACCATAAATCCCAAAGGCTGGAATACCTTTTTGAGCATGTGAAGCTAGAACAGCTGCAAGATAGACAGCTCCTGGGCGTTCTGTCTCATTAAATCCCCATATAGCATGAGGAATATCTGGAGACATATCCATAGTTTCACTACCATAACACCAGCATGGTGTAACTGTAATTGTTGCGCAAACATTTGATTTTTTGAACAACTCATGGGAAGCTGCAGCCTCTGGAACACGACCAATGGTAGATGGAGAAATCACGCATTCCACAGGTTCTCCATCTGGATATTTCAATGTGCTTGAAATCAAATCTGCCACACTTTTAGCCATGTTCATTGTTTGCACTTCAAGTGATTCGCGTACACCTTGACGACGACCATCAATAGTCGGACGAATACCAATACGTGGATGTTGGATCATAATACTTTCCTCTTATTTTTCTGTTTCTTTTATACTACCATCGCCATTATATTTACGGTAGCCTGGGTGACGACCTGTAACCTTATAATTTTCTCGCATTGAGAATAGACGTTCTAAAGTCGGACGAGCAATTTCTTGTTCTTCAATACCTTTTGTAGACAGTAACATTCTTCCATGGAAGGTTGTTTTTGCTACTAATTCTAAAGTTTCCATACGGTAGTATGCTGTAATGACATCGCTTCCGACAGTCAGAGCTCCATGATTTTCTAATAGCATGACATCATGATCTGGTAGATAAGGTGTAATTGCTTCTGGCACTTCCATTGTAGACGGAACTCCAAATGGAGTTATAGGAATTGCCCCAACCACAATCGCGCTCTCAATTAGTGAATAAGTATCTAAAGGAATATGTGCAAGAGCAAATCCTGTTGCAATCGGTGGATGCGCGTGAACAACCGCACGGACATCCTCACGTTCTTCGTAACAACGAATGTGCATTTTAATTTCACTAGAAGGGCGGTAATTACCTTCTGCTTCTAAAATCTCTCCTTTGAGATTTAACTTCACCAGCTTTTCTGGAGTAATAAAACTTTTGCTGATGCCAGTAGGAGTTGCAATAATGATATCCTCATCTAATCGAACAGATACATTCCCATCGTTTGCAGCAACCCAACCAAGTTGCCACATCTTATGACAAACATCACAAATCTGTTCACGAATTAATTTTTCATCTTGAGACATAAACTCACTCCTTTCTAAAAATGAAGTTCGAATTCAAGATTTCCGTTACTGTTAATGGTAATAGTAACCGTATGATTTTCCTGATCAAAATTGAGAGATGGCTGATCATAGGAATTATTTGTTCCTGTTAATGAATGAATAGTAGGAAGTTTATCTATACCTCTTAATACTATCTTTGTAACCCTTTTCTCTCCAAACTGAGTATCTTTGATATAATGTTCATCAATCCACTTAATCGCACCTTTTTTGGTCAATTGTGGTAGTTTCCTTGCCTGATTTGCATCTTGAGCATTAGACCATAGTGAATCTTTATTTGTTCTAAAATTATTTAAATTCACTTTCAATCCATTACTTATTCTCTCAAAAATACCATAGGTATGAGGTTCAAATTCAACATCCATTTCTAAAGAATTAAATTTTAATTTTCCAGTCTGTTTAACATTCTCATTTACCTTATAATTATAGACAAACCATCTATTATCTAATTTCTGAGCAAAGATATCTCCTTCATAATTCGTAGGATACAGCTTATTCAAGTATTCTTTTCTAGCCTGAGTAGAGCTAAATTCTGGGGAAGTGATCTCCTTAATCTGAATACGATTACCAGAAACAGACTCTTTCAATTTATCTGTTTTTAAAATACCTGGAATAGCTGGAATAACATTATAACGACCAGTCATGTATAATGGAGTTTGTTCTCTATCAGTATTTACGTTTACAAAGAACTTACCATTTCCTTTATTTGAATAGTCTCCATGTATGAATACTTTTGTATCCTCAAGTACCTTTTCTTTAGATGGTGCTGGATGTGCTATTACATATCTAAAAAATTCTTTTATTACTTCGCTAAAGAGTAAGCTTTCTTTATTATTTACACCATAGGTATAAGCTGGATGTTCAAAATTATAAACTACACCTCCATTAAGGTAAACCCCTAAAGCCTCTTCTCCTAGCATAGACTCTGGTTCAGTCAACCATTGTCTATCTCCTTGACTTTTTCCGATATTACCAGTTGCAAACAGTTTCCATTTACCTGTCTCATACCACTTCCAAGTATCCATCAAACCACCCCATTGATAAGTATGATTTGATAACCAAAGTCCCTTCATATAACTTTCTGTAGTTGAATCATTTCCCTCGGCAGCAGGTGTATTTTTGAACATGAAAATAAGGTTCTTCCAGTACTTATCAACAGATTTCTGAAATGCTATCTTACCGTTTTTTCCAAATGCTTTTTCTATTGCAGAACCATTATTTTGTTCAGCCCATATAAAATATCCTCCATTTTTAGCAGATACTTTTAAATAATCTGCCGCCTTATTTTCAATATCATTTGCCCAAATCCAATAATTCTCTGTACTGAAAATACCATGCAAATTTGGATATTTTTGATACATTTTATCAATCCAGCTGGTACTTAACCAATGTGCCGAAGTATAATAAGGCATATTACCAGCAGTGTAAACCGTCAGAATAACTGGAATTGGTTCATTTTTTCCAGTCTTAGGATTTACATATTTCGCTGCTTCTTCTAACATATGTTCATAAAAATCTCTAGCAGCTCCATCTCTTTTAGGAAGATCATCTGGATGTAACTGTATAACAGTATATGGTTTTAAGTCATCTGGTATATTCTCCCACTTACCTGTTAATGTATCTCCTCCCCAAAAAGTATATTTCCCTTGGTTAAACTCTTCTCCGTTAGCATATAAAGGCATCATAAGTAACGGATGTTCATTATTAATTTCACGACGTTTATCAACTTCTGACCAATCATTAGGATTCTTAAATTTACCATTTGCCATAAACATGGCTCCACCTAAAACCAATTCGTCAGCCCATGTATGTTTTCCTGAATATGATTTAAGTTCTATCGTCTGTGTATCTTTTGGAATTTCAACATCAACCAGAAATGCTGATGTATCATACTTAATTCCTTTCGGATATTTTGAATCTGATGAGTAAATGACTTTACCATCCGCAACAACTTCAAACTTTTGAATATCTGCGTAATCTGAATTTAAATGATTGGCGCTCCTATCAATTCCGACATAGGAAATAAATCTTGTAACATTAGCACCCGAAACATCATATTTTATACTAGACGGGTTACTTGCTACAGTTCCCAATCCTTTATTAAATTCTATTTCCTTCCCGTCAATTAATAATTTTATTTTATTATTTGCACCGTTATTACCAGGTGTAAACGGTTTATCTTTCTGAACTGTTTTTGATTTATCGTCATCACCATGAGTAGCATCAACCCATTCTAAATCAGAAAGATATACTCCTCCATTAATTCCTTTATTAAGAAGATCTGGAGTTATAGTTTGAGTACTAACAGTTTTAATAAGTTTAGCATCAGCAAATACAACTTCATCACCCCATGTATGTTCTCCTGAGAATGATTTTAAGGATATTTTTTTAGCGTTTTGTGGAATTGTCACACTAATAAATTGTGCCTGGGTATTATATCTGAATCCATCTGGATTAGTTACATTACTGGAATAAACTACTTCTCCATCTATTTCTATTTCTATTTTATCCACTACTGCGTGGTCTGCTCTAGAACTATTAGCACTTTGATCAATTCCTATATAAGTTTCAAATTTTTCAAATCCTTGACCACTAATATCATAGCTGATTACAGACGGGGAATCTGCGACTGTCCCTATTCCTTTATCAAAATACTTAACTTTATTGTCAGAAGTAAGCAATGAAATTTTAGTATGTTCTCCTTTATTTCCTGTTGTAAATGGAGCATCTTTTTGTACTGTTTTTGTTTTATCTACATCACCATGAGTTGCAGAAGACCAATCCATATCTGAAAGATATGTCGTCTCCGTATCAGTTTCTTGATCTTTAGTAATTGGTTTTCTTAAGTTATTCCCTGTTACTCTAGCAGTTTCAGTACTAGCTCTGTCATTAGAATTACTTTGGACTACATCTGCATAAACCAATTTACTTCCTAAAAAACTTGTTAAAACAGCTGTAGCTATTAAAATCTGTTTTGCTATTTTTTTATTTTCCATTTTTATTTCCTCATTATTTACATAATTTACATTCAACTTCCTCAATAACGAATAATTTTGTAAGATATTCTGGAACACATAGTGCTAAATTACTTAAACTGACTTTTATTCCAGCATTCATTAATTCATCTCCATAAAAGAACTCATCAAATCCAGAGACGGAATAGCATTTATCTTTATCTAAACCACTAAAATAAACTCTTGTATAACCTGGGTTCAACTTACTATTCAATTGAGCATACAGTAAAATCGACTGGCATTTATTCTTTGAAACAACTTGCCAACTAGCAGAATCACAACTAAAAGGACTGTTTATCCTATAAAAATCCCCATATTGAAACAATGAACGATATTTTTTATAAAACTGAATTTGTTCTCTCACTTGTTCTTTTTCTTCTACCGACAATCTCGTAACATCTAATTCATAACCGAAAGAACTAAAATAAGCTACATTTGTCCTAGTGTCCAAACTCGTTTGTCTTCCACTTTGTTCATTAGGAGAAATAGAAACATGTGCTGTCATCATTGATGGAGAATATCCATAAGAAGTTCCATGCTGAATTTTCAATCTTTCTATCGGGTCCGTATCATCACTCGTCCACGCTTGCGGTGCATAATACATAAGTCCTAAATCAAAACGTCCACCACCTGAAGAACAAGATTCAAATAGAACTGAAGGGAACTTAGTTATTAAACGATCTAATAACTGATAAAGACCTAAGATATATCGATGACCAAATTCCATCTGCTGTTCAGAATCAAGTTCCATACTATAAATATCTGTTATATGACGATTCATATCCCATTTGATATAATCCAGATTTGTTTCGATTATGATTTTAGAAATAGAATCAAAAAGGTAATCAACAACTTCCTGTCTCGTCAAATCCAACACATATTGATTTCTTCCTACTGACTTCTCTCTGTCTAACAAATGGATAGTCCAATCGGCATGATTCTTGTACAAATCACTATCAATAGAAATCATTTCAGGCTCAAACCATAAACCAAATTGTAAACCTATTTTGTGAATTGCATCTGCAAGAAATCCAATACCTTCAGGAAGGCGACTTCTATCTGTTACCCAGTCACCCAGAGAACTGTTGTCATCTTTCCTATGACCAAACCAACCATCATCCAGTACAAATAATTCTATCCCTAAATCTTTAGCAGCCTTTGCTAAATCTAAAATTTTTTCTGTACTCAAGTCAAAATAAAATGTTTCCCAACTATTGAGTATTATAGGACGACTAGCTTGAGAAAAATTAGGATTAACTAAATGATGTCGATAAAAATCTGATAGTTGCTGGCTCATCTGATTCATCCCTTGATCAGAATAGGTCACAATTGCTTCTGGTGTCACAAAACTTTCGGCAGGATTTAATAAAAAACGAAATTCTACTGGATTTATTCCTACCGTTACTCTAGCGGTGTCAAAATGGTCAACTTCAATCATATTTTGAAAATTTCCAGAATAGATAAAGTTAAAACCATAAACCTCACCACTATGCTCTGTAGTTTCCCTCCTTGATAGCATAAAGAAAGGATTTTGCTGAGGACTTGATGAGTATCTCAAGCTATCTATTGCTTGAATACCTGGTCTAAGCGAAGTTCTATATAACTGACGTTCCCTCAGCCATGCTCCAGAAAATTGAATAAAGTCATATTGACTATCAGGTAGATCTAGCTGTAAACTCATTGCTTTCAAAAGAGTCAACTTATTATTGCTATTATTTAAAAATTCCGTATTTCTAACTAAGACATTGTATTCCGGAAAAATTGTATAATTTAGTCTAACAGTTAAATCTAATATAGAATCTGTTAAAATAATCGTTAATGTTTCCGCACACTGACCAATATCATCAAATGTTGAAGGTAGAGAGTTAAGACGATTCTTCCCTTTTTCAAGTTCAAAACCTTGATATTTTAGTGTCGTTATCCTACTACCATTCATTCCTTGAACTTGAAAAGCTGGATGCCGAAAATCTCCTTTCCCGTATGAAGAATATTCATTTTGTATCATAGACTGTTGAATATCCTCAAATTCTTCAGAAAAAGATACTTCAAATCCTCTTTTTTCATAGGCCATCAATTGGTTATAATTTTCCTTGACATGAATCCTTTTCCCAAAATATAGATGTTGAAGTTCCCCATTTTCTAAAATTCTAAAAATATAACTACTATCTTTCATTTCCAAATGAAAAACGGTCTCGTCCTTATTAATATAAATCGTCATCTCTACCTCACAATTTTTTCTTTACTTCTTCAGTATCACGATAGAGTACGGTGCCAATTCTATCTCATCTTCTTGAATAGTAAAATCTCCAATTACTCTGGTAAAATTCTCTATCGAAAGATTCTCTATTTTTATTTTTTGTTTAATCTGAGCAGGATTTCTCAGAGAGAAAATTTCAGTAGAAGTCTTCTGATTGTGACACTTATAACCATAAATTTCAAATTTTTCAGGGCTTCCTCCTATTTTTTTACTATATTTTAGTGTTTGATAATTCTCCTCTATCCATTTAACGGCACGAGCATTGGCTTTCCAGCGTTCTTCATCAAACATATCAAAAGAATAGTGAAACTCCCAAAAAGCATTCCCTCTTGTTGAAATAAATAATAGATAAGCTTCAAAATCTGGTATTGATGCAAACATTTGATGATCCATGTACCAGGTATTTGCACTGACAGCATAGATTGGTTCATGATTATAAAGCGACCACATAGGTAACTGTATTTCACGTTTTTCCAAAAATTCTTGATACTGAATATCTCGGTAAGTAATCATACGATTGATATCATTACCTGCATTCTCTGTAAACCCTACATCTTGAGATATTTGAATCCATAAACTATTGACCCACTGTAAAAACCATGGACTAGGATTTACATAAGAAGTCAAGTTTAACCAACAATCTTTTCCTCCTCGCTCCTTTCTTAGATCTATCAACAGTTGAATTAAGAACTCATAAACCGCTGTCATGGTATACATACCATGCGACCCACTCTTATCAGGTTTGTCAGGTTGAAGTAACCAACCATCAATTTTCCAATAGCTGATATCGAATTCTTTTTGATATTCCAACATCTTTTTCTTCATTTGATTGAGATAGTCAAAATCAGCGACGTTTACATCATTTGAAGTATAATTTTTAGAGCCAATCCTTAACTCTGGATGTGCTTCCAACCAATCACTCATAATGATTTCTGTCCCATTATAACCACCTCTGGGACCAATCCATAATCCTAGGCTTGAACCAAATCCATTTACAAGATGTTTAATATTTCTCAAACCATTTGGAAATTTATGATTGAATTCCCAAACTGATTGATAGTTTGTCCAACCATCATCAACAACATAAGCATCTAAATGGACTCCATGATTTTCAAATCCATCTCTAATCTCAGAAAAACTTTTTAGAATACCTTCTTCTGTAATGTCGGTCATATGGTCATACCAGGAATTATACTGTTTACGGAAATAACTAGGTTGAGCTATTCCTTCCACATATTCAAAAAATGCCTCTTGAATCTCTTCTTTTTTATAGGAATCTGCTCCCCCAACAATACAAGGCCACAAAATTTTCTCTTGATTAATAACCGTTCCTAAGTAATACCTTGATACATAATGTCTACAATCTACCTTGTTCTCAGACATGGGAAATTCCATTCCTAAGAATAAAGAATTAGCATAAACAGGTTGTCCCAATTCTACATAATAACCAGAAAAATTTGCCATTTCCTTAATACAATCTTGTCTTTTAGGATAGAAAATATGGTCTTCTGTTTCAAACTCAAAACTCTCTACTTCTACAGATTTAATAACTTCAGTAGAAGATTCTAAAACTAATTGTTTCGAAAGAACATCATCCCTCGATTCAAAGATTAAACGTAAACGAATGGAAGGATAAATAAAAGAAACCTCAATCCGCTTATCTCCCTCTTCCCTAACGATTGCTGAAAAATGATTTGAAGAAAGTTTTATACCATTCTCCAATGTAATGGTAAATTCCTCTTTCGAAACATTTTTTATCATTACTCCTGTCCGTTTGTTTACGATATCAGTAGTATAAAATCGACCATCTCCCCAAAAGAAATTACGTCTTACATTTTTATTTTCAATTTTCATATAAACTACTCTCTCAACTCAATTTTTATTACGCTATCAATCAAGTCTGGTAATGGATAGGTAAAATGAGGAACTTCTCCAAACTGTGCAAAACAAATTCCTTTATAGGCATTGGTCGTCCAGCTTTCTGAAATTTTCACCTCACTTCCATCATGAAGAAAGCTCATTCTTTTTACGTTTTCTTTACTAATACCAAGAAGAGCTAACGGACCTATAGGTTGTTCAAATACATGAGCATAAACCGTATTTCCGTTACGAGTATAGTAGCCCCAATCTGGTTTTGGTAAATTTTCATCTCCACTACATCCATAAATTGCCTCACTATTTCGAGACATCCATTGATGAAAATCATCTAATATTTTCTTACTTGGATCATTAATTCTTCCCAAAGCATCTGGGCCTACATTAAGAATCATATTCCCGTTTTTACTAACACATTCAACTAACTTTCTTATCAAAGTTTGACTAGACTTATATAGATAATCAGTAGGATTATAAGCCCAATTGTTATTCATAGTTAGACAAAGTTCCCAAGGAACAGGCTCACCTTTAAAGTTTCGAATACCTTCGTGAGGAACAATTTGCTCTGGACTAACAAAATCTCCAGCATAAGAGGTAATTTCATCTGTAACAATACTTCCGAATCCTTCACCTGATGTTTCTAATCTATTATCTACGATAACGTTTGGCTGATAATGACGAACCATGTCTATTAATTTTGAAGCTCCCCATTTTTCACCTACCATGTCTTCATAAGAATAATCAAACCATAATATGTCAATCTGACCATAACCAGTTACAATTTCTTTAACTTGATTGTGCAAATACTCCAAATAACGGTCAAAGTTAATTTTCTCATCTCGATAGGCTTCATTTCCTCTCATTGGATGATTTAGATCAGCATATTTAGGAAAATCAGGATGATACCAGTCAATCAAACTAAAATATAACCCTACTTTTAAACCTTCAGCTCGAACGGCATCTACAAATTCTTTAACTAAATCTCTACCTGCAGGTGTATTTGTTGATTTATAATCTGTAAATTTTGAATCAAACAAACAAAATCCATCATGATGTTTAGCTGTTAAAACCATATATTTCATCCCTGCAGCTTTTGCTTGTTTAGCCCATTCTCTAGGGTTATATTCCTTAGGATCAAAAGCTCGAAAATATGGTTCATAATCTTCAATAGATAATTTCTGATGACTACGAATCCATTCTCCTTTTCCTGGAATAGAATATAAACCCCAATGAATGAACATCCCAAATCTTGCTTCTCTAAACCACTGAGTTCTACTATTGATAGTTTCAAGTGTATGTTTCATCCTTTTACTGCTCCTCCTCCTAAAGCTTCAATAAAGTATTTACTTGTAAATGCAAATAGAATGATTGGTGGTAATACGATTACAACAATCGCTGAAAAGAGACCATTATAATTAGTATTAAAACTTGTAGTAAATTGACCTAGTAATGCTGGTACTGTTAATTCATTTTTATCAATCACCAACATAGATGCCCAATAATATTCATTCCAGTTATTAATAAAGGCAAGTACTGCTGCTGTTAAAATTCCAGGTCTAGCAATTGGCAACATCACTTTCCAAAAAGTTTGAGCATATGTCGCACCATCAATCTCTGCCGCCTCCTCCAATTCTTTTGGAATAATTTCAAAATAGTTCTTTATAATGAAGAAACTCATAGCAATTCCACTACAAGAGTAGACTAGAATTAGAGCAACTGGGGTATTATAGATCCCCAACGCATTTACTAATCTATAAACTGGAAAAGTCATAGCTGTTGCTGGAATAAATAGAGTAGAATACAGCATAGAAGTCACTAACTTCTTCCCTCTAAATTCCATCCTAGCAATAACATATGAAGACATGGAAATCATAACAATGCTAATAATAACTGATATAGACACTACTTTAAAGCTATTCCAAAAGTAAGTGAAAACATGAAGTTTTGTAAAAACATTTATATAACCATCAAGAGTAAAGTCAGTTGGTAAACTAATACCTGGATTTTTCATAGGATCTGCTTTTAATGATGATAAAAATATCCACGCAATAGGGAAAATGGAAATTAAAATGGTAAGGAGCATATAACCATATATAAGAACTTTACCTTTTTTACTAATACCATTTATATGTGTATTCATAATCATTTCCCACCTTTCAGTCTTTTTCTTTCTCTGAATAAAATATTAATACAAACGATAATCAACATTCCACCTAAGATTTGTATAACTCCAATTGTATTTGCACGAGCATACTGAGTTCGTGAGCTAGCCACCGCTAATTCTCTAATAACAAAACTGATACTTTTTGTTCCTGCAGCACCATTTGTCAAAAAGAATACTTCGTTATAGAGCAAAAATCCTGAAGTTGCAGCCATAATTGAAACAGTTTTAATTGTCCCCTTAATCATCGGAATCGTAATATACCACTCTTTCCTCCAACCAGTAATATTGTCTAAAATAGCAGCTTCTTGAACTTCTTCTGGAATAGCAAAAATTTGCCCAAGAATCATAATGGTTGATGCTCCTGCAAAGAAGATATAAGCGCCAGTCATAGCTGCTATATTTAATCCTGGAGTCAACAGTACTGAATCTTTAAACGATGGATTAAATAAATGAATAATTTGGTTAACAACGCCATAGTTTGGATTATAGATTTGAAGAAAAATCAATCCCATAGCAGCACTAGAAATGATACTAGGTACAATATAAAGATTTCTAGATATCTTCCATCCTTTTAATTTCTTAGATAATGTAATTGCAACAGATAAAGCTAAAGGAACTTGAATAATAACACCAATTACAGCCCAACGAACAGAATTAATTAGAGCTTCTGTAAAAAATGGGTATTCTTTAAAAACATACCTATAATTTTCAAATAATTTATCAAATCCAAGAAACTCAGGGGTGTTTAAATTTGTATAATCCCATTTAGCAAATGAAGTTAAAAAGATTGTTACTACAGAATAAAAATAAAATAGAAAGAAACAAATCAACGTTGGCAAAAGAAATAAAAAGATAAATCGTCTTTTTTGATTCTTCCTATTTTGTAGGCTCATAACTTTTTGTGTCATAAACAAACTCCTTTTTTCAACTATATGAGTAAAATCAAGCTCAGTTGGCAGTGCCAACTGAGCTTCGTTTCCACTCCCTAAAACAATTAACCAATCAATGATTTCAACACATCTTGAGTAGATTTCACTTTTTGATCAACATCTACATTTTCAGCAGCACTTTCTGTCAATGCATTGATAATAGCTGTGTGTACATCGCCACCCCAAACATCACTTACAGTTGGAACAACTACTTTTGCATTCTTAACTTGAGTGATTGCTTGTCCTAAAATTTTAGTAGTAGCTTCTGAACTCTTTTCTGAAAGTTCTTTTACATTTACATTTTCATCAGAAGGATTTGCTCCTACTTTTTCAAAAATTACTTTTTGTACATCATCGCTAGTCATATATTTCAAAAACTCAAGAGCTAGTTTTTGTTTAGCTTCAGACATCTTACTTGAGATAGTGATACCACCTCCAGAAGAACTAATTGCTACACCTGCAGGATAGATTCCAGGTGCAAGACTTGGGTTCTTAGACATCTCACCAGAAGCCCACACACCATTAAAGAAGACTGCAGATTTACCTTCTTGGAAGTCTTTAGAATAAGCATTAGCATCGCCACCAGCATTCTTAGAACCATTAGCTTGAATTTCTTTCATAACCATTTTCAAAGCATCTGCAAATTCTTTAGATTCGATTCCTTCTTTTGTTAATGGTTTGTCTAATAATTTACGCCCATTTTCTGTGGTTCCTAAGACTGTATTAAACAAGCGAATAGATGGTTCTCCAGCACCAAATGCATACACTCCATCTTGCTTTCTCACAGTAGCCATTGCTTGTGTAAAATCTTCCCAAGTATTCCACTGATCAGGTGTTTTAGCACCTGCTTTTGCAAATATATCCTTGTTGTACCATAAGCCCATTGTAAATAACTGTTCGTGAACTGTATAAATTTTTCCATCTTTTTGGTTTTGTTTATAGTTCAAACCAACATTTTTTTCAAGCTTATTTGAATCGATATATGGTTTCAAATCTAAAACAAGTTTTTGTTCAATTGCAGCTAATGATACTGCATTACCTGCTAGGTCAATCACATCTGGAAATTCACCACTAGCAACCTTGTTATTCATTACATCCTTCAAATCACCATTTATAGGAATTGGTTTAAATTCTACACCACTATCTTTATGTTCTTCTGCAAATTTATCATATAAATCTCGCATAGTTTTAGCTACAGGCCATTCATCTTCACTATGATGATACCCATGATAAAATTCTAATACTTCTTTACCAGAAGAACTTCCACCGCTTGCATCCTTAGATGTTCCACAAGCTGCTAAACCAAGGGTAGCTACTAACCCGATAACAGCGCATTTCAAAAGACTTTTTTTGTTCATGACAAAACCTCCGTTTTTTTATTTTTGTTTATGATAGCTGAGGATAATAATATTGTGTATCAGCAATATTTGTCATAATATCCTTTAACCCTGTATCCTCGTTTATTTTACCTTGACTTAATAGCTGTATACAAATATTCCCTACAGCTGTAGCTTCAGTCGAACCTGTAAGAACCTCTTTACCAGTTCTATCAGCAATCATTTGATTGAAGTAACTGGCTCTAGCGCCTCCTCCAATCACATATATCCTCTTATAAACCTTATGAGTTAGTTTCTCTAGTAACTCTATTGTTTCCTTATACGTTTCAGCTAGGCTTTCATAAACTATCTTAAATAGTTGTCCATCTGTCCACTCTCTAGTCTCATGATGATAAGCTAGATATTCTGTTAAAGTCTTGTACATATCAGATTCTGTTGCAAATTCAGTTGATTCAGTATCAATCAAAGGAAGATCTTCTTTTTCTTTCTCCACCATTGTTTTTATATCACCAAAAGAATATGCTTTCCCTCTTCGTTCAAATGAACGTCTTAGTTCCTCTATGATCCACAACCCTGTACAATTCTTCAAAAAAGTAATCACTCCATCTTTGCCTACCTCATTTGTAAATCCATAGCTGAAAGATTCGGTATTAAGAATCGGTGAAGTAAGTTCCACTCCAACTAAAGACCAAGTACCTGATGAAATAAATAAACTACCTTCTGTCTTAGGAACTGAGACAATCGCACTGGCTGTATCATGGCTACAAACATTCACAACAGGAATATCTCCTAAACCATACTCCTCTTTTATCCTTCCAAGGACATTTCCCTCTGAAACAATTTCAGGAAGTAAAGATGAATCCAATTCAAATAGTTTTAAGATATTCTGATTCCAATTTTGACTCCTAGGATCAAATAATTGAGTTGTTGAAGCAATGCTTTTTTCTGTAGCAAACTTACCTGTCAAGAGATAATTAAACAAATCTGGCATTAAAAGAATCTTATTCGTTTTATAAAATGAATTAGGAAATTCTTGCCGTACCTTAAAGAGTTGAAACAAGGTGTTTATCTCCATAATCTGATTTCCTGTTTCTGAATATAATTTTTCTAACTCAGTAATTTCAGATATTTCCTTTAACACTCCTTTTGTTCTTTCATCACGATAGTGAACAGGTTGTGATAACAGTTTTCCTTCATTATCAATCAGTCCAAAATCAACACCCCATGTATCAATACCGACAGATAAAATCTTGTAATTAGTATTAGCCAATTGTATACTTTCAAGAATTTTAGCTAGAAGAAAGTCAACATCCCAACATAAATGTCCTTTTACCCTAATAGCTTTATTAGGAAAGCGATTAATTTCTTTCATTACTAGTTTATTTTCAGAAAGGTATCCAACAATAGCTCTTCCAGAAGTTGCACCTAAATCTATCGCTAAAACCGCTTCCATTTGTTGCCCTCTCTATTAGCTTTGTTAACACAATTATAATATCATAGGATTTTTTTTGCAATATGTGAACGCTTACTTGGATAAAATTCATATATTTGGGCTTAAATTGACAAAAATAATTCAAATTCCTCCAAATTATGCTATAATATAGTTGAACTTTACATTAGGAGGATGCTATGATAAAAGATGAACGTGTGCTTGAACTGATTGAAGTTGTTAAAAAGAAAAAAAGAATCGCTGTAAAAGAACTGGCAGAAATCACTTTCTCTAGTCTCAGCACTTTACGTCGTGATTTAATTTTTTTAGAAAATCAAGGTCTTATCAAGAGAAAACACGGTTATGTAACCCTTTCCTCTATGAACACAATAGAACTTTCTCATCAAATACGTGAAGGAGAAAGTACTCGTCAAAAAAGATTAATAGCTAGTCTAGCTAAAGATTTTATTCGGTCTGGTATGTGCATTTATCTGGATTCCAGTACTACGGTCTATGAACTTTGTCCTCATCTAGCCGAACTAGAAAATCTAATTATTTTTACAAATGGTTTGCATACTGCACAAACCTTATCTGAAACTGTTAGAGATAGTTCTAAAATTTTTATTACTTCTGGAGAAGTAAAACATCAATCTTGTTCAGTTATTAACTATGATAAAGAAAATTCTTTATTAGATCACTTTAATATCGATTTGGCTTTTTGTTCAGCAAGAGGTATTGATGATCAATATGTTTATGAAGCTTCTCTCAGCCAAGCTATTTCAAAAAAGAATATTATTGACAAAGCCCATGAAACTATCTTACTGATTGATAGTTCTAAATTTTACAAGACTGGATTTTTTAAAATTAATCCGCTCTCTAAATATACAACCTTTATTTCTGACATCTTGCCAGATCAAAAATTATTAGACGCAGTAGAATTATTTGATGGAGAATGGGTATATCATTTATAATTCTTAAATAAATATTAAAAATAATGAATTAGTTCCATAAATATTTGCTAATTCCTAAGAATCACAGTCAGAAAGCAAATGGGCTAATTCTCCCTATTAAGATTAAGGTGTGTAACGGATTACTCGTCTCGTAATGCAACAAAAGGAATATGGGAGAAAGTCTTTAAAATCAGAAAACGCATAGTATCCGGTATAAAAAACCTTGATACTATGCGTTTTATTGTGAGAAGATTTACTTAATTTTCAACTGAAATTGAGTTTTTGACCAGCCTCCTTTTAATTATCTAACAAATTTACACACATTCCTTTTTCTTTGAGTTAATGAAGCGCCAACTGAATCCTAAAACCAATATCAAATTGATAAAAAGGAACACAGATGTAAAACTAGTTAAACCATGTTGTCTGATATCATCAAAATATAAACTAGGTTCAGTAAAGAACAAATAAATTCCATAGATCTCCACGAAAATAAGAAAACTGATAAAACCAATAAGGAAAAGTCCACTGGCAATAAGAAAGAGTCTCCATAAAAGAATGAGAATTCCTCCTACTGCTAAAAAAATTACTGGGATAAGGAGTAAATCATTCATGACTTTCTCCTCTCTAGTCAATCAATTGACGATAATGGGTGGCAAGAGAAGAATCAAATTCCTCTAGCTTTTGAACTAAGTCCAAATACTCCTCTTTTTCATGTTCTTCAAAGTCCACACCTCGATGATTCTGAAGAGAGATTTCCAATTGACTAGTGAGTTCTCGTTTAGAAAAACTGTAATCCCCAGTAACTTCCTCATAATGTTCCTTTAGCTCCTTGTAGGCTTGGTATTCTTCAGGCGTTTGAAATCCCTGTACCAAGGCCTCTTCTAATTGATAATAGGTATCTTCCATCATAATCGTTACCTCGTTTCTTTCTATCTTTATTCTACCGCGCTTTTCTTTTCTTGTCCGCTATTTATATATATTTTTTTAATCTAATTCAAAAGAAAGTTGTTCCTGCTTTTCGTTTCCTTTTTCGTGGAATTGTCTTAAGGCCTGATCAATAATATCTAAATCCGTTTCTGTTTCAATCAATGGCGCGAGTACATCGTATTCGGCCTTTTTAGTTTGATAATCCTCTTCCTTTGGAAAATTTTTCTTAATTTCAACTTTAGCAGTAGTCCATTTATCCTTTAATTCATCCAATAAGTTCTGAGTTTTCACTTGGTCCTCCTTAATGTGATCAATCGTATGCTGAAGCCTTTGAATGGTCCCTAAAGGAGAATACAAATCTAAACTGACAGAATATTGATTTTCTCCTACAATCTTAACAGAGAAGGTTTCAGGAAGAGGTTGATTTGTTGGAAGACTAAGCATTTTAATGTCAAATCCTCTATAGCTTGCTAGGGTACGGAATTCTTTGCTGTCAGCTTGATTATGACGGATAAAACGGTGTAGGGATTCCCCTGCTTCAGATCGTTGATCAAAAGCTTGCTTACCTACCGTCATAGAAAATGCCTGGTCTTTCGACATTTCTGACTGTTGAATGTCGCCTTCATACTTGCTTAATCGTTTCTCAAGAATGGGCATATTTTCTTCACAGTAGGAGATTGTATGACGATAGTGATCCTTGCTGCGTTGAAAGGCGCGTCTTTGATTTTCTAATAGAGTTAGATCATTCTCTAGTTCCATCTTATATTTGAGATAAGGATTACCTGTTGCTAGTGCCTTAAAATCAGAAGCTGTCATAGTCTGTTCATCAATGTCTTCTGCAGCACGAATCGGCTCCTTAGAAGTCATAATCTGCTTAATATAACGGAGTTTGTTCTCCTGAGTTGCCCATAGATAATTATCAAATGAACCTTTGGTAATGTAGTGGTAAATATCCACTTCCTTGTTTTCATTTCCTTGTCGGATAATCCGTCCATTGCGTTGCTGAATGTCACTTGGTCTCCACGGTACATCCAGGTGATGAACTGCTTTCATCTTGCTCTGAACATTTAAACCTGTTCCTCCTTTTTCAGTTGAGGCAAGTAAGATTCGAACTTCTCCTGCATTGACCTTTCGAGACAAGCTATTCTTCTTTTCATCACTATTGGCATCATGTACAAAGGCAATTTCCTTACTAGGGATTCCTCTATCAACTAATAAAGCCTTTATTTCAGAATAGACATCAAAGCCATTATCCTTTTTCTTAGGTGTGCCAATATCTGAAAAAATCATCTGAGTAGCCTTATTTTCCATTCCCTCACGATAAATTCTTTCAACATTATCCACTACCTGAAGCAGTTTATGATTGTCTGCTAGACTATAACTAGAGTCCAATAAACGCATATCAATAGCTAGTTTCCGTGCCTCACCTGTTATCTTTAACATGTTATCCTGGCTCGGATCAACTGTTCCACATTTGACCATATCTGACCTCATAACTAATTCTTCTAAATAGAGTTTCTGGTTTTCAGTTAACTCACTCTCAATAGGGATAATATGAGCTTCTGGAACTGGTAAATCCAACATATCTTGTGTTTGAATGTCGGCTGTTTCTTTATAGATTTTCATCAACTCAGGTAGATTGACAAACTTTTTAAATCGTTTCTTAGGTTGGTACTTATCCCCTGTAGGAGCTAATTCCATAGAGTTTTGAATTTCTCCAAAAGCACCTACCCAAGAGTCAAAATAATCAACTTGATAGCGTTTTAAGATATCTGGTTGAATATAGTTCATCATAGTATATAACTCACTAATAGAATTGGAAACAGGAGTTCCTGTCGCAAAGACAATATTTTTAAAATCATGTTCTTCCTGAATCTGTCGAACCTTCATTTCCATATCCACATTCTTCTTAGAGGTTGTATTGGTAATCCCTGCTACATTCCCAAGTCCAGTAATTGGACGAATATTTTTAAAGTGATGTGCTTCATCCACAAAGAGAAAATCAATTCCTAAGTTCTCAAAATCAATAAAACTATCACGATTAAAGCGTTGCAGTTCTTCCAATTGTTTCTCTAGACCACTTATTGATTGCTCTGCTTCTTTAACAGTATACTTATTTTCAGAATGTGTTTTAATCTCTCGTAATTCATTGAGTTTATCCTCTATATAGTTCATCTGTCTTTCCTTACTGACAGGGATTTTTTCAAATTGAGAATCCCCAATGACAATAGCATCGTAATCTCCTGTAATAATACGTGATACAAATTGTTTTCTTCTCGCCTTCACAAAATCTTTCTTAGTGGTCACAAAGACCTTTTTAGTAGGGAAAAATTTCATGATTTCTTGGCCAAATTGAGCAGACAAACTAGAAGGTACTACATACAAGGGCTTATGAACCATCCCCAACTCCTTTAATTTAAACCCAGCACCAAGCATGGTCAAGGTCTTTCCTGAACCTACCTCATGAGCTAATAAAGCTCTTTTTTCTTCTACGATTCTTTGAATGGCATTCTCTTGATGAGGGCGAAGGCTGATGTTTTGTGCCAAGCCATCAATGACTAGATGGCTACCGTCATATTCTCGACTAACTGTTCGATTATAAAGACGATTATAGCTTTCCTCAATGACTTGTTGGACTTCTGGATACCGTGAGACAAATTCTTGAAAGAGCTCTTGTAAATGCTGTTCTTTTGCTCTTAGAACAGAGGTTTTTTCCAAATCTGTGATGGTCTTTTTCTTTTCTCCTTCCGTAATAGTCATAGTAATCGTCGGTTGGTTTGAATTTAGTAAATTCTCAAAAATCTTTCTTCCTGTATCATAACGTGACCCACTAACTCCAAGACTACTATCTTTGGCACTTGGATAGCGATAAGCAAATGATGTCCTTAAATGAACCTGCCCATCAACAGGATTCACTTCAATGACTTGTTCAACATCTGGCGAAGACAATTCAAATTCACGATTGGTAAAACATTCAAAGGCAAATTTACCATAAACGGATTGAGGAATCCAACGTGACCCTATTTTAAACTCAATATCTGCCAGATGAATCCTTGGAGGGCGAACAGATTCTAATAAATCTAAAGCATGGCTCCAATCATATTCTTGGTTGTTTTCCTCCACTAATAGTTGAACTACTTCTATCTTATTGAGAATGTCTCCTGATAAAAACTGGTTCTTAGAAAGATATTTTCTTTCCCCTCTTAAATAGCTTTCTGGATCTATTAAAATCTGGTCACCCAACTCATCTAAAATAGCAGCTTGGCTATGTTCGGGCTAAATTGAGACCATATAATCTAAATCAACCCCTCTACCATCCGATAAACTGGAGTTTAAGGCATCTAAAGCCGTTGAAACTTTTGTAATCACTCTCTCTGGCCTAACCAATGCTTTCTCAAAGGCTAAAGATTTTTTATATTTTACTTTCTGATCTTTAGAATCAATGTATTCATCTTCTAAACTTGCTAGTAAAGAATACTTATCGTCACTATCAAATAAGTTCCGATTGACTGAGGCATTCAAGTATCCAAATTGACTTACAAAGCGGTCATAGTCATGATTGAGTTTACTAAGTAATACTTGGAAATCTGTCCGACTATAATCTTGATGTCGTTGAATTTCAATTAAGGCTTGATAGGTCTCTCTTAAATCAACCATTCCCTTAATCCGACTAATATCCTTATCCGATAAGGGACTTTCATAAAAGACCGTTTTTTTGAACAAGCCCTTATATTTCCCTCTTTTACTCGCTTCTTCTGACTTGTATACATCTAGTGCTTCCTCATCTGTCAAATGAAGTTGCACGAATCGATCTATTTTATGTTCAGACAAAGAACTGTCCCAGGCTTTAAAATCTCCCTTCTCGTCTACATAATAACTAATTTCGTCTACTTTTGAACTTTTCCGAATGCCATGCGTATCTCGGTAATAAATTTGATTACCCTCATATCCAAAAGAATAGAGCGCTAAGTCCTCACGTATACGACTTGGGATAGAATTATCCACTTTTTCTTGGATAAAAACAGGTTCTTTCAAAGAATTGTCAATTGGTTTAGGTGCCTCCACATTCTCTAATGCTTCCATAATGTCAGTAGCTAATGTTTCTGATACCCCCTTAACATTGAGGGTTCCTCCATTAAAATTACGTACCTCATATTCACCTAAAACTTGTGTATTGTATTTCCCATCAAAATAAGGATTGATCCAGACACGCTTATCCTCCTCAAAGAGAATAGAGCCACTAAAGACAAGTTCCTCTTCATTAAGATTCTTTGCTTGATCCTTTTGAAAAAAGAGGAGATCTGTGGTCACTCGAGTACCTGCTATCTTTTTAAAAGCCGTATCCGGCAAACGAACTCCCCCTAAAAAATGAGTGCTCGATTTAATCTCTTGTAAGACATTATCTGTCCGCTTATCCATTGTCCCGATAGATGAGATAATCGACACTTGTCCTCCGTCTCTTACTAAATCAAGTGAGTGTTTGACAAAGTAGTCGTGAATCATATAAGGTTTATCATAGTTTTTATCAGCAATCCGAAAATTTCCAAATGGAACATTCGTTAAGACTAAATCAAAACTATTATTTTGATAGGGAACTTCTTCAAATCCTCGCACTTCAATATGGACATTTGGATGGAGTTGTTTTGCGATTGCGCCTGTCACACTGTCTAATTCAACCCCATAGAGTTCTGATTTCTCTCGTATACTTCTAGGAATAGCCGCAAAGAAGTTCCCAGTCCCCATAGAAGGATCTAATATCCTTCCTCCCTCAAAACCATCATCCAGTAACTTTTGCCAAATCTGGCGAATAATCATTGGGTCTGTATAATAGGCTGTGAGAGAACTTTGTTTCATAGTGGAGTATTCTGATTTACTTACTAAACTCTTAAGAGTTAAACGTTCTGTTTCATACTTTGGATTGAGTTCATCGAAAAATTCATTGGCAAGACCGCCCCAGCCGACATACTTAGCTAGTAGCTCTTGTTCTTTTGGATTCGCTTGTCGTCCCTCTTTTTCTAATCTTTTAACAAGTTCAATTGCGGCGATATTCGTTTCAATCTTTTCTCGATTTGTCTTAGGATAAAAGTCCTCTAAAACATCTGGAAAATCAAAATCTTGAACAGGGACATCCGTCTCTTTTATACCTGAAATTAAATGTTTTGTTTCCTTGTCCTTATCCTTTTCATTTTCTTCTTCCAGATAGGAAAACAAATCTATTTCCTGACTTTTACTTGATGAATCAATCTCAATCTCTGAATCTTCTTTTTCAAGTTCTACGAGAGACAATACTTGTTCAATCTCTTCCAAACTGTTCAAGTATAAGATAGGATTCTCTTCAAATAACTGGTTGGAATCATTGAATAACTCTAGGCGAACTAAGTCATTTAACTGTGCATTTTCAATCGAAACCAACTGAAATACTTGTCCTTTATAACTTACTTGTGAACCGATTGGATATTCCCTCAAAGCTTCTTCTACAATTTTATCTACTTTAGATAGGGAATGAACTTCCACATTTTCTTCTACCTGGTCAATATTATCTAAAGGTAAGACTGCTTCCTCTACTTGCTTAGACTTTTCTCTTATAGCCTTTACTTCATCAAAATGAGTAATAATCTTCAGCTTTTGTGTCAGTGGTAATTGTTTGTAGTTTTCTTCATGATGGATAAGATCCGTAACGGTATCTAAAGTAGCCATCAATTCTGAACCCAAATAGGCTAGAACAGCTCCCTCTTTTTCTTCAAAATGAATCTCAAGAACCTCTTTTTTTAGTTCTTTTGAGTCAACCATTAGAAGAAATTCCTCTATATCTCTACTAACACGGTCAGATAGATTATTCGCAACCCGATAGACATTGACCAAATTGACATCCTGATTCTGATGAAAGATAAGCTCACTTAGTTGTTCTAGCTTCTCTTTTTCAGATTGGATGTAAAATCGAGTGGAAAGATTATAGGTTGCGACTTCTAGCACCAAGTATTTCTCCCAACTACTTAATTGAGATAATTTATCTAGACCCGCTTGACCAAAACTTCTTGTGTAACTTTCTAAATCTTGGTCATTATTTTCAGAACTAGCCTCTAGGAAAGAAACAATATCTTGATCAAAAGAATAGACGTGAGGAATCTCTTCTATCTTGCCCTCTTCAGTCAAAAAATTATCTACCAAGTCCTGCCATTTCTCATCAAAATGTTGCGCTTGATAGCGAAGAAATAGGTCCATTTTCTCCCTATCTTTTGGAATTGTTCCACGAAACATAGCCAATAATTGCATTACTTCCATACTCGCTCCTTTCATCTATACGAAAATAGGAGAATCACATGATTCCCCTACAACTCTATCTCCATTTCAACCTCTTGAGGACTGGTTTCTAAATCACTAGACAAAAGAGAAACGGCATCTGTTCTCATGTAGTAAGTATATAAGTCTTCTAGGTCTTGTTGGTTCTCAATCCCTGTTTCAATACTAATCAGAGCCTGTATAAATTCCTTGTAGTGACTCTCCATCATATCTGAAATCTTTTGTTTCATTTCCATAAATACTGAAGACGGTTCAGTTATACTTGTTTGGTCTATGTCTTGTAAATCCTTTTCTAAGGGATTGGTTCCTTCTTCTACTTCCACTAAATCTGAACGACCATCACCATCAGAATCTGCGCTAAGAGGATTGGTTCCTAGCGCCAATTCTTGAGCATCAGTTAGTCCATCTTGATCCGAATCACGTTGATAAATGGCTTCCATATACTTCCTTCTTTCCTAGTTAATCTTTTTTTCACTCCAATCCTACCAAAAATTTCTTGAAAGAAGTATCACAACAAAAAAGAGAACGAGCCAAAACTGCGTTCTCCTTAAAATATAAAACATTACTATTAAAGTAAAAAAGATGGCTTACAGAACCTGTAAGCCACCTAGTCAGTCGGTTTATTCTGGTGTCTGCCACCGCTTGGCCCTTACGTCCAAGATTGCTATCGGATTTCGTTCTGGTGTCCGCCACCGCTTGGCCCTTATGTCCAAGATTAATATCAGATTGAACATGAGCCGACCACTCATCTACACCATTATTCTAACGAATATGAGCTACAAACGCAAGAGAAAAACTTATTTTGGATTTATACACTATAAAAAACATACACTATCTTCAGATTGAACTTTTGTTCAAAATAAGCTATAATGAATTTAAGTAGAAACAGGAGGTAGAACAAATGGCTACAATCAGTTTAACACGTGATATAAAACTAACAAACGAAGATGCTCTAAAAATTCTTAATCATAAACCATCTAAAAAGCTACAAGCCGTCTTGAAATCTATTGAATCACAGGACGCTACCGCTCCAACGAAAAATAAACTCATTTCAAAGTATCTGTAAGATGACAATTCAAGTAACACCACTTAAGCAATATCTTGAAAATATTCAAGTGCTAGCTCCTGATAAAACTGAGAAACAAGTTCAGGATCTATTTAAAACTATCATTTTAGAAAATGTTGATTTCAACGGTAATGAAGAGATGTTGACTTATCTATCTGATAAAGCCCCCAATTTTGAAAAACAACATCGTTCTCGTAATTTTATCGTTGAAGAAACTGAAACAAATAACATCATAGGATTCTTTAGTTTATCTCTCAAAGTTGTTGATATTTCTGATTTAGAGAAATCCTTAAAAAAGAAACTCGTCCTAAAAGGGAAAAGTCCCAAAAATATTGATTATCTTCCTGTGTTACTTATCGGTCAATTCGGCAAAAACACAAAGCTAAATAAACTATCAGGACAAGAGTTATTTGAAATTGTAATTCAAAAAATTGAAGAATTTCGAGCAATTGTAGGAACTCAGATGGTATTTTTAGATAGTATCAATCATCCTAAAGTCATTCAATTTTATGAACAGTTCGGATTTGTTGCTTACAGTCAATTGATTAAAGACGATCATCAAGTAACTTATCAGCCTATGGCATTAAATATGTCACTCTATAAAAAATAAGAATCATGTCACCTAAACTGATGACATGATTCTTTTATTTCACCGTATAGGCAAAACTAATGGCACTATCTGCTTGAGAGATTTTTCTAAAGGTATAGTTAGGATTACCCCCATAGTTTGTCTCAGACACAAGGAAAGAACCATCATCATAGACCTTCTATAGCGATAGGTAAAACTTTGATACTATCTCCATCTTTTCCCCCGCTTCACACCGTGCGTGCGACTTTCACCGCACACGGCGTTCCATCAATAGTGTATTATCACGATTTTGCTTTATCGTGCTGTATTAATATGATTAACATAATTGTTCTAAGTTCAAATTTTCTTTCAATAATGGTGAATTTCCTGCAAGTTCGCGCAACTGATTTAATTTGGTCAGTCCTGTATCACTCAAATTCAAAAGCTGAAAGAGATTTTTGATAACCTTCTCATTTGTTGCGTGAATCAGGCGATGAATATCTCGTCCAACAATGATAAGGTTCCTATAAGAGTCATCCTTTGTTTCTAACCACGGTCTCTTATGGTGACAATGAATATCATCCATATCCAATTCCTGACCGGTTACAGCACATTTCCCTTTTTGAGCTACAAATAAAGAAATTCGATTATCATTGTATTCAACTGTTGCACGCTTATTTATAATTGAGTGTTCTCTCAGCCATTTTAATTTCCATGTTTCAACAGATTCCTGTTGTTTATGAATCAATTTTCTCCCCTCGGGAGTATACCTATTCAGATTCTTATTTCTTCCTTTTAGTGTTCTCGTCTTGACATAGCTAATTGGAAGAATTGGATAACCCATTAAGTACCGAATATTTTGAGATTGGAGGTAGGGGAGAAGTCCTTTATCTTTTCCCTTGTATTCTCCTATTTTTGTCAGACCTTTCGCCTGCAATCGATTTTTAAAAGAGAGATAAAGCTGATAATGAATTTCTTCTAAATCCTTACTCACATGTGTTGCCATACTATAATAGTTATGAATACCGATAACCATACTATTATACTTCTGTATTTCACGAATAATTGTTTCTTTAGCACCTTTAATTTGTATCAATTTCATCTGTTGTTTCAGTTGATGTTTAATACGTTTCTTGGCTTTTGATGCAATATGAGAGAAACAAACCAAACGATTATTCTTAGAAACTAGCTTTAAAGTAATCCCAAGGAATTCACTGCTTTTCTTTCTCAGATTGGTAATTTGAGATTTTTCCTCTGAAATAGGGAGGTTAAGTCGTTCTTTTAACCACAATTTTACAGCCTTAAACGTTCGCTCTGCCTCATTCCTATTTCGACAAAAGATTTTAAAATCATCCGCATATCGGACAATATAAACTTCTTTTAGCGTCGTTGAAGTTCGCAGCTTTCTGTAAACATGTGACTTGTGTCTTGTTCCCTTGGAATTATATTGAGGAACTAATTCCTTACAATCTCTTTCTTCCCATTGTCGTCCTATCCACCAATCAAATTCATTGAGATTGATATTGGCAAGTAGTGGAGATAAGATACCTCCTTGTGGTGTGCCCTTAGTTGGATAGGTCACTTTTCCATTCGGAAGAACAATTGGTGCTTTTAACATTTTTCGAATAATCACTAGAAGTTGTTTGTCCCTGATACCTAATGTCCAGATTTGACGCATTAACTTAGTATGATTCACTTCATCAAAAAAGCCTTTAATATCAACGTCAACGACATAAGTCATATGACTTTTATTCATACGATACATACAGTCCATAATAGCGTTATCAGCCGACCTTAAGGGTCTAAATCCATAACTGTGTTTGTAAAATTTCGCTTCACAGATTGGATCCAATACTTGTAAAATACACTGTTGGGCCACTCTGTCCCACATCGAGGGAATGCCAAGTGGTCGTTTCTTCCCATTTGGCTTAGGAATCTCTACTCTTCTGACTTTTCTGGGTCTATAATATTGAAATCTTCTTTGAACTTTAGAGATAAAGTCTTCTTGGGTCAGATTTTCTAAATCTTTAATGGTAACACCATCTACTCCTTCGGTTTGACTACCACCATTCCGCTTTATGGTACGATAAGCGAGCAGTATATTCTCGGGAGATATGATAATGTTCATTAAGTTCTTAAAACTGAATCCCTTTTGACTTTTGGAATATAAATCATCAAATATCTCGGTCATGCCATAGTATTCCGCATACCTTAGTTTTTGATGTTTTAATAGTTTGTCATCATTTTTTGGTTTCGTCATGGTCTATCACTCCTCTCTTTGGATTCGTGACCTTTTATGTCTTACAAGAATCCATGAAATGATAAAGTTCATAACAATACACTATTGACTAGTGGCTGTTCCTCCAGTATCATTACAACACTTTCAAAGGTCGTGCCACCACTCTCACTAGAGATTAAGGAAAGTTATGATTTTCTTTCCAATGTTTCTCTGGTTGTGCAACCTCCACATCTCTAGCTTTCGACGTTCCCTTATCTTTATCAATACTAAACTTAGGTGCCTAGCTATACCCCTTCAACTTTGATATGCCTGTAACATAACAAGGAATTTCATATCGTCGATTCTTACTCTTCCTCAAGTTGAAACAACTTACGTTGTTATACGCATTTCTACGTACTCGCCTTCGGAGCGTACATTCGCTGGTTCGTCAGTGCTCATGCACATTCTCACCCTATTTAGTTTTTAATGACTCCCGACCTATCAGATACATATTCCACCTCTGGAACACTTTCGATTCTTAAGTCCTTAAGAATAACGGTATCTTTCAGCCGACTTCACCGAGCTTCAAACCTTTACCTTTGCACAAGATAAACGCATGTCGGAGTATTAGAGAAATCGTTTCAGGGCGTTACCCCTTCATTCCAATTTTCAAGATAAGAGTTCTCCATTCTATTCAAATTTAACCTGATTATCAGGTTGATTTTTCAAGAACGTGTCTAACCTTTTCAGTTAGAAACGTCTCGCACCTACAAAAGCCACATGACCATAGTCTGCTGGTGTCCCATGTGTACCTCCTACAAAAGAAACAATGGCACCTGCTCTTGGTATAGAGCCCGTTTCCCCTCCAAGACTTGAAGCTGTCGCAACCCAGTCCTGACCATTTCCCATAGTATTAATGATTGAAATCTTTTCTCCATTTCTACCCTTTAGCTTTAATCCTAACTGGTTCATACGAGCCGCAACACCCCATGTACATTGTCCATAGGCATAGGCCATACCATCCCCACCACCAGGAACAGAATGCTCATACAAGTCTCCACGAACCCCTTCAAGGGATTGCGGGTCACTCTTTGCCTGTCCTCCATTTGTTTGGCTGAAGCCTTTTTCAATTTGGTAATACCATTCCGTTGCTCTTGTTTGTCTTTCCAGTAGCTTGTCACCAGAATTTCCCTCCCAATAGGTGAGGAAGAGTTGGGCGAGATTGGCTGCACTGCCCGTATTTCTAAAGAAATCTTTTAACCAACTTTGATAGTAAGGACTATCCCCATGAAGCATAAAATCAAGCTGGAGGTCTAAATCATACCACTTCTTATTTTGGGTGCGTGCATAATTTAACAAGGCTGTATGCCGTGTTGACCCATCTGCGGTATCTGTCCATTGCCCTAAACCTAGACCTCTATGAAGAATATTAGGATAAGCACCACTATAAATGGCTGGTCCTCCTATCGCTAACCAGCTTTCATCATCCCATGAGGAATCGGTAGCGCCAACAGGAGGAGATAAATAATCTCCCTCAGCTCGTTTAGGATTGATAGAAGACTCTACCGACCAATTTCCTAAAATAGCCGCAATGGCTTGGGGACTTGCCCCTTGAGATTTCAAAAACTCATAAATATGTTTTGCTCGTTCAAACTCATCCCCACCAAACTGACCAATGGCTGGTAAGATAGTGGTCTGAAGTTGAATGACTTTTGGAAAATAAAATTGCGGATTGACATACACCAATTTTTCTTTCTTGTTTTTATACTTTTGATAGGAAACTTTCAAACCTGTATCGTCTGGTGTTTCACCAATAATATCACCCGTTAGGACTCTTGTCCCCTCAATCGCACGGCCATTATGAATAGAATACAAGGTCAATCGACTCTCATTCTCTCCTTTTCCGTTAGTGAGAATAACATCATCTCCGTCTAGAGATACAACACCATCCATTGGTGCGACAATTGTTTGGTGAGCCTTCGCTTCTAGTAGAATATACTCCTGAAGAGTAGGTTTTCCGTCTAAATCATAGTATCCATAACGATAAGTCATGGTTAGACTATCTTCGTTGCTTTTCCCCTCAAATGGATTGTCCAATTCCTGCATGGAAGCATAGACACCCTCTTCTTTTAGTTCCTTTATTTCCTCTTGATCGTCTCTCGATAGTTTATACTTAGGAGTTTCATAGAGGTCTTGCATGGATTTCAAATCATCCCCATCGTTTAAATCATGCCACAAAGTAGACAGATAATCCTTGTAAGTTTCTGAACTAAATAAGTGAACTGGTTTGTGTAACTCATAGTCATGGAATTTAAAGTTCATATACCCCATCACATCATCAACTTTTGTGTAATAAGTAATTCCTTTGTCATTTGTGCGAGTATGTTCTGCATCTTCCCAAGTTAGGTGGGTATAAGCTTTTGTTAATTCAAATTCATCTTGTTGAATCAAACTAGCAGATGAAAATCCTAAAAAGAAGCTCATCATAAGTAAAAGAAGAAAGACTATTCCTCCAACTATCCAGGTTGCAGGATTCCCAGCCGCAAATGTAAAGAAGGAAAAGGCTGCTTTTAGTTTTTGATAGATATTTCGTACACTTGTAAGGCCTTGTTTCTTTAATTTTCGATACCGATTTTTAAAGGAACTTGGATTATCTTTCGCTAGTTTCCATCCTTTTCCATCCTTAAAATGATGGTATCGCTCTTTTGTGTTGGTCAGTCTTTTCTTGGTAAAACGACCTGTTGCTTGTCCTGTTTTGACACTAGCTTTTCCAAGGTTATAAGAAAGGCGACTGTAGCGTTTCCCTTTTCTAATTGTCTCTTGAAGTGTGCGATAGCCTTCTAAATCTTCATTTTCTGAAGCTAACTCTCCACCTTCACGTCCAAGGACATAAAGAAAAGTTTTGGCTTTCCTACTGACTTTTTTGGACTTATAGGCTTGTTTAGTAGATTTTAGATTCTCTTTTGCGGCCTTGACTTCTTTCTTAGCTTTTAATTCTTCTAAACTCTTCCCTTGAAAGAAAAAATTAGATTTTTGTTTCGATTCCTGACCGTAGAGAAATTTTTGATTGATTTTTCTTTCTTTACGACTCTCTTTTCTTTCTTCTTTTGCTTCTACCTTGGCTTCTCTAAATTGCTTCTTGGCTATTTTCAATCGTTTCCTAGCATGAGGCAACCGTCTGTCTCTTAATTCTTTCCGATTCAAAAGAGATGGAGGACTATTTTGAAGAATATGATTGTAGTCTTCATTTGCTTGTCTTACTCTCTCCTTTGAAGCTTCTCTCATCTCCTCTAGCTTTTCTTTTATCTCTTTTTTCCATCTTTTTTCATCCAGTCCAGCGGAATCTTTTTTCTGTTTCCTCACCTCCTTCTTTCCTTGTTTCAAGAATTTCTTCTCATCTTTTAGACTTCTTCTAAATGCCTTTCGGGCACGTATGATTTCTCTTTTATCCTTCATTTACCTTCCCCTTAATTAGAAGCCATTTTATCAGGATCTGTACTCATGATATCAAACAATTGAGTACCTTGAGGAATCTTATTTTTAAAGGGAACAACAACTGAACCAGCTTTTATCAGTCCTGCCCCTTTTTCTGGATTGACAAGGTATTTTTCAAGTTCTTTTGACAAGCCTAAGAGTTGAACCAGTTCTTCTCTATCATTTTTTGCTTGCTTGAGGAGAATCATAAATTCACTATTTGCAATAATCCGTCTACCATTTGGATCTAACAATAAGGTTTCGACGTTTTGAGTTATTCCAGTAGGACTGGCTCCATATTTTCTGACACGACTCCACAATTTAAAGAAGAAATCACTGGCATATTTATCTAATAAGAGAAGCTGCATTTCATCAAAATAAATCCAGGTCTTCTTCCCTAATTTTTGGTTCCGAACAACACGATTCCATATCTGATCAAACACTACCATAAGGGCGATTTGTTTCAGCTCATCTCCTAACTTCTTAACGTTATAAATCAAGAAATTAGATCCTGTCTGAATATTGGTCTTATGAGAAAAAATATCAAGAGAACCTTCGACATACAGTTCCATATCAAGTGCCAAATTTTGCGCTTCTTCTTCTGGTTGTTGACTCAAGACAAAAACCCATTCTTCCAAAGAAGGCTCTTTAAATGACTGATAGGTAAGTCTGGTGACTCGGTCGATAATCGATTTTTCTCTCCCATCCATTTTTCTATCCAATAACTTGCCAATAAAGGATAAAAGAAATTCTGATTTTACTTTTACAGGATCTTCATCCATATTTTCCTCAGACAAGTCAAGAACATTGAGATAGGTTTGGGAATCGGGCGCAATATCAATCATTTCTCCCCCAAAAGCCCGTCCAATGACACTGTACTCTGCTTCTGGATCCACAATGATAATTTCAGTATTTTCACCAGATTCCTTGATTTTGGTCGTGATAATTTCATGCTTGGTTGCCATCCCTTTCCCAGCTCCAGATGTTCCTAAAATCAGACCAGACGGTGTATTTAATAGGCTACGATCAATGGTAATAATATTGCTTGAGATTTGATTGATACCATAATATTTCCCACTACGGTCTTGTAAGTCTACTGAAGTCCATGGAGAGTTCACTGCTATATTGGACGTTAATAAACTCCGTGATACTCCCTCTAAAAAATCACAACCAAATGGCAGCAAACTATTAAAGGCTGCTTCTTGCATATATGGAAGTTTATCAATCATTAGGTCATTAGAGCCGGCCACTTGTTGGATAGTGTCTAAAGCTTGTTTGAGTTCTTCTTCATCCTGACCAAAAACCCCAATCAAGAAGACCGTTTGAAATAGTTTATCTCCTGTCTCTGTCATGGTTTTTAAGAGTTCCTCAGCTTCATCGATATTGCTTTCTAATACATGACCTACTTTTTCCAAATAGATACCTGTACGAGCAAGTTTTTGTTGTTCCCCAATCTTTTGGGATTCCATCAAGGTCTTCTTTGTTCGTAGTTTCTTCATGGCATCTGCCTTGGTCGAACTTTGAGCATGGAGGCTCACAATCAATTCCAAATCTCCTTGCATGAGGTCTCGAATAAACTGATCCCCTAATTCCATACCATAGTCTCTCACATAGACAATCTGTAATAAGCGGTCATTGATTTGTAGGTAATTCTTGTTTTTAAAATCCAAGAGATTAGGTGCTATGAAGTGACGAGTTGTCTGACCAGATCTGGTTAAATCACGGTAAGAAAAAGGAAGATGGTGTTCTCCTCTAAGCATATCGGCCAACAAGTTGACACGGTCTTCTCCAGCCAAGGATTCAAAACGTGCATCAATTTCTGAGAAACCACTCTTGAAATATTCTCCTATTTGGGACAAGGAACGATAGGCTTGTTTGGGATTAGAATCCTTTCTACCAAAGCTAATCAGTTTAACAGCCGAAAAGTTATTTTCGCCACTGTCTAAATTCTGATTCATCATCCGATTCAATTCTTTACGATAGGTATCATACCCATCTTCTTTTTCCTCATACAAAACACTTTGTCTGAATTTTTCTAAATTCAATCTTTTGTTAAAGATAGTCAATTGGAAGTTGGTTTGGTCGTCTAAAGAGTTAATCAAATCAGAATACTTCTCAATGATTGCGCCCTTATCTTCTAAACCAACAGTTTGGTAATTGACGTCCCCAAGTAAGTAGCTTTGTGAGAAATAATCTTCTTTTACCTGCATTAGACCATTTTGGTACAGGGCTTGATAGGCAAGGCTATTCGCTGTAGAGGGTAACACTTCCTCTTTTTTTCCTTTAACTTCTTCCTTTTTATTAGTCATTGAAGTTTTTTGTTTCTTTAATGTATTTGATTTTCTTTTCATGTTCAGGTCCTTTCTTTCCTGTAATTGTGCGTAGGGGAACCGTTAATTCAAAATGAAGACGGTATTTCAAATAATGTTCAAAATATAAATCATTGGGTTTATAGACTCCAAAAAGCATGAGAGGGATGGTAAAAGCAAACACAAAACCGTAAACAAACCAATCTCCAAATTGCCAGAAAAAGAGATTCAAGCCCAAAACAATAATTGTGACAATAAAGGCTGGTAAAACAAATATGATTTGCCTTGTGGTAAAACCTAACCAAGCCCTGTGTTGGTATTTTGAGATGTCTTTAAAGACACGTGTATTCATGACTTTCCTTTCTAAAAAGGCTAAGAAGCATTCACTTCCTAGCCTTTATCTAATTACATACCTAAGATTGAGCGAGCCGTACGTTGAGAACCAACGAGGGCAATAATCAGTAAGATAGCTTGTATCAAACTACCAAACATAATCGCAAGAGATTGCAGGACTCCTGCACCATTTGAAACAGCTATTTTCCCAGCAGATTCAAATAAAGGAACAAGAGAAACAATCAGAAAAATAAGAACCCCTTGTACCGCATAGACCATAATATTTTTTAAATAGCCTATACCAATAGACTTCCATTCATCACTTAAAAATGTTGGAATCGTAAGAGGGGCAAATGGGATCATAAGGTAGAGTTGAATAAATCGAATAGATACCAAAAGATTAACCATGGCTGCACTTACTATCCGAACTAGCCAGATAAGGAGGGCGAAAAAGCCCACAATCATCCGGCCAATAAATCCTGACCCTTTTAATCCAGAAATGGTATCATACTTTGCCCCACCGTGAGCCACAATCGAGGCCACTTGTTCAATGGCATGACTCGCAATCCCGATGATGGCTTCTACAATGACGGTAGTGTTGGTAATTACAACTGCGACCATAATATAACTAATCAACATCGGCGCTAATGCTTCAAAGGTCATCGCTCCTCCTGAGTTAGCAATCTTCTTTGCCATCTTTGAAAATTCTAAGATGAGAACAACTGATAAAATCGCAACTCCAAGAGGCTGCATGACACTTTTAGTAATACTAGACATATAAGTCCAAACTGTTGGATTGTAGCTAGATAGAGATTTAATCAGATCTACCGTAGATTGTAAATCCACATTAAATCCTTCAAATAAATTTTCAGCTGATATTTTTTCAGATGCAAGGTAAACAAAGGGTGAGACTAAACTAAGATTCATGTCATTGTTTATCCTCCTAAATTGAAATCTGGGTTACAAAGGCTCCAGCAGCCCCTACCATAACTCCACCGACAATTTCAAGAATGGCATTCCGAACACCTGGTCCACCATCTTTAATGTTGGTTGCAAGATTGACAATCCCCACAACAACGAGAAAGGCACCAACGGCAATCAATCCCTTCTGTAACAAAGACATAGCTTGTGCAAACATAGCACTTGCGTCTACTCCATAAACAAAACCTTTAAAATGCGTAATCATCTATTTCCTCTTTTCTATTTTTATTTTAAACTAGATTCAAAAGTTAAATCACGAATTCTAAGGCCTTCAAGATGATTTTCTTGTCTTTGATTCAAAGGATTGATTTGATAGTTCCACCACCGTTCATCGGTTTCTTGATTAGCTAGGTATTTCCAGTTTGGATGCTTAGTGGAATTGTATTTTTTGCTTTTAAAGACAGGCATATTGGCAATTCGAACCAGGCATTCATGCCGTTTCATATTTCCGACTTCATCGGGTGTCATTAAATCACGAGCAATCTTTTGATGAGAAAGGGATCCTGACCCTGTTTGGCCAAAGGAACGACTCGTATTTCGAACATCAATGGTTTGTTTACCGAGTAAGCCACTCATAAATTTAAAGGTATCTTCATCATTACCACCTAAGTAGACTAAGCTATCACAGTTCCCCAAAATGGTTTTCCAAGCTTCTTTTTCTTTATAGAGCCCTTGAAGTTGGGCAATATTTTGTAGAATAGGAACGAGACTCATATTCCGAGAACGGACTGTTGAGGTTTGTTCAGCAAAATCTGGAATTTCTCCGATATTTGCGAATTCATCTAAGTAGACTCTCACATGAAGAGGTAATTGACCCTTAAAATCAATATCTGCTTGTCTTGTTAGGGTTTGAAATACGGTTGAAAAAAAGAGGGCTGAAAGAAAGCGAAAGGTACTATCGTTATCTGGGATAACTAAGTACACCATTGATTTTTCCTTGCCCCAAGTCTTCATATCAAGGGTATCTCTTTTGGTCAAATCCATAACACTTTGAATATTGAAGAGGGCAAATTTAGCAGTGGTTACAGCTATAACAGAATCCAGAGTCTTATCCTTATAATTTTGGAAATCTGCCCAATTTCGCATGGTAAAATTTTCAGTTCCATACTTTTTAGCATAATTTTCAAATAGAATTTCTAAGACACTTTTTTCTTGGTTTTCACCCTTGGATAAGTGTTTAATGAGTTTTGAGATTTCAGCAAAACTTGGATAACGCCCTCGTTTTTTTCGCTCTTCCACTTCTTTTTTTTGACGTTTCAACAAGTTTTGGTATTCCTTTTGACTTAAACGACTTTCTTCTATGAGCTGTTCTCTTGTTTTAGGTGGGTTATAGAAATCGACCAAGTAAGAGGCTAAAGCTCGTACCAAAGTCATAGAAGCTTCATCCCAAAATGGATCACTACGGGAGCCAGAGCCTTTGGTGTTATTGAAATAAACCGTCAGCATGCGATTCAAATCATTTTCTGTCTCTATATAGCGAAAAGGATTGAAGCCATCTGAGTTCTTCATATTGACTAAATCTAACACCTTTACTTGGTAGCCATGTTCTAAAAAGAGTTTGCCTGTTTTTTCGGCCAAGTGATCTTTAGGATCAACTACAATATTAGAACTATTCATCTGAATCAGATTGGGTTTCACAAAGCGAAATGTCTTCCCACTTCCTGAACCTCCAATCACCGCAATATTCTTATTCCTATCATATTGGGCTGGTTTTTTATCTAATAATGTCAGACGAACATCTTGTGCTAAGATCGTATCATGAGAAAATTCCTTACCGTAAAAGAGCTTCTTTTCTTTTAGAGTTCCAAAACGGGCGCTCCCGTATTCTACCCCTTCTCGGTATTGTTTTTTTCCAGTCTCTAAATAGAGATAAACCAGCAGCATCATCACAAAGCCTAGTAGAAAAAAAGCACTTGATTTTCCAGTAAAAGAAATATTCCATGGCGACTGAAGAACTTCATCTTGACCCTCCATCAGAAGATGAGTCCATTTATTTAAGCTATTTCCAGTATAGGAATCATACAAAAGCGTCAAACGATGAAAAAGATAGCCTAGTAAGATGCCTAACAGTGAGAATAGTAGGAATTTCTTTCCACTGTACATCATCTCACCATCTCTTTCTGTTTGACGGCCCCTTCTTGTCTAAAGGTAATTTGGGATTTCGCCTCATCAATTGCATCGTCTAATGACTTATCCATAGTAAAATCAGCTAATTTCTCCGGATCATTAACCATTTTTTCTAGCAGATGGTCTAAATGATTGTCTAGAATCGAACGGTCTTTCGTATAGAAATGTAGAGAATCCCCTTGCCAAGCGATGGCTAAAGGAATCTCTTCTTTTTCTAAAAAAGCTTTAAATTTCTCTATATCAATTGGTTTGTCTAAGAAATCTTTCTTCAGATTAATCGTATCGATCGAATAGGGAGATTGTAGCAATTCTTCTAATTTCTGCACCCCTATCTTATAGGCAGCATCTTGTGCTAAAGCCTGACGTCTAGACCATTCTAGAATTTTTAAAAGACTTTTTACAGTAAATAAAAGACTACGCTCTGCATATTGAACTGCCATTCGTTCCTGTTGTTCAGAGGACATCTGATGCCTCCTTCTTCACAAATAGCAGTTTTCCTTCTTTATAGCGATAAGCTATCAATTTCTGATGTTGCTTAATTGACTTGACAAACTGCAGTAGATCTCTCGAATAAGGTTCTCGAAGTGTGACTTCTACTGCCTTCCCATCAAAGATACCAACACGTTTAAATTCAATGTAGTCTTTTTTGAGATGTCCTAAGCCCATACCAAAAGGAAAGTGATGAATCAATTGGATGGTACAACCACCTTTATTCCCCATTTGTTTCAAATCATACAAGTTTACTACTTTCATGATTAACTCCTTTATCTAGTTTGTCGCATCGTTTAAGTCTGGTAACGATAAACTCCGTGTCTGTTAGAAAATTCTCACACACGTCTTGTGCCAGTTGCCCTTCACAGGGAAATACTCTCAGTCCCTACTTACACAGGCACGCTAATCAAGACGGAGTGGATTCAATTTTCAAAGAACAGGTAGCTTTATTATAGATAAGAGTAGTTGAAATTTTTATCACATTTTTTATTTTTCTGTAGAGCTAAATACATACTAAACAAAAAATTTTGAAATAAAAGACTAACATTGTTACATAACGTTAGCATTTCATTTCCCTAAAACAAGCTAATTTGGTCTAAAAAAGCAGCAAACTATAAACTAGTAGGTTCCACACCAAATGTAGCCCCATACTACCCCATAAGTCCGATTTATAGCGCACCATCCCTAAAAACATTCCCAATGAAACATATAAACACCAAGCTAGAATGGTTCCTGGATGATGAGCTAAGGCAAATAAAACACTTGTCAAAGCAACTCGAATATCTAATTTTCTAACCAAGTTCCATAAAATTTCTCGATACAAAAATTCTTCAACCATACTCGCATTGATTAAGAACAATAAAAATGAAAACCAAGGAACTTGATGTTGAAGCCCAATTAAGTTTGCTTGATTCGTGCTTCCTTGAGCATGAACCAGACTAAAACATAGACTTATAATCAGTAGGCTGACAAATCCAATACCAAGCCATTTTATCCTAGTTTTCATATTAACCTTGATCACTTGTTTTCGTTGACCATACATCCATAAAAAGTAAATGAGCGATGCACCATAGAGAATCTCTAGTACAGTTAACTCACCGATACAAAGCAATTTCAGTAAGTATAAGGATACCAATAGGACATTTACTTGTTGGAATATATAAACTGGAATTATTCTTTTCATAGTTACCTCCGAAATAAATCTTCATAATCTAAATCTAATACCTGCACAATCCTTTCTACCCATGGACTTTGAGGCATTCGTTGTTCCATCTTGTAGTGGCGTATCTTTTGATACAAACGATTCAATTCACTTGGATAGTGAAACTCTCCTGCAAACATTTTTCTGGTTAACTCAATCCAGCTAATATTTCTTTCAGCCAAAATAATGGACAAGTTCTCCCAAAATCGTTCAGCCATATTGCTTCTCCTTTAACTTGATAAATAATGTGTTTGTTCCATGTAAATCAATTGTTTCGTATCTCTTGGCAATAAAGCTCTAGCCTCCTCTAGATTCAGATTTGGATAAACTCTCTTATTTGAAACCGCAAGAGGAAGTCTAATAGTTAGTTCAGGATTTTTTAATATCATTTCAATGAAATCCGTTAATCTTAGATTGTCACGGTTCTTAAATCGTAATAAATTAGGAGATAAAAACTCAAAACAATCTGAAGAATAGCTCATCATCTCAATTAATTTGTCCTTTGTCATTTCAGAAATCGAATGACAAGATACCTCTATTCCGTAGTTTTGAAAGAAATCCAAAAGAAGTTGATTTCTATGGCTATTTTTACTTAGATAGAGATCAATCATGGGAGACCTCCCAAAGATTCGGTTCCATTTGATATTCTGAGACGATTAAGGAATCTAATAAATTTGAGAAGTTAATCGATTTCTTGTCTTCATCATAAGCTTTTACAGTTACTTGGGTTGTAAGTATTCCCTCTTTTCCCTCGGCTCGATAGCCTTGCCCATATAAAACAAAAACAAGATTCTGATTATCATCTACAAAGGCATCAGCTCCGTTCTTTATATCCTGACTTTCAAGGAATTCCATAATGTTTTGAAGATAGGATTCATAAAATAGTGGGTAATTATGTTTTTTATGGTAATCATCTAAAAATGTCACCTCAAACTCACATGGATAATTGGGCATCAAAAATATTTGTTCATCCAGCTGTCTGATTTCTGCATCATGTAATTCTGTTTCTAATTCATCACAATCTAGTATTGATTCTTTATTTAATGCTTTCATCTTTTTCCTCTATTTCTTTTAATTTCTTTGCGATTGCAGCAATCACAGGAACGGTTACACTATTACCAGCTTGTTTATAGAGCTGACTATTACTAGAGACTTTTCTAGCAGCTTCAAAAGCCCAATCAGGAAAGCCCTGCAGTCTAAAACACTCTTTAGGAGTGATTCGTCGTATCCTCAAACGGTAAAATTGCCCATCAATTAAGACACCAGCTACTTGGTAAACTTGTTTATCTTCTCCTTCATAGCTAGCCACTACTACTCCCATTTGTCCACTAGTTGTTAACGTATTAGCTATACCTTTTCCAACTCTACCTCGACGATACAGAGAACTTGGTCTTTCTAAATTGATTGAATCTCCAATCCCTGCTTGAGCATATCCTTTTTTCGTTGCCTCTCGGACTTTTAGAAATTGGATTGGTTCTGGAATCAGTATTTTGGGGATTTTATCTCCACCTTGCATCGTAGTCAGTGTTGGAGATAGCCCCTCACTTCCATAGACGCGACCAGTTTCCTTAAAGCTAGTTGGTAAATCTCCAACAACGACAATACCATGGCGATCCTGAGTATTTAAAGTAAACATCGGCTCTTGATTATCCTTGAAACGTCTACCATTTTGTCTTTTTTCTAATCTGTCTGGTGTCATACAAGGAATCGCAACTTTAAATCCTTCTCCTTTTCCACGAACTAAGGTTGGCGCAAGACCTTCTGAATAATAGACTTTACCACTCATTCCACTTCTTGATGGATTTAAATTCCCTAGTGCTTTCAAAGTCTCAGGGTTAGTTGCTTGACCTTCTCGTCTGAAAGGAAATAGGAGTCTGGTACCTTTCTTTCTAGAATGTCCGATAATAAACACCCTCTCTCTGTTTTGGGGAACGCCAAAATCCTTACTGTTAAGCACCTGCCACTCAACATCAAACCCCAACTCATCAAGTGTGGTAAGAATTGTGGTGAACGTCCGTCCCTCATCGTGATTGAGTAGGCCTTTAACATTTTCAAGAAAAAGAAAACGTGGTTGGATTTGTTTGGTCGCTCGAGCAATTTCAAAGAACAAAGTTCCTCTAGTATCTTCAAATCCCAATCGTCTTCCTGCGATTGAAAATGCTTGACAAGGGAATCCCCCACAGATGACATCGACTTTCCCTCTAAGTTTTTTAAATTCGTCATCTGAAACATCTCGTATGTCATGAAATTCTATTTCTCCTTCCGTTTGAAAAATGGACTTATAAGATTTCCTAGCAAATTTATCAATCTCACAAAATCCAATACACTCGTGTCCGACACTTTCCATTCCAAGTCGAAAACCACCGATACCTGAAAATAAATCAATAAATCTCATTTCTTGATTACCCCTTTCTGATCGACTATCAATGTCCAAAGTGTCACACCACTTGAAATTAAAATGAGCATAACTAATATCCACTCGATTGGCGACATTTTAACCACCTCCTTTTCTAACACGATTGTTCCAAACAGAATACAAACCGTTAAACACAAATTCAGCAAGTACTTCCGCACGTCTAACAAAGTGAACATTATCTAGAGCATATTGATAGATTCTCTCAAAATCAGTCATAGCTATATCACTGGCTGCTTCAGAAAAACCCTCTCGTCTAAATTGATCTTGTACCAATCCCCAAATATAGTCTCGATCATATTTTGTGACCTTTTCTACTTTTCTTCTCAAAATAGGTTGAGAATTCCTATCCTCCTCATCCTCAGTAAATAAAGAATCAGTCTCACTATATTTAGTCTCACTAACTTCAGTCTCACTAGGGGCTGAATAAGAGACAGGGGCCGTTTCATTTTCAACCTGCCCTAGTCTTTTTTTAACACTAGGCCTGTTTGAATTAGCTACTGGGGGAGAAGATAATTCCCCTAAATAAATCTTATTAGCTAGCCTCCCTTTCTCACTTGAAGACTGTTGAACTTCATCAATTAAGTCATATTCTTTAAGAATTTTTTTGATGGACAATAATTTTGACTTCGAACAACCTAACAGCTTCATCAGTTTAGAGTTAGAAAATACTAAATAGACTGCTCCTTCTTCATCTATCCAACCACGACTGAGAGATAATTCTAAACGATCTTTTAAAATAGAATAAGCCACCTTTACTTCTAGTTTCATATCCATATATTTCTCATCCTCAAAAAGAATTTTAGGTAATTTATAATACCGTTCTGAAGTTTGGTATTGATTTGCGGTAATTCGTTTCATAGCTCTCCTCCAAGTTCTTTGAGTGTTAAATCTCCGCTTGATTCCAATTGAACCAAGCCACTTTTTTCTAATTCAGCCATAAGAGAGATGGCTTCAACAATGTCAATTCCCATTTCACGTACTAAAAATGAAATGACAACATAGCGTGATGATTGTAATTCTTTTGTCATTTTCCCTCCTGAAAATAAAAAAGGAGAACAATATACAATTGTTCTCTCTTTAGATAAATATTTATTGTTGTATTCATTTTTCCGATGCGCAAACGACATCTACAAATACATATACATCTATGTGCCTTTTTAGGACTTTTTTGACGTCAAAATTGCCTTTATCTACAAAGACAAAATGCTTGTAAAATAGCTTAAAATCAAGGATTTTCACCCTTTTTTTCGTTGTAGCAACACTACACACTCCACGTGGTGCGTTTGCGGAAATAAATCCACCGGCTGGACTTTCTTCAACTCATATCCCAATTCTTGGTAGAGTTTGATATCACGCGCCATGGTGGCGACATTACATGAGATATAGGCGATGCGGTCAGCTCCTGTTTGAGCGCTTGCTTTGATAAAGCTTTCGGTCAAGCCCTTGCGTGGTGGGTCTACTAGAATAACACTTGGTTGAATACCGTCTTTGAGCCAATTTTTCATGGCATTTTCGGCTGTATCACAGACATAGTGGGCGTTTGAAATATTGTTTAATTGGGCATTCTTCTTGCTATTCTCAACCGCTTCTGGAATTACCTCAACACCATAAACTTCCTTGACATGTTTCGCAACAGAAAGACCAATCGTCCCGATACCAGAATAGGCATCAATAACCACATCATCTTCTTTTAATTCAGCAAAGTCAATGGCTGTTTGATAAAGTTTTTCAGCCATTTCAGTATTGACTTGGTAAAAGGCTGGACCAGCGATTTGGTAGTCATTTCCCAACATCTGGTCAGTGATAAAGTCTTGTCCATAAAGTGTGCGCCATTCCTTACCAAAAATAGCATTAGTGTTCTGGTCATTGATATTTTGCATAACAGACACAATCTCTGGAAACTGCTTGATTAGTTGTTCAATCAATTGGTCAACACGGAAAACTTTAGGTCGAGTTGTTACCAAAATAACCATGATTTGCCCTGAATAGTGACCACGACGCACCACAAGATTTCGAATCAAGCCAGATTGTTCCTTTTCATCATAAGGTTTCAGGTCATAACGACGGAGCAAGTCACGTAGTCCTACTACTACCTCATCAATCACAGGATCTTGGATAAAGAAATCTTCTAGAGGCATGAGGTCATGAGAATTCTTACGGAAAAATCCAGTTTCCAAGATACCATTTACTCGACGAACAGGGACCTGTGCCTTGTTGCGGTACTTAACTGGATTTTTCATACCCAAAGTTTCAGCAACTTCTACATCTGCAATTCCAGCAATCTTGTATAGACTATCCTTAACTTGCTTGGTTTTAAACTTAAGCTGTTCTGGATATGCAAGATGACCTAAATCAGCGATTCCTGAACGCAGGTAAGCCAAATCTAGATCTTGATTACGGTGTGGTGACTGGACAAGGTATTCTTCAACTTTACCAAAACCAATCTTTTTATTAACCTTAAGGACACGCATAAGGATTTTTTCACTTGGTAAAGCATTCTCTACAAAAAATACCAAACCATCCACCTTGGCAACTCCTGCGCCTTCATGGGTCAAGTCAACAATTTCAACTTCTACAATATCATTTTTCTTTAACATTCTCTTCTCTTTCTATTGGCCGACAAAAAAGACGGCAACGTTACGGTTACCATCTATTATACCATGAAATTTGTAATCAGATTCTCTTTATCTATGCTAGTTCATTTCTTTAAAGGCTGCTTCTGCATCCGCGTTGCTGATAACACCAAATTGTATCTTTCCAATCTTTCCTTGACTGTCAATCAGGTATTCTGTAGGAATGCTTCGGATTTGATAAGCTTGGAATGTGGTTGCTTTTGTGTCATAAAGAACTGGGATATCCTTATAACCTTGATCTTGGAACCATTGTGGGAATTGCTCAACAGTTTTTCGCCTTGAATACCCGGTGCAATGACACTAAGAATTTCAAAATCGCGATCTGGTTTTGCAGCTAATTCCATCAACTCAGGCATACTTTTCTTACATGGACCACACCAGGAAGCCCAAAACTTCAAATAGACTTTTTTACCCTTATAATCAGATAACTTAACTTCTTTACCATCCATAGATTGCAATGTGAAGTCTGGAGCATCTTTTCCAACAGCAATTTGTTGTACAGGCGTTTGTTGCTGTTGTTTTGGGGATTGTTGTGGAGCTTGAGTCTTTTTAGTTTCTTCCTCACCACAGGCTATCAATACGACTAATGACAAGAGGCTTAAGCCAGCAAACATTACTTTTTTCATCTTTTTCTCCTTTATTCAAAAATTCCAGCTAGAACATTTACTTGTCCTAATAGTAACAAAATTCCCATTAAAATAATGAGGAAACCACCAATTTTCTTCAGTAGCATCATATGACGCTTGATTTTACTAAAATAAGGCATCACGACTCCTGAAGCTAGGGCCAAGACCAAGAAAGGAATGGCCATCCCCAGAGTGTAAATCAAGGTATAAATAGCTCCTTGCCAAGCACTATTGCCTCCAGAAGCCGCAAGCGCTAAAACAGAACTTAAAACCGGACCAATACAAGGCGTCCAACCAAAGCTAAAGGTAATACCGAGTAAAAAGGCCGACCAATAACGATTGGCTTCTGATTTCTTAAAAGTAAAGCTTTTTTGAACCTCTAATTTCTTAAAATGAAAAATTTCCATCTGGTGAAGGCCTAAAATGATAATAATTGCTCCCATGGTATAGCGAAACCAATTGGCATAGAAAATATTACCAAAGTAACCAGCACCAAATCCTAGAATAAAGAAAATGAGTGAAATACCTGCGATAAAGCAAAGCGTTCGAATCAAACCTGACCAAGCAACTTTTCTTCCAAATAAGGAGAAGCTTTTTGCACTTTCCTGATCATCCAATAAAATTCCAGCATAAACTGGCAGAAGAGGAAAAATACAGGGAGAAAAGAAGGACAATACCCCTGCTAGAAAAACGGAGATTGAAAAGACTATCGTTTCCAATAAAGAACCAACTTTCTTAAGAATTTAAACCTATTGTACTATAAATGTTAAAATTTGTATCAAGTTTGCTACGGTTAACTGTTTTTGTCATTATATTAAACAAACTCTTTAATAGTACACTATGTTTTCTAAAACATTGTTAGAAATTGATTTGAATTTCTCAATCAAATTGTTCGGTTTTTTCATTTCACTATAGATAAAAGAAAAAATTGAAGAAAATTGTCCAAAGAACCACTTTTTCTTCAATCTACTTTTACTTATTTTAATAAGTTCCTTCTTCACCCTGACTAGTCAAGATAACAGGTCCATCTTTCGTAATCACGAATTGGTGTTCATATTGGCATGACAGTCCACCGTCAATGGTCTTATGCGCCCAACCAGTTTTCATATCTGTATCAATTTCCCAGTCACCTGTATTGATCATTGGTTCAATGGTCAAAACCATTCCTTCACGGAGACGAAGTCCACGACCAGCAATACCATAGTTAGGAACCATTGGTTCTTCGTGCATGGTTGGGCCAACACCATGACCAACCAAATCACGCACTACACCGTAACCACGACTTTCAGCGTATTCTTGAATGGCTGCACCGATATCACCAATACGGTTCCCAACAACAGCTTGCTCAATCCCCTTATACATGGCTTCTTTAGTTACATCCATCAGATTTTTTACTTCTTCGGACGGTGTACCAACAGCATAAGCCCAACAAGAGTCTGCTAGACCACCAGAATAGCTCTGAGTGTATTTTTTCATTTGTTCCACATTGTTGAAGTTTAATTTTGAGACATTCAGATCAGACTTGGCAATTGGACCTCCCAAAACCATGTCAACCTTGAGCAAATCACCATCTTTCAAGATATAGTGACGAGGGAAGGCATGAGCTACTTCATCGTTAAGAGAGCAACAGGTAGCATAAGGATAGTCCATCATTGCACCGTCAACCCCAATCTGAAGCGGAAGGAAATTTTCTTCCTTACAACGACGGCGAACGTATTCTTCAACTTCCCACATATCTACGCCAGGCTTAATCAAATCACGCAAGCCAATATGGATACTTGCTAGAAAATCACCGGCCTTATCCATAGCTTCGATTTCACGAGCTGATTTTAATGTTATCATTTTTTCTCCTAGTTTCTAATTAATTTTAACGGTTACATTTGCCTTTGAAACGATCTGATGACCATGATAAATATCGTAATCAATAATAGCTGATCGTCTAGTATGATGAATAATGCGTGCTTGAATGCGTAGTATATCATCTATCTGAACAGCCTGCAAAAAGTAGATCAGCATCTGCTCAATAATGAGATTGCGCCCACTATTCACAACTAAATCTTGGGTCATATGAGTCAAGATTTCTGCCAATACACCATTGGCCAAAACACCGTTTTTCTCAAGCATAAAGGGTTCCACTGTAATGACGACTTCATCATGGTGATAAGCGAGTTTTTGACCAATCTGCTCAGAAAAAGTTGGTAGAGCCGAAACTTGAGAACGACTCATCTTCTCCATGACATCTCGTCGTGTCACAACTCCAAGCAAGGTTTGATTATTCCGAACAACCGGTACCATTTCAAAGTCTTCAGCAATCATCCGTTGACTCACATTGGCAATATTTGTCGATAATCCAACTAAAAATAGACTACGAGACATGACCTTATCAATTGTGGTACTTGGTGACTTATCACCCGCATCTCTCATAGTAACAACCCCAACAACGACCTGATGTTGATTGATAACAGGGAAACGACTGCTACGATTCTTACGTACCAAGTCCAAATAATCTTTAACAGTGTCGGTCTCTCTCAGAAAACCATATTCATGACTTGGACGATAAAGCTTCTCAACTGTCAAAATATCAGTCTTGATTTGGACATTTGACAAGGCTTTATTGATCATGGTCGCGACGGTGAATGTGTCATGTTTGCTTCTCAGAACCGGAATTCCTTTTTGATTGGCCAGTTTAATCACATCATCATGAACATGAAATCCTCCTGTCACAAGAACAGCATTTTCATTTTCAAGTGCTAACAGTTGGATACGGGTACGGTCTCCGACAATCAAGAGCCCCCCATCGTGAAGGTAAGACAAGATATTTTGTTCAGTCATGGCACCAATTGAAAACTTACTGAATTCTCTCTCTAAACCTTCTTGCCCAGCCAGAACCTCAGAAGAAGTCACTTCTGCAATTTCAGCAAAAGTTAATCTCTCTATGGCAACTTTCTTAGATTTAACACGGATAGTACCACTTCTTGGGCGAGTCTCTACAATTCCACGGTTTTCAGCTTCTTTAATGGCCCGATAGGCCGTTCCATCACTGACTCCCAGATGGTTTGAAATGCTACGCACACTGACCCTTTTACCTACTGGTAATTCCTCCAAATAGCTTAGAATTTCCTGATGCTTACTCATTGAATTCTCCTTTTACATACCGAAATTCAAGATAATCCCGCATTTTTCTTGTGTAACGATCACTTCCCTTAAACTGACGAAACAAACTAAATCCAGACTTAAGAGCAACCTTTTGACTTGCTTCATTTTCGAGGTGGGTAATAATAGATAATTGTTTTAAGCCAAATTCCTCAAAAGAAAGCTGACAAATTTTTCTAACAACCTCTGTCATAAATCCTTGCGACCAAGCATCTTTTCTCAAAAAATAGCCAAGCTCAGCTTCTTTTTTGATTTCATCTAACTTCTCAAATTTAATAGAACCAATCATTTGTTGATTTTTCTGGTCACAAATAGCCCACACTCCCAAAGGGGACTTCATAAAGTAATTGGCCAGTGCATATTGACTTTCTTCTAGACTTGCCTGAGTTGGGAAAATAAATTGTAAATTTTCAGGATTTGAGGCTATCTCATGGAAGTCTTGACTATCACTAAAAAAGAAAGGACGCAAATACAAGCGATCCGTTTCAAAAAAAGAAAACATTGCTAATTTGGTCCAAATATTCATAAACACCTCTACGGTTTAATCCTCAACAAGTGTAATATCCGCTCCTAGATTACGTAATTTTTCAATAATATCAGAATAACCACGTAAGATAAACTCGATATTGGTAATTTCAGTTTTACCTTCAGCCATAAGCCCAGCAATGACTAGTGCAGCCCCAGCTCGTAGGTCAGTCGCTTTAACACTGGCCCCACGCAAATCACGTCCACCTGTGTACAAAATATGACCATTTGTTGTCGAAATGTCCGCATCCATCTTTGCTAGTTCAAAAACATGATTTACACGTTTTTCGTAAATCGTATCGACAATTGTACCACGACCATTCGTTCTTAATAAAAGAGGGGTAATCGGTTGTTGCAAATCAGTTGCAAAGCCTGGGTAAGGAGCTGTCTTAATATTGATTGCTTTCAAATTAGACTGCTCTTCGACAAAAATGCTGTCTTCAGATACAGTCATTCTCACTCCCATTTCTTCCAGCTTAGCAATAAATCCTTCTAGGTGTTCGTAAAGAACATTATTTATACGAATCCCCTTGCCAACTGCAGCAGCTAAAGAAATATATGTTCCAGCTTCGATACGGTCTGGAATCACCTGATGACGGGTTCCATGCAATCTTTCAACACCATCAATAATGATGATATTAGTTCCTGCACCGCGGATATGGGCTCCCATATTATTCAAGAGGGTAGCTACATCAATAATTTCAGGTTCACGGGCTGCATTTTCAATAATGGTACGACCATTCGCTTTAACCGCAGCAATCATCGTATTGATCGTTGCCCCTACACTAACCGTGTCCATGTAAATACTTGCACCATGAAGTCCTGTATCTTTAGCAGATAACTTCATGTTATCTCCCTCGTAGCTAACAGTGGCACCCATAGCTTCAAAAGCCTTAAGGTGTAGGTCAATCGGACGAGGACCAAGATCACATCCTCCCGGTAAACCAACTGTCGCTTCACCAAAACGGCCTAAGAGGCTCCCATAAAAATAGTAAGATGCACGAAGACTGTTAATTTTACCATAAGGCATTGGAATATTTTGAACACCTCTTGGATCAATCTCCAAGACATCGTCATAACGCTTAACAGTAGCTCCCATCAATTCCATAATTTCGACAAGACTGGCTACATCCGAAATATCTGGAACACAATCCAAAGTCACCACATCATCAGCCAATATGATAGCTGGAATTAAGGCCACAACGCTATTTTTAGCACCACTAATAGTGATTTCACCTTGTAGTGGTAATCCACCATTGATAACAATTTTTCTCATTCTAAGTTTTCAATACTCTTTCAAGATTTCTAATAAGGTCTTTAAAATAAAGTATATCACAAATTTATCCTTTTTTCCATCCTTTTCAATTTTATTGGATAGTAAGCAATAAATAGGATTAAGTTGAAAGGCTACGTCTACATTTTTCTTCAACATTTTTTGATACTAAAAAGAGCCTGAATTAAAAATTATAAAATACCCCAAAAATTAGATTTTCTATGTCTAACTTTTGAGGTATCGTTCAACTATAGAAATAATAGTCTTTTGGGATATTTATAGCAAGAAGAAATCAAAAACAACTCATGTCTGTGTCACCTTACAGATAATCTACTACTGACCTTCTCATCTCTATATTCAATTGCAAATAGTCGTATTTAGTTGACTCAGAACAAACTTCCGAGTTTTTTTATTAAGCATTGGAAGTGAGTTCTTTTTGATTCTCGTTCAGCAGGTTTTAAGACTTGTCCTATCCAGATAATATCTTTTCTGCAACCCACAATGACTAACAAATAGCTTTTCTTTACTCTACTACAGCTTCAGCGATTTCTTCACGGCTAATACCAGCGAAGTAGCGTGTGATATCAATGGTTTCTAGCGCCTTAAGGACATCTTCGCGTTCGTATTTCACCCCACGAAGGACATCTTCTACTGCAGCAACGTCTTCAATACCAAAGAAGTCACCATAAATCTTGATGTCTTGGATTTTTGATTCGACGACATTAGCAAAAACTTCAACCTTACCACTAGTGAATTTTGTTCCACGACGGACGTTAAATTCAGGTGATTTACCGTAGTTCCAGTCCCAAGTACCAAACTTAGTATCCTTGATGCGATTGATTTCAGCCAATTCTTCCTCAGAAAAAACGTATTCTGTCATCTCTGGATACTCTTTTTTCATGTATTCCAATAGCAAATCACGGAATTCTTCGACTGTGATTTTTTCTGGTAGTTCATTGACAATATTGGTGACACGGGCACGGACAGATTTCACCCCTTTTGATTCAAATTTATCTTTTGAAACCTTAAGAGCATTTGCGAGGACTGATAAATCAACGTCAAAGAGCAAGCAACCGTGGTGCATGATACGACCATTGATATAGGCTTGGGCATTGCCACAGAATTTCTTGCCATCAATCTCTAAGTCATTACGGCCTGTAAATTCAGCTTTAACACCAAGTTGAGCTAGTGTATTAATAACTGGAGTTGAGAAGCTCTTGAAGTCAAATGCCTTATTTTCATCTTCTTTTGAAATGATCGTGTAGTTGAGGTTATTTAAATCGTGGTAAACAGCTCCACCACCGCTGATACGGCGGACCACCTCAATACCATTTTCTCGAACATAATCACGGTTGATTTCTTCGATGGTATTCTGGTGACGACCAACAATGATAGATGGCTTGTTAATCCAAAGTAGGAAGATTTGATCCTCATCCAAAAGATGTTTAAAGGCGTATTCTTCCAAGGCAATATTAAAGGCAGTGTCGTTTGAATGATTGATAATATATTTCATGATATCCCTTTATACGATAGAGACTGGAAAGATATTTTCCAGTCTAGGTTATCTTTCTTTTATTTTTTCTTAGGTGAATGGATGGCCATTCCTAAAACATCCGCAAATGCTTCGTACATCACTTCAGAGTAGGTTGGGTGTCCGTGGATAGTCTTCAGCATTTCTTCAACAGTGATTTCCATTTCAATAATGCTTGATGCCTCGTTAATCAATTCTGCAGCTGCAGGACCGATGATATGAACACCAAGGATTTCACCGTATTTCTTATCTGCGATAACTTTAACGAAACCTTGAGCAGCATCAGATGCAATGGCACGACCGTTAGCAGCAAAGTTGAATTTACCGATGGCTACATCATATTTCTCACGGGCTTGTTCTTCTGTCAAACCTACTGCTGCTACTTCTGGAAGTGTGTAGATAGCTGCAGGAGTCAAATTCAACTTGGCAACAGCATGATTTCCTTTAAGGGCATTTTCAGCGGCAACTTCACCCATACGGAAAGCTGCGTGTGCCAACATCTTAGTACCGTTGATGTCACCTGGTGCGTAAATACCTGGAACAGAAGTTTCCATGTATTCGTTGACCTTGATGCGACCACGATCCAATTCAAACTCAACCTCTCCAATACCTTCAAGGTCTGGCACACGACCAATTGAAAGAAGCGCTTTGCTTGCGATGATATCGTCTTTTCCTTCAACCTTGATACGAAGTTGACCATTTTCTTCGATGATTTCTTGGAGTTTAGTGTCAGTTAAGATGGTCATACCTTTACGCTCAAGAATCAAGCGAAGGTTCTTAGAAACTTCAGCGTCCATAGCTGGGACGATACGGTCCATCATTTCGATGACAGTTACTTTTGAACCAAATGTCATGAAGGCTTGACCAAGCTCAATACCGACAACACCACCACCAATGATTACGAGGCTTTCTGGCACTTCGTTCATTTCAAGAATGTCGTCACTAGTCATCACAAGTGGAGATTCCATACCAGGAACGTTGATTTTGCTAACTTTTGAACCACCAGCTAGGATGATTTTCTTGGTTTCAAGCAATTCAGAACCATTTACCAAGACATTCTTGTCTTTAGTAATAGTACCGATACCCTTATGAACAGTAACTCCGTAGCTACGAAGAAGACCAGCAACTCCACCAACCAAGGTATTAACAACCTTAGACTTGGTTTCAAGGAGTTTGTCCATATCTACAGTGAAGTTTGGATTTTCGATTATGATACCACGGTTTGCGGCATGACCAATATTCTCGATGATTTCAGCGTTATGAAGGTAGGTCTTGGTTGGGATACATCCACGGTTTAAGCAGGTTCCACCAAGTTCAGATTTCTCAACAAGAGCAACCTTACCACCAAGTTGGGCAGCTTTGATGGCTGCAACATAACCAGCAGGACCTCCACCAATCACAACGATATCAAAAGCATCATCGCTCTTACCATCATCGCTTGAGGCACTTGCTACAGGTACTGGACTAGCTTCTGGCGCTACGGCTCCAGCTGTTGGGATATTTTCCCCTTCTTCACCAAGGTAACCGATAACTTCCGTTACAGGGACAGTTTCGCCATCTCCTTTAAGGATAGCAATCAAGTACCCATCTTCTTCGGCTTCCAATTCCATGCTGACTTTATCAGTCATGATTTCCAAAAGGATTTCTCCTTCTTTTACAAATTCTCCGACTTTTTTATTCCATTGAACGATTTGTCCTTCTGTCATATCCACGCCGGCTTTTGGCATAATTACTTCTAAGGCCATGTCTTCCTTCCTTTATCTATATCTTAAAAATGAATACTCTTGCTCTTAAATCAACATTGAGATTGGATTTTCAATCAATTCTTTCAAGTCTTTCATAAACTTAGCACCAGCCATACCATCTACGACACGGTGGTCGATAGTTAATCCTAGGCTCATGATAGGGCGAATGACAATTTCACCATTGACGATAACTGGCTTCTCAATTGTCGAACTGACACCAAGGATAGCTGAGTTTGGTTGGTTGATGATAGGACCAAAGGACTGAACGCCAAACATTCCCAAGTTACTGATAGTAAATGTTGAATTTTGAAGTTCACTTGGAGCCAATTTGCCATCCAAGGTACGGCCAATAACATCCTTGAAGGCTACAACCAACTCTGAAAGAGTCATCTTCTCAGCATTGTAAACAACAGGTGTCATCAATCCATT